>CACGPY010000005.1 GCA_902575095.1 uncultured Pelagibacteraceae bacterium
AAAATATTATAAAGATCTATTTAAACAATTAAATTTGGAAAAGGTCGACCAATATAAATATCTTGACAATTTTAATGTAATTTTTATTGGAAAAAAAACGTAATTTTTTTGGGTGTGTAGTTCAGTGGTAGAACGCTTCGTTGACATCGAAGAGGTCATAAGTTCAATTCTTATCACACCCACCAAATAAATTTTGAATTGATTTTGTAATAACGGCGGTAATTACCTTTAATTAAATTTTAGGTCAAGTTTCATAAAATAGTACTATTTTAAGCTATTTACATAATTTAAAAAAGATACTATAAGTTTTCGCCTGGTAATTATTGCGAAGGGGCCACACCCGATCCCATCCCGAACTCGGAAGTTAAGTCCTTCAGCGCCGATGGTACTTTGTCTTAAGACATGGAAGAGTAGGACGTTGCCAGGCTTTAAAATTATGAAAATAGCTAGCTCATTAAAATCACTAAAAAAAAGAGACCTAAATTCAAAACTTGTAAAGCGAAGAGGAAAACTTTACGTCATTAATAAAAAAAATCCAAAATTTAAAGCTCGTCAAGGCTAAAAATGAGCAATAACGATTTTAAAAAAACATACGATGGCTTCACCAAATTTGTGCTATGGGGAACAATTGCAGTTATTGCAATATTAGTGATATTAGCGATTACTTTACTTTAAAATCAAAAAAAAATTAATAATGATAGTCGGTTCAATAAAAGAAAATACAACATTAGAGAAAAGAGTTTCTTTAACTCCTGAGTCAGCTAAAAATATTATTGGACTTGGTCTAAAAGTGTGTCTTGAAAAAGGTTATGCACTTCACCTTGGAATTAATGATAGCGAATATGAAGATATTGGAGTTGAAATAAAATCATCGTCTAAAGAGGTATTTAATTCAAGTGATCTGATTACAAAAGTAAATTGTCCCTCGGAAGAAGAAATTGGAATTTTAAAAGATAATACAATTTTAATTGGAATGCTTAATCCATCAAAAAATAAAAACCAAATTGATAAAATTATTAATAAAAAGATTAAGCCTTTTTCTTTAGAATTATTGCCTAGAATTACAAGAGCTCAATCAATGGACGTTTTATCTTCCCAATCTAATTTAGCTGGATATAGAGCAGTTGTTGATTGTGTTGCTGAATTTGAAAAAGCAGTACCTATGATGATGACAGCGGCGGGAACTGTTCCAGCAGCTAAAGTTTTGGTTATTGGAGCAGGTGTAGCAGGTTTACAAGCTATTGCTACCGCTAAAAGATTAGGTGCAATTGTATCAGCAACAGACGTAAGAGCAGCATCTAAAGAGCAAGTAGAAAGCTTAGGCGGTAAATTTTTAACGGTTGAACAAAACGAAGATATGGAAACTGCTGGTGGATATGCAAAAGAAGCATCAGATGAGTATAAAAAAAAACAAGCAGAAATGATGAAAGAAGCTCTTAAAAAAAATGACATAGTTATATGTACAGCATTAATTCCCGGAAAACCTGCCCCAAGAATACTTACGGAGGATTTAGTTAAACTTATGAAGCCAGGGTCGATTATTTATGATCTAGCAGCAGAACAAGGAGGAAACTCTGCATTTTCAGAAGCAGGCAAAATTAATTCAGTAGACGGGGTAAAGATAATAGGAGTTAAAAGTTTAATGAATAGCTTACCACTCACAGCCTCAAGCTTATATGCTAAAAATTTATTTAGTTTTATTCGTAACTTGTATAGTAAAGAGAAGAAAGATTTTAACATTAATTTAGAGGACGAAATAATAGAAAAATCATTAATCAAAAGAGTTTAATTATGGAAATAGATCCGTTTATATTTAGATTAAGTATTTTTATTTTATCGATCTTTATCGGATATTACGTTGTATGGAGTGTTACCCCATCACTTCATACTCCATTGATGTCAGTCACTAACGCTATTTCATCAGTTATTATTGTAGGTGCTATTATTGCTGCTTTAGCAGGATCTTCTGAAAGCATTTTTAATACATCGAGTATCTTTGGATTTATAGCTATCATTTTAGCAGCAATAAATATTTTTGGAGGCTTCTTAGTGACTCAAAGAATGCTTCAAATGTACAAAAAAAAGAAAGATAAAAAGAAATGATCTCAGCTAATCTAGCAGCAATTTTTTATTTAGTATCTGGAATATTATTTATTCTTGCGCTTAGAGGATTATCATCACCAGATACATCTAGACAAGGAAATTACTTTGGAATTGCTGGAATGATAATTGCAATCGTAGTAACATTCCTATCAATTGGAAATTTTTCAACATCTCTAGTTTATGTAATTATATTCTTAATAATCGGCGGAGCAATCGGCGCTTTTATAGCTTTTAAAATTCCGATGACTGCAATGCCAGAATTAGTGGCTGGTTTTCACAGTTTAGTAGGTTTAGCAGCGGTTTTTGTCGCCATCGCAGCTTTTTTAAATCCCGCAGCTTTTAATCTAGGAAATGTCGGTGATATAAAATTAGCCAGTCTTATTGAAATGTCTATTGGAGTGGCAGTAGGAGCGATAACTTTTTCAGGTTCTATAATAGCTTTTTTAAAGTTAAGAGGAATAATGTCTGGCGCTCCCATTACATTTAACGGTCAGCATTTTTTAAATTTGGTACTTGGAATAGGTATATTTGTTTTAATTTTTTATCTATGTAAAACTCAATCTACAAATATTTTTTGGACTGTAATTATAATCTCATTTCTTGTCGGAGTTTTATTAATTATCCCTATAGGAGGAGCAGATATGCCAGTAGTAATTTCAATGCTTAATTCCTATTCTGGGTGGGCTGCAGCTGGAATAGGTTTTACATTAGAAAATACTGCTTTGATTATAACAGGTGCACTTGTCGGATCATCAGGAGCAATACTTTCATATATAATGTGCAAAGCCATGAACAGATCTTTTGTAAGTGTAATCTTAGGCGGTTTTGGAGCAGACAATTCTACTGATGATAAAAAAGAAAAGAAAGATCAAAAGCCAGTAAAAAGTGGTAACGCAGAGGATGCAGCTTTTTTAATGAAAAATGCCTCATCTGTAATTATAGTTCCAGGGTACGGTATGGCCGTAGCCCAAGCTCAGCATGCTCTTCGAGAGATGGTAGATAAATTAAAAAAAAATGATATTAAAGTTACTTACGCTATACACCCTGTAGCTGGAAGAATGCCTGGCCACATGAATGTTTTATTAGCTGAAGCTAATGTTCCTTATGATGAAGTTTTTGAATTAGAAGATATAAATAACGATTTTGCTAATTCCGATGTTGCATTTGTAATTGGAGCAAATGATGTAACAAATCCTGTAGCAAAAACAGATCCAAAAAGTCCAATATTTGGAATGCCAGTGCTTGATGTTGAAAAATGTAAATCTGTTTTATTTGTTAAAAGAAGTTTATCACCAGGGTATGCCGGTATAGATAATGAACTCTTTTATAAAGATAATACTTTAATGTTGTTTGCAGATGCAAAAAAGATGACAGAAGACATAGTTAAAAATTTAGACTAATGAAAACAAAAATCTTTTGTGATATTGCTGACTATAAGACTATTAAATCTTTTAATAATAAGTCTTTAGTTGATGGCTTTACAACTAATCCAAGTTTGATGCGATTAGCTGGAGCCAAAAATTACAGAAATTATTCTCTTAAAATTCTAAAAGTTTGTAAAAAAAAACCAATTTCTTTTGAAGTATTTGCAGATAATTTTAAAGACATGCTGAAACAAGCTTATGAAATTAATTCTTGGGGCAAAAATGTTTACGTAAAAATTCCAGTTGTAAATTCTAAAGGAGTATTTACAGGGCCGGTCATAAAAGAACTAAGTGATAAAGGAATTAAACTCAATATAACTGCAGTTTACACATTTGAACAAACTGAAAAGATTTTTAAAAAACTGAATAAAAAAACAAAATCAATAATTTCAATATTCGCAGGTAGAATGGCTGATAAAGGCAAAGACCCTCTTCCAATATTTAAAAAAAGCATCTTTTTGACTAAGAAAAATAAAAATATCGAAATTCTTTGGGCTAGTACGAGAGAAGCTTATAACTTTATCCAAGCAAAACAGTTAAATTGTAATATAATTACAATGCCACCAAAAGTAATAAATCAAATTGCAGGATTTGGTAAGAGTTTCAAATCTATGACATTAGATACTGTTAAAGGCTTTCTTACAGATAGTAAAAAATCGAGATTTAGTCTTTAAGAAGCCTTGGCTCTTGATTGCCTTTTTCTTTCATGAGGATCTAATATTAACTTTCTAAGTCTGCAAGATTTTGGCGTTATCTCTAAAGCTTCATCTGTGTTAAGCATACTTAGCTGTTCGGCTATAGCCATCTTTCTTACTGGTGTTAAAACTACATTTTCATCAGTTCCTTGAGTCCTCATATTTGTAAGTTTTTTCCCTTTTAAAACATTGATTTCCAAGTCACCACTTTTTGAAGAAAGGCCTACTATCATCCCTTCGTATACTGGATCATTGTGTGTCACAAACATTTCACCTCGGGCTTGTAAATTGAAAATAGCAAAGGCAACTGCTTTACCATTTTCCATGGAAATTAAAGCACCGTTTCTTCTTCCCTCCATATCTCCAGTGTATTCTCCATAAGAGTGAAAAATTCTATTTATTACGCCAGTGCCTTTTGTTAATGTTAAAAATCTACTTGTGTAACCCATTAATCCCCTAGTTGGAGCATGAAAAATTAATCTTTTTTTATTTTTTCCAGTATCTTTAAGATCAATTAATTTACCTTTTCTTCTATTCATAGAGTCTATAATTTTGGATGAAAACTCCTCATTTAAATCCATTGTTATTTCCTCGATTGGCTCCATTTTATTACCTTGATCATCTTTTCTAATTAAAACTTTTGGCGGGCTTACGGTCATTTCGAAACCCTCTCTTCGCATCTGTGTTAAAAGTATCTCTAACATTAACTCACCTCTACCACTTATAACGAAAGCATCTTTATTTTCATTTTCTTCAAAGTTGATCCCAACATTGTTTTCTGCTTCCAAAATTAATCTATCCCTTATTTGAGTGCTTGTTAATTTTTTCCCTTCTGTCCCTGCTAAAGGAGAACTATTTACTGTAATTGTTATTGACATGGTAGGGGGGTCAATAGGGTTTGCATTAATTGGATCGTTAATTTCTAAATCACAAATTGTATCAGCAACATTTGCTTTTTCTAATCCTGCAATAATTACTATATCTCCAGCTTCACCTTGATCAATTGGAACTTTTTTTGTTCCTTCATATCTGAATATTTTTGTCAGTCTTCCTTCATCAACTTTTTTACCACTTAAATCTATAGCCTTAATTTGTTGATTAGCTTTTGCAGTTCCTTGAGCAATCCTTCCTACTAAGCTTCTTCCCAAAAAACTATCGGCATAAAGAAGTGTAGAAAGCATAGCAAATGGTTTTGTTTTATCAAAAGCAGAAGGTTTAACATGTTCAATTATTAAATTTAATAATGGTTGTAAATTTTCTTTTGGACCATCTATTTCTTTAGAAGCCCAGCCAGATCTTCCACTTGCATATAATACAGGAAAGTCTAATTGTTCATCATTTGCATCTAGACTTACAAATAAGTCAAAAGTTTCATTTAGTACCTCATTTGCTCTTTGATCTTGTTTATCGAGTTTATTAATTACCACAATTGGTTTTAAACCTTGTTTTAAGGCTTTCGATAACACAAATTTTGTTTGCGGCATTACTCCTTCGGCTGAGTCAACTAGCAATAAAGCTCCATCAGCCATGTGTAAAACTCTTTCAACTTCTGCTGCAAAATCTCTGTGACCAGGAGTATCGATAATATTAATTCTAGAGTTTTTCCAGTTTATCGAAGTAGGTTTAGCTAAAATTGTTATTCCTCTTTCTTTTTCTAATTCTCCTGAATCCATGACGCGCTCTTCAACATTTTCATTCTCTCTAAAAGTTCCGCTTTGTTTCATTAAATTATCAATCAAGGTAGTTTTTCCATGATCTACGTGTGCAATGATTGTTATATTTCTGATGGCTTTAGTCATTTTTGGTTGCGGGGGTAGGATTTGAACCTACGACCTTCAGGTTATGAGCCTGACGAGCTACCAGACTGCTCCACCCCGCGATAAGTTATTTTTTTTTAATATTAATTGCCTGAAGTTTATCTTTATCTTCTTTTATGTCGTAAACAATTGTTTGCTCTTCTTTTAAAACTCTTAACTTAGAATTTTCTAGTTCTGATACATGAAGAAAAATATCTTTTTGTGTATCATTGTCAGTTATAAATCCGTAACCTTTTTTGGCGTTAAACCATTTTACTTTACCAGATGGCATTGCTAATCCTCTCATTTTTAATAAATTTAGTACCTATTTTTAAGTTTTTGGAGTTTTTTTATTCTTTTTAGATTTTCTGTTTGAACTCTCTTTTTCTTTTCTGAAGGTTTTTCATAAGTGCTTTTCATTTTCATTACTTTAAAAAAACCCTCTTTTTGAAGCTTTCTCTTAAGAACTCTAATTGCTTGCTCTACATTATTATCTTTTACGTCTATTTTAATAAAAACCTCCAGTTAATTTTCATGCTAGTTATCATTAGATAATCTATTTGTCTATAGAGAAGCAGCTTGTGCTTTTTTTTCCTCTCTAATTTTAGCCTTTTTCTCTCTCTCGACTCTTCTTTTAGCTTTATCCAAGGCTTTTTGAAAAGCATCTTGTGTGCATAAGGCTAATATAACTGGGTCTCTAGGTTTTAAATTAGAGAAATTCCAATAACTTCTTTTTCTTATTAGGGAAACTGTTCCTTTAGTGCTTCCAACAAGTTTTGAAATTTGTCCATCTGTTAACTCAGATGCATTTTTACAAAGCCAAAGGATTGCATCAGGTCGATCTTGTCTTTTTGATAAAGGAGTATATTTTGGTTTTTTTCTTTCTTTAATTTCTACTTCCTCGATTTTTTTTATTAATTTCAATTTTTTTTGCGGGTCTTTAGAGCATGATTCAATCTCATCTCTTGATAGTTGACCTGCTAAAATTGGGTTATAGGCTTTAATACCTTTTGCTACATCGCCGTCAGCGATTCCCTTAATTTCTAGTTCATGTAAATTACAAAATTCAGCAATTTGTTTAAAAGTTAATGTAGTGTTTTCAACTAGCCAAACAGCAGTAGCTTTTGGCATGAAAGGAGTTTCAGTCATAAGTTATTTTTTTGATCTAAGATTACTAAATTTTTTATTATACTTACTTACCCTACCTTTATCCAAAATTTTTTGAGTGCCACCTGTCCATGCGAAGTGAGATTTAGGATCGATATCAAGTTTTAAAACATCGTTTTCTTTACCCCAAGTAGATCGCGTCTCAAACTCAGTACCATCAGTCATTACGACTTTAATTTTGTGGTAATCAGGGTGAATGTTTTTTTTCATGATCGAATTCTTATATTAATAAGAGTTTTTACTCAATAACTTTTTTATTGATAAGATCTCTTAATTCTTCATGAATATTGGAATTAGTTGCTAAAATATTCTTTTTTAGAGGTAAGTTTTTATCTTTTTCAAAAAAATCAACAAAGCCTCCAGCTTCTTTTACAATTATTATGCCAGCTGCCACATCCCAATAATTTAACTCCCTTTGCCAATACCCGTCAAATCTTCCGCAAGCTACATATGCCATATCTAATGCAGCGCTTCCAAACTTTCTAACATTTGAAACATTTTTTGAAACATTTATATACTCTGAAAAAATTTTATCTTTTATTTTGCTTAATCCTTTTGGCCCGCCAGTCACAAGCAAAGCATCTTTAATTTTTTTTTTATTTGAAACTCTTATTCTCTTATTATTTAAATATGCTCCATTACCTTTTTCTGCTAAAAACATTTCATTCATTATTGGATTAAATACCACCCCACATTTTATTTCACCTTCCTCTTCATATCCAATGGAAATTGCAAATTGAGGTACACCATTTAAAAAATTCATTGTTCCATCAATTGGATCAATGATCCATCGATTTTTTGTATTTGATTTATTAATCACTCCAGACTCCTCAGTCAAGATTCCAAAGTCTGGATGAGCTTTTTGTAATTCATCAATTAATATTTTCTCAGTTCTTTTATCAGCTGAGGTTACAAAATCCCCAGGTCCTTTGGTTGATACTTGTAAATTTTCTATTTCACCAAAGTCTCTGATTAAAGACCGTGAAGCTTTCATACATACTTTAGTAATTAGATTAATTTGTGGAGAGTTTAATCTCATTAATTAACTCTTTTCACATATTCTAAAGTTCGTGTATCAATAATAATTTTCTCACCACTTTCAATAAATGGCGGAACATTAATTTTTATTCCACAATCGAGTAAAGCAGGCTTGTAAGAGGAAGAAGCCGTTTGGTTTTTAATTGCTGCATCAGTTGACTCGATGGTACATTCAATATTGTTTGGCAAACTAATGGAAATTGCTTTTCCTTCCATAAAAGAAATTATAACTTCTATATTCTCTTTTAAAAGTTTGAATTGTTCTCCTACTATTGACTTAGAAATTTCTACCTGATCAAAAGTCTTATTGTCCATAAAATGACAATTGTCTCCATCTATATATAAGAAATTGAATTTCTTCTCGTCCACTTCTGCTTTCTCAACAGTTTCACTAGATCTAAACCTTTCATTTAATTTTGTCCCTTTAATAACACTTTTTAATTCTACTTGATTAAAAGCACCACCTTTTCCAGGTTTAACGTGCTGAGTTTTAAGAACATTCCAAAAATCATTTTTATGTTCGATTATCATGCCAGGTTTAATTTCAATAGCAGTAATTTTCATTTGAACTTTCTTATAGCAGTTTCAGGTTTTAATTTGGGGTTATCCCAAATAAAACTTGATATTGCAATATATTTAGCCCCAGCTTTTATCAATCTTTTGTAATTAATATTATTAATTCCACCAATTACTACAATTGGTTTTTTTATTTTTTTTTTTGCCCATTTTAAAACCTCTATATTTGCTTTTTTAGCATTAGGTTTAAGTTTTGATTTAGAAAATGATCCGAACGCAATATAATCTGCTTTATTCTTAATAGCATTATTTGCAAGGATTTTAGAATTGTGACATGTAATTCCCAAAATTTTTCCTTTAAGTTTTTTTCTTGCAATTTTAAAAGAACCATCAAGTTGACCCATATGACAGCCATCAACTTTAATTTTAGAGGCTAAAATAAAATTATCGTTAATGATAAACTTAACTTTATGTTTAGTGGTAATCTTTATAATTCTTTTAGAGAAATTAAGAAGTTTTTTTTGGCTCAAATTTTTTAATCTTAATTGAAAAAACTTTACATTCTTAAATGACAGTACTTTATCTAGACTAGCGAAAAAATTATGATCAATTTTATTAGGTGAAATTAAGTATACTAATTTCTTCAAATGTTTTAGGCCGCAAATTCTTTCTCTAATTCTTCAGACCACTCCCCTTTAGATGATAGACCATTCATTTTAGCTCTATGGTTAAAGGCATTTTGAATATTTTCTGTATTTTCTTGATTTTTTCCAAATTCCTTTAATGCACTTGCTTGCAACCCTCTTCCATATGAAAAAGTAATTAAAAAATTACTATCATTTATTTTATTTATTTCATTAAGATTTTTACTAGACTCTATTTCTGACTGCCCGCCAGATAAAAAAGCTATGCCTGGTACTTTAGATGGAACATTTTTTTTTAAACAATCTAAAGTTTTTTTTGCAATTTCTTCTGCATTTGATTTATCTTTGCACTCCGAGCCAGGTATAACCATATTTGGTTTAAGAACAGTTCCTTTCAAATCAACTTTATGTATTTCTAGTTCGTTATAACACTCATTCAGTACATTTGTTGTAACTTGATAGCATTTATCAATATTATGTGAACCATCCATCAAAACTTCTGGTTCGACTATTGGCACCATTTTAGCTTCTTGAACTAAAGCAGCGTATCTTGCTAATGCGTGGGCATTAGACTTAATAGATTGGGCAGATGGAAATTTTTCTGAAATTTTATAGACAGCTCTCCATTTCGTAAATCTCGCACCTAAATCATAATATTCTTTTAATCTTTCACGTAAACCATCTAAACCCTCTGTCACAGTTTCATCACTAGATCCAGCAAGAGGTTTAGCACCTTTATCAACTTTTATTCCTGGGACAGCTCCATGTTTAGAAATTAATTCTGGAATTGATTGACCCAAAGTAGTTTTTTGTTTTATTGTTTCATCAAATAAAATTACTCCCCCAATAAAATCTTTCATAGCACTTGAATTGAAAAGAGTTTGTCTAAAATTTAGTCTATTTTTTTCTGTGTTTTCAACATTTATACTTTTAAATCTTTTAGCTATTGTTCCAGTACTTTCATCCGCGGCAAGGATACCTTTTCCTTTAGCGCACATTTTTTTAGCAATTTCATTCAATGTCATAGCGATTATTTATTTTAAAACACTTATACCAGGCAAGTCTTTTCCTTCTAAGAACTCTAAAAATGCTCCTCCTGCTGTTGATAAGTGAGAGAAAGTAAGTTTGTCATTACTTTTATTTATTGCTGCGAGAGTGTCTCCACCTCCAAGAATAGATATTAATGATTTTTCAATAGTATTTTTAGAGATACTTTCTGCAATCGATAACGTGCCTTTTAAGAAGTTCTTATTTTCAAAATACCCAGCTGGTCCATTCCACAAAACAGTATTCGACTCGTTAATCTTTTTTTGAATTTTTTTGATCGTATTTGAGCCAATATCTAAAATTATTTCATTTTCTTGAATCTCATCAAGATTTTTATTTTTACCAGCTCCTTCAAAGTCTGTTCCTACCATGCAATCTTCAGGTATTAATATTTTACAATTGTATTCCTCTGCTTTTTTATAAATATTTGCTATTATCTCTTTTGTATTTTTTTCAATTAAAGATTTACCAACTTCAAAATTCATATGAACGAAGAAATTATTAGCCATTGCCCCAACAATTACTATATTGTTTACTTCTTTTAAAAGATTAGTAATAACATTAATCTTTGTAGAAATTTTTGATCCCCCAATAATGCAAGTGATTGGCTCTTTTTTATTTTTTACTACAAGATTTATTGCCGTTATTTCTTTTTTAAATAATGGACCAGCATAACTTTTTTTTACAAATTTTGTTATACCATGCACAGAAGCTTGTTTCCTATGAGAGCATGAAAATGCATCATTAATATAAATGTCTCCAAGTTCACCTAACTTTTTTGAAAAATCTTGGTCATCTTCGGTTTCTTCTTTAAAAAATCTAATATTCTCAATTAATATTACCTCGCCCCCTTTTAAGTGAGAAAATTTTTCTTTAGTTTCACCATCAAAAGTTCCTCTAAAAAAATAAACATTAGTTTTAAGCGCATCCTTGAGATATTTGTAGATAGGTGTTAAAGACAGACCAGGTACATTAATTCCTTTTGGTCGACCTAAATGACTAATAATTATAATTTTTGCTTTTTTTTTAATTAGTCTATTTATAAAAGGTAAACATAAAGTTATTCTTGTGTCATCTTTTATAACCTTGTCTTTAATTGGAACATTTAAATCTAATCTAAGAATTATTTTTCTATCTTTGACTTCTAAATCGTCAGGAAAGAAATTTATTTCACCCATCAACTTCTATTACTCTCTCAATTTTTTTTGAATAAAATTTGTTATATCTTCCTCTGATAACTTAAAATGTTTGTAAACTTCTTTATAAGGAGCACTTTCACCAAATTTATTTATACCTAAATTGGCACCTTTATTTTTAATATATTTTTGCCAAGACACTACACTTCCGGCTTCTAATGTGATGATCAATGAGTTTTCTTCTAAAATGTCTTTTTGGTAATCTTCAGGTTGTTTATCAAAAAGCTCCATACACGGCATTGAAACTACTTTTGAATGGATATTGTTTTCTTTAAGTTTATCTTGTACTTTTAAGGCAAGTTCTACCTCAGTGCCTGAAGCTACTAATGTTACATTGCTCTCATGCGAAGTTATATTTACTACATAGGCTCCTTTTTCACATTTATTCTCTTTAGAATTGCTTGGATTAATGTAAGGAACTTTTTGTCTCGATAAAGCAATCGCACTTGGGGTACTCTCACTTTTTAAAGCTATTTCCCAACATTCAAATGTTTCACTTATGTCTGCAGGCCTGAAGACATTTAAATTCGGAATTGCTCTTAATCCAGTAAGTTGTTCTATAGGTTGGTGAGTGGGACCATCTTCACCAAGACCAATTGAATCGTGTGAAAAAACATATATTACCTTTAGACCCATTAAAGCAGAAAGTCTTATAGAGGGTTTACAATAATCTGAGAATATTAAAAATGTTCCACCATAAGGAATAATACCTCCATAAAGCGCCAAACCATTCATAACTGCTGCCATACCATGTTCTCTAACTCCATAATGAATATAATTTCCATTGAAATTTTTAGAATTTATAATTTTAGAATTATTTGTTTTTGTATTATTAGAGCCACTTAAATCTGCAGATCCACCTATCAATTCAGGAAGAAAAGCAGAAATTTTTTCTATAGCGGCCATTGAACATTGTCGTGTAGCTAAACTTGGCTTAGACTCAAAATGTTTATCTTTTTCTTGACGAATTAAATTTTCTAAACCTTTCAAATCCAATTTCTCATTAATGCCGTTAAGTTCACTTTTAATTTTAGGATTTTTTTTATTGACTGTTTCAAGCCATTCATTTTCCAGTTGCTCACCCTTGTTACCTATATTTCTCCATTCATCTAGTATTTCTTGAGGCACTTCAAATGGCTGGTTGATCCATTTTAGTTTTTTTCTCACTAAAGCTATTTCCTCATCTCCTAAAGGAGAGCCGTGAGAGGAAGCTTTACCAGATTTATTAGGTGAGCCAAATCCTATTATAGTTTTACAAGATATTATTGTAGGTTTTTTTGATTTTGATGCTTTTGTTATCGCTTTTGAAATTTGTTTTTCATTGTGACCGTTTACTTCTAAGAAACTCCAACCGTACGACTCAAATCTTTTTTTGTAATTATCTGAAACACTAAGCGATGTTGAACCGTCAATTGAAATTTTATTATTGTCAAAAAAAACTATTAAATTCTTTAATTTTAGATGGCCAGCTAGACTCATTGCTTCATGACTAATTCCCTCCATTAAGTCTCCGTCACTCGCAATAACATAGGTTTTGTTGTTAATTACAGAAGAACTAAATTTTTTTCTGAATATTTCTTCTGCTATTGCCATACCAACCGCATTAGCTAATCCTTGTCCTAAAGGCCCTGTAGTGGTTTCGATGCCAGTTCCTTTTTCATACTCAGGATGTCCGGCGCAAATAGAATTTAATTGTCTAAAGTTTTTTATGTCGTCTAAAGAGATACTTTTGTAACCTGAAAGATATAGTAAAGAATAAAGTAGCATTGAGCCATGCCCTGCTGATAAAATAAATCTATCTCTGTTAATCCAATTTGGATTTTTAGGGTTAAACCTCAGGTGGTATTTAAACAGCACTGTGGCTACATCCGCCATACCCATTGGCATACCAGGATGTCCAGAGTTTGCGTTTTGCACAGCGTCAATTGATAAAAATCTAATTGCGTTTGATAATTGGTTAAATTTTACACTCACTTTGAATAACCTATATAGACTTAAACTAACTATATCAATATTATGGTATAAATCTTTATGAGCAGTTTTGAAAAGAAAGAGCAAAATTTAAACCAACTTATCGATAAATTAAACTCACTGTCCTTAAGTTATTCACAGCCAGATAATGATTTGCAAAAAATTAAAAGTGAAAAAAATGCGTTAGTCAATCAAAAAAAAGAAATAGAAAAAAAAAATGAAGAATTAATGAGGGAGCATAAATATTTAAAAGAAAAAATAAAAAAACTGCAATTAGAGGTTAGAGAAAGATCTGAACTTGAAGATAAGTTTAATCAAGATATCGAAGAACTTAGTCAAGAAACTGAAAATTTAGTAGGCGAGATTGATAAATGGCAAATGTAAACATTAAATTTAACAATAAAGACTATTTGCTCTCGTGTGATGATGGCCAAGAAGAGTCCCTGAAAAAACTGACTAAATTTTTAGATAAAAAATATACAGAATTAAAAGACAAACTAGGAAATATTGGTGAAAATAAGCTTTTATTGATAACTACAATTCAATTAATTGATGATTACTTTGATTTAAAACAAAAAGTGACAAATCAAAAAAAAAAATTAGATGAGATTTCTAACAAATTTAAAGAAATTAGATCTTTAGCAATTAAATATAAAGATGGTAAAGATATTGAAATTAAAAATCTCAATCAAGAATTAGATAATTTTAAAAAAATAATTGAAAAAAATAATTCTTTATATGAGTCGATGCTAGACAAAACTACTCAATCACTTGAAAAAATAATTTCTAATACAGAGTCGCTGTCAAAAATACAGTAGATGAAGCAAAAAATCCATCTAAGAAAAAAATATTTAAATTTAAGAAAAAATAAATATTATGATGTAGATAAAGAATTTTTCCTACCTTTATTAAAATTAATTCGATCAAAAATTAAAAAAAAATTAATTAAGATTGCTTTATACTACCCTTCTAATTTTGAATTAAATGTTCTTAAACTTTTAGAATTTAATAATATTTTAGTTAATGAAATTTTACTCCCTGTCACTAACAAAAATAACACTATGAATTTTTTTTCGTGGAAAAAAAAAGACGTATTATTTATCAATGAATTTGGAATGCTAGAGCCAACTAAAACAGAGATTAAAGTTCCAGATGTTATGTTGGTCCCCATATTAGCTTTTGATAAAAAAAAATACAGATTAGGATACGGTAAAGGATTTTATGATCGTTATCTCAATAAATATCTTAGCCAATTTAAAAATATATTGACCGTCGGAGTTGCTTTTTCTTTTCAAAGACATCATAAACTTCCTATAAATCTTAATGATGTGAAATTAGATTTTATATTGACAGAAAAAGGGATCTATTAATGAATTTATTAATATTAGGTGACATAATGGGCGCTTCCGGAAGAAGAGTTTTATCAAATAAATTGCCCGATTTAATTAAAACTCATAAAATTAATTTTGTGATTGTGAATGGTGAAAACGCTTCAGACGATGGAAGAGGAATAACCCAAGAAATAACAGATGAGTTTTTTAAAATTGGAGTTGACGTGATAACTTCTGGAAATCATATTTGGGATAAAAAAGAGACAACTGTTTTCATAGAAAAAGAAAATAGACTTTTGAGGCCTGCAAATCTGGTAAATGGCTCTCCAGGAAGAGGATATAAAATATATTTTTCAAAAGATAAAAAATTTAAAGTTGGAGTGATAAATCTCATGGGCAATGTTTTTATGAGGAAAACTGAAGATGTTTTTAAGACAGCTAAAGAAATTAGTAATAAAGTGAAATTAAAAAAAGATGTAGATTTTCTAGTTGTAGATTTTCATGGAGAGATCACAAGTGAAAAAATGGCAGCTGGACATTTTTTTGATGGTCTAGCCACTTGCGTTGTTGGAACTCATACGCATATTCCTACAGCTGATACTCGTATTCTAGATAAAGGTACAGCTTATCAAACAGATCTCGGCATGTGCGGAGACTATAATTCTGTTATTGGGATGAATAAAGAAAATTCAATAAAAAGATTTTTAAAAGAAAAAGATGCGTTAAGTCATTTTCCTGCTGAGGGTGAAGGAACATTGTCAGGAGTAATTGTTGAAACAAATTTTGAAAATGGTTTAGCAAAAAAAATTACTAGAATAATTCATGGAGGTAGTTTAGCTAATTAGTCATGGCAGGGCATTCGCATTGGGCAGGAATTAAACATAAAAAAGGTAGAGCTGATAAAGAGAGATCAAAAATCTTTTCTAAACTTTCACGCGAGATAACTGTTGCAGCTAAGCTAGGAGACAAAGATCCTGGTATGAATCCGAGATTAAGAACTGCTATTCAAGCAGCGAAGCAGGCTAATATGCCAAAAGATAATATTTCAAGAGCCATTAGTAAATCTGAAATGAATAGTAATAAAAACTACGAGAGTTTAAGGTATGAGGGGTTCGGACCTTCTAATATTGCTCTAATAATAGAAACTCTTACTGACAACAAGAATAGATCTGTATCTAGCATTAGAACTGTCTTGCAAAAAAATGGTGGTAGATTAGGCGAAACAGGCTCAACGGCCCATATGTTTTCTAACTGTGGAGTTATTCATATTAAAAAAGAAAATATTCAAGAAGAGGAAATATTTGAAATGGCAATTAATGCTGGAGCGAAAGATTGCATTAATTCAGAAAATGTTTTTGAAGTAATTACTAAAAAAGAGGATTTTTATAAAATTAAAACTGAAATTGAAAAAAAAATTACAACATTAAATTATTCTTCCATTGAATGGAGGCCTTTAAATTATATAGATTTAACACAGGATAACAGTAAGAAATTGCTCGAAGTATTAAGTGAACTAGAAGAATTAGATGACGTACAAAATATATTTACTAATGCTAACTTGAAAAATTTACAATAATGAAAGTAATAGGAATAGACCCTGGCTTGAGTGGAGCTATTGCAATATTAGAGAACAACAAGGTTTTAAATTTATTTGATATACCCGTTATGTCTGAAGGAAAAAAAAATAAGAGACAACTGAATAGCGCACTTCTTGTAAGTTTATTGAAAGAGAACATATTTAAAAATGAAGAGGTTTCAGTTGTTGTTGAACAAGTCAACGCAATGCCTGGCCAAGGAGTAACTAGTATGTTTAATTTTGGTCAAACTTTTGGAGCAATAAAAGGCATTTGTGCTGCTCTTAATTTGCCAATTTTTTTTGTACGACCTTCAAAATGGAAAAAACATTTTGAATTAATTAATTCTTCAAAAGATTCAAGTAGAACAAAAGCTATTGAAATGTACCCAAAATTATCTAACCAATTAGCAAAAAAAAAAGACGTTAATAAATCTGACGCTATATTGATTGCAAGATATTTCAGCGAAACAAGATTAACTGACGAAAATTAAACCCAAATTAACAATTAACGCCAAATTCATGACACAATCTAAAAGTAATCAACCATTATGGAACAAGATATTGCAGCTCAAGTAGTTGGCTTAGGGGGAGCAACAGACTTTTCTTTGTGGAAGTTGTTTTTAAGGGCTGACTTTGTCGTAAAATTTGTAATTATTTTGTTAATTGCTTCCTCAATCTTCTCTTGGGCTTTAATTTTCGATAAATTTAAACTTTTTAAAAATATAAATAAATCAATTATAGATTTTGAAAAAAAATTTTGGAAAGCAAAATCAGCTGAAAGTTTTAGTAATAGCCTTCCAGCAAACTCTAAAGACCCAGCTATTCTAATATTTAAGACAGCTATGGCAGAATTAATGAAAACTAAAAGACAATCTTCTGCAGTACAAACAGCCAGAGTTAGCAGAATATTAGAAATTGCTACTGATGACGAAATGAAAAAAGTTGAAAAAAATTTTACTTTTCTTGCAACAATAGGTTCAACAGCACCTTTTATAGGTTTATTTGGAACAGTCTGGGGAATAATGAATTCATTTCAATCAATTGCAATATCAAGAAATACAAGTTTAGCGATTGTAGCACCAGGTATAGCTGAAGCTTTATTTGCAACAGCCTTAGGTCTATTAGCGGCAATACCGGCAGTTGTAGCTTATAATAAATTTAATAGCGACTCCCAAAAATATTTTTCAAAGATAGATAATTTTTCTAAAAGATTTTTATCAATAATCTAAAAAATGGCATTTAATTTCAATCGCTCTAAAAAAAAAGAACCAATGAGCGAAATAAATGTAACACCATTTGTAGACGTAATGTTAGTACTTTTGATCATTTTTATGGTTACTGCACCTTTACTAACAGTAGGTGTTCAAGTTGATCTACCCGAGTCAGCGGCAGACTCATTACCAGATGATCAAGAGCCATTAACATTAAGTATAAATTCAAAAGGTGAAATTTATATTCAAGAACATCAAGTAACCTACCAAAAAATGATACCAAAATTATTAGCAATTGCGAAAAATAGAACTGACACTAGAATTTACGTCAGGGGAGATAAAAATATTAATTATGGAAGAGTTTTGGAGGTAATGGGAACACTTTCTGGAGCTGGTTTTTCTAAAGTAGCTTTAATATCCGAACCATACAAAAACTAGGATGATCTATGATAAAAAGTTTAATTTATTCAATTACTTTTCATTCCATTTTAGTTATATTAACTATTTTAAGCTTACCGTTTATGCTTAGAGAACCTATAGACTTACCTCCGATAGTTTCAGTTGAGTTAATTCAAATTACCGATAAAACAAGTATTCCATATGCACCAAAAGCAAGAAAAATTATTGAGGAAAAAAAGAAAAAGGAAGCAGAAAGATTAGTATCAGAGCAAGCGCCTCCAGCAGCTAAAGCAAAAGAAAAGCCAGACAGAATTCCTCTTCCTAATGATAAAAAAGAGGATAAGCAGATCGTAAAAAAAAAACAAAATCCAGAAGAAGTTAAACCACAAATAAGACAAGCATCAGAGTTTGAAAAAAAAGAAGTAGTTGACACTAATCAGATAGCTGCTTTGATTGATAAAGCAAAAGAGGAAGAGGCAGTGAGGCAAAAACAAAAAGCTAAAGTGACACAAAGTAGTCAAAAAAATTCTTTTGCAACAGGACTAACTCTTTCTCAGGAAGATGCTTTAAGAGCCCAAATTTTTGGTTGCTGGAGTGTACCACTTGGATTACCGTATGATGAAAATTTGCTTGTAAGAATTAAACTAAGTTTAAAAAGAGATGGTACGATTATTAAATCAGAAATTTTAGATCACCAGCGGATGAATACACCTGGTCAAAAGTTTTATAAAGTCTTAGCCGAGAGTGCGTTAAGAGCAGTTAGACTATGTCAACCTCTTAAAGTACCACCAACTGGTTATGATAAATGGAAAGAATTACAACTGAATTTCAATCCAACAGAGATGTTAAAAGGGTAAAATGAAAAAAATATTTTTTATATTTTTATTTAATGTTTTTATAATAAATAAAGCTTTCGCATTAATACAAATTGATATAACTCGTGGAAATCTTGATCCTTTACCTATAGCAGTTTCACCATTACATGTAGATATTAAGTCTGAAAACCAAGAAAATATAAAAATTAAAGATTTAGGAGCTAATATTTCTAAAATTATCGAAGATAATTTTAGAGGCACTGGTTTATTCAATCCACTTAAAAAAGAAGCCTTTGTTCAAAAACCTGATATTGCCCATTTAAAACCAAGATTTGAGGACTGGAGATTGATAAAAGCTCAAGCATTGGTTACAGGTAAACTTTTAGTTAAAGATGGAAAACTAAAAGTTGAGTTTAGACTCTGGGATTTAGCAGCAGCGAAAGAGATGACTGCTTTAGCTTTTACAACAACCCCGACAAATTGGAGAAGAGTTGCTCATATTATTTCTGATAAAATTTATGAGAGATTGACTGGAGAAGAAGGTTACTTTGATACAAGAATAATTTACGTATCAGAGAGTGGTCCTAAAAATCAGAGGATTAAAAAACTTGCAATAATGGATCAAGACGGTGCCAACACAAAATATCTTACTTTAGGTAACGAACTAGTTTTAACGCCAAGGTTCAATCCAACAAATCAAATGGTCACTTACATGTCTTATTTTAGAAACATGCCAAGAGTTTATTTACTCGACATTGAGACTGGCACTCAAGAAGTGGTTGGAAATTTCCCAGGAATGACTTTCGCACCAAGATTTTCTCCAGACGGAAAAAAAATTGTAATGAGTTTTGCGAAAGATGGTAATTCAGACATTTACACTATGGATTTAGACACAAGAATAGTCGAGAGAATTACAGAGCATTCGTCAATCGATACCTCTCCCTCCTTTTCCCCTGATGGAAAATTTATCGCATTTAACTCTGATAGAAGCGGTCTTCAACAAATTTACGTAATGCGAAGCGATGGTAGCGCAGTAAAAAGAATTACTTTTGGTAACGGAATTTATGGAACACCTGTTTGGTCACCAAGAGGAGATTTAATTGCATTTACAAAGATGAGAAAAGGAAGATTTTACATAGGAGTGATGAGAATTGATGGAACTGGAGAAAGACTATTAACTGAAAATTACTATCAAGAAGCTCCATCCTGGTCACCGAATGGAAGAGTTTTAGTTTTCTATAGAGAGACAAAATCAGGGTCAAAAGGAGAGGGTTTCACTGCTAAATTGTGGTCTATAGATATAACAGGTTATAATGAAAGGAGGCTAAAAACAGAAACTGATGCCTCAGACCCATCTTGGTCCTCTCTTTTATCAAAATAAGGTAAGAATTTGAGTAAAATACACTTGAATAACACTAAATAATTTGAAATAAACCACTTTACAAACCCAGGGGAAAAAATGATGTTTAATAAGAATTTAAAAAATATATTACTAGTAATATTTGCCACTTTAATCTTAAGTGCATGTTCTACTGCAAAAAAATCAGGCAATGTTGACGGAGACGTTTACACTGGTAAAGAGACAGTTGAATATCTTGCTTCAGGAGTTCCTGATAGAGTATTTTTTGCAACAAACAAATCTTCATTAACAACAGCTGCTAGAGAAACTTTACGTAAGCAAGCTACATATTTAAGAAAAAATAAAAATCTTAATGTTACAATTGAAGGTCATGCTGATGAAAGAGGCACTAGAGAATATAACTTAGCTTTAGGCG
This sequence comes from uncultured Pelagibacteraceae bacterium, assembly GCA_902575095.1. GTDB lineage: Bacteria > Pseudomonadota > Alphaproteobacteria > Pelagibacterales > Pelagibacteraceae > Pelagilacustribacter. The sequence continues at coordinate 20,705 of CACGPY010000005.1, forward strand.
AAAGAAGAGCAAACGCAGCTAGAGATTATTTAATGACTTACGGAATTTCAGGAAAAAGAATTTCTGTAATTAGTTATGGAAAGGAAAAACCTGTAAACCCGGCTTCATCACCATTAGCTTGGTCTCAAAACAGACGATCTGTAACAGTTAAAGTAAATTAATTATTTAATAAATCTAATTGACCCCTTAATGCTTTTGTATTGAGGGGTCTTTTTTTTGCCATTTTATCAAATTAAAAGTGAATCATGTTTAAAATTTTAAAATTAAAATTAATTTTAATAATTGTATTTTCTTTTTTAGTAAGCCACATTTCTGCCGAGGAAGAGGAAATTTATTTAAAAGCGATTTCAGATCAAATCCAGGTCATTACAAAAGATTTAAAAACATTAGAGAAAGCTGTCTATCAAAAGTCAGACATTGTAACATCAAGAGCTTCTAAATTATCAAGTTCAGACGGATTAAACGAAGATATTATGACTAAGCATTTATTAAAATTAAATGAAATAGAAGACCAATTTAGAGAATTGACTAACAAATTCGAAGAAGTAAATTTTAAATTAGATAAATTATCAACACGCGTTACAAAGATTCAGTCTGATAATCAATTAAGATTTTCTGATTTAGAAAATGGCAAAGTTCCATCTAAAACAGAAAAAGAAGTTATGCTTCCAGGTTCAAGCAAACCCCAAGACTTTGGTGCATCCCCGGGTTACCAAACATCAAATTTGCCAAATGAACAAACTATCAATTCAGTTGAAAGTGCCAAAACTGTAATAGCAGAAGAACCCGAAACTAGAGACTCTTTACTTCCGGATAAACCAGCAGAAGAGCAATATGATTTTGCTGTAAGTTTTATGAAAATAGGTGATTATGAAACTGCTGAATTTGCCTTAAAAGAATTTATTGATAAAAATAAAGATCATGATCTAGCGGGGAGCGCGCAATACTGGTATGGTGAAACTTTTAGAATAAGACAATTATATTCAGACGCAGCTACAGCTTATTTAGATGGATATCAAAATTACCCAAAAAGCAATAAAGCACCTGACAATCTTTTAAAGTTAGGTATTACAATGGTTCAACTTGGTGAAAAAGATCAAGGCTGTAAAATGATATCTGGATTGAAAAAAGAATATCCAAAAGCTAGCAAGTCTGTGTTACAAAAAGCTCAGTATGAGCAAAAAAAATTCAAATGTAAATCTTAAAAAAGGTTTTGAAAATTACGAAGATTTATCAAAAATTTATCAAAATTTTAGAAATAAAATTGATGGTATAAATAAAAAAAAATATCTAGTCGCAGTTTCAGGAGGACCTGATAGCTTAGCGTTGGCTGCCTTGACTAAAGCTTATTCATATAAAAATAAAACAAAGTTTTACTACGCGCTAGTCAATCACAATATTAGAAAAAATTCTCTTCAAGAAGCTGTAAAAGCTAAAAATTTACTTAAAAAGAAACAAATAAGACTAAAAATTTTTTCTAATAAAAAAAAAATTATCAAAAACATTCAAGCAGAGGCTAGAAATACCAGATATGAAATACTTACAAATTATTGTAAAAAGAACAATATAAAAATTTTACTTACAGCTCACAATTTAGAGGATCAAGTTGAAACCTTTTTAATGAGGCTATCTAGAGGAAGCGGATTAAAAGGCTTATCTTCAATGAAACCTGTTAGCATGATTAACAAACAAATAATATTGCAAAGGCCCTTACTTGATGTAAAAAAAAATTCCTTAATAAAAATTTCAAAAAAAACTTTCGGAAAATATATCAAAGATCCGTCAAATAATAATAGTAAATATTTAAGAACAAAAATTAGAAGTCTTAAAAAACCTTTAGAGAATAGTGGAATAAAATATGAACAGATTTTTAGATCAATTAATAATTTAGCTTTGAGCAAAGCTACTTTGGATGAGTATTTAAATAGATTATTCAAAAAATTAATTAAAAAAAAAAAAAAGATGATTTTTATAAATTTTAAAGAATACCTCAAACTTAATGATGATATAAAGATGGCTGTTATAAACGAGTCAATAAAGTTAATTCAGAAAAATTATTATGATTTAAGATCTAATAAAGTATCAAATTTAATTAACAACCTTAATAAAAAGAACTTTAAAAAATTAACTCTTGGAGGGTGTATTTTTTATAAAAATGGCGAAAATTTATGTCTAAAAGAGGAAAATGTCTAATTATGCGGCTAAATAGGTAACTTTTTGTCTTATTTACAGCCAAATAAACTTTACAATATACTTGTTTAAAAATTTTTAATGCATATTTTAAATCTATGAACGTAAAAAACTTAATAATGTGGGTCATAATAGTCTTATTGTCTGTAAGTCTATTTAATATGTTTCAAGATCCTAAACAAATTAATTCAAAAAAAAATTCACTCGCCTTTTCAAATTTTCTTAATGAGGTTGATGCAGGTAGGGTAGTAGAAGTTCAAATACAAGGAAATAATATTTCTGGTGTTTTGGCAGATGGTAAATCTTTCAATACCTATTCTCCAAATTATCCAGAGCTAGTTGAAAGATTATCATCCAAAGGTGTTAGCATATTAGCGTCGCCTCAAGAGGATAAAATGCCATCATTACTTGGAATTTTATTGTCTTGGTTTCCGATGCTTCTGCTTATTGGAGTTTGGATATTTTTTATGCGTCAAATGCAGGGAGGAAAAGGTGGCGCAATGGGGTTTGGAAGATCAAAAGCCAAACTTTTAAATGAAGCTCAAGGCAAAGTGACTTTTAATGATGTTGCAGGTGTTGAAGAGGCAAAAGAGGAAGTTGAGGAAATAGTTGAATTTTTAAAAGATCCAAAAAAATTCAGTCGACTTGGCGGTAAAATCCCTAAAGGAGCTCTATTAATTGGTCCACCAGGAACAGGTAAGACCTTACTTGCAAAAGCGATAGCAGGTGAGGCTAACGTGCCTTTCTTTTCAATCTCTGGATCAGATTTCGTTGAGATGTTTGTGGGTGTAGGAGCATCTAGAGTTCGTGACATGTTTGAACAAGGGAAGAAACATTCCCCATGTATAATTTTTATTGATGAAATAGATGCAGTTGGAAGAAGTAGAGGAGCAGGTCTTGGGGGTGGAAACGATGAGAGGGAACAAACCTTAAATCAATTACTTGTTGAGATGGATGGCTTTGACACTAATGAGGGTATTATTCTTATTGCTGCAACTAATAGACCTGATGTTTTAGATCCAGCTTTATTGCGTCCAGGTAGATTTGATAGACAAGTTGTTGTTGGAAACCCTGATATCATTGGAAGAGAAGCAATTTTAAAGGTGCATATTAAGAAAATTAGTACAGGCCCAGATGTAAAGTTAAGAACTATTGCAAGAGGAACACCAGGTTTTTCAGGAGCAGATTTAGCTAACTTAATTAATGAGTCGGCTTTACTTGCAGCAAGAAAGAATAAAAGAGTTGTAACCATGTCAGACGTAGAAGAGGCAAAAGATAAAGTAATGATGGGAGCAGAGAGAAGATCAATGGTAATGTCAGAGGATGAGAAAAAACTCACTGCTTACCACGAAGGAGGTCATGCAATAGTTGCGCTTAATGAAAAAGCATCTGATCCAATTCACAAAGCCACAATTATTCCAAGAGGAAGAGCTTTGGGTATGGTAATGAGATTACCCGAGAGAGACCAATTGTCTGTTACTAGAGAAAAAATGCACTCAGATATAGCTGTCGCTATGGGAGGTAGAATAGCAGAGGAAATTATTTTTGGTCACGATAAAGTTACATCCGGAGCCTCATCAGATATTGATATGGTGACTAAAATGGCAAAAAATATGGTTACAAAATATGGTATGAGTACAGAATTAGGTACAATTGCATATGGAGAAAATGAGGAAGAAGTTTTTTTAGGGAGATCAGTTACAAAACAACAAAATATGTCGGAGGAAACTGCAAAAAAAATAGATGCAGAGGTTAAAAAGATTGTCGACAAAGGCTATGATAGAGCAAGAAAAGTTTTAACAGAAAAAATTGATGATTTGCATAAAATAGCCAAAGCTCTATTAATTTACGAAACACTCTCTGGCGATGAAATAAGAGATTTAATTTTAAAAAATATAAAGCCGACAAGATCTTTTAAAGAAGATAATGAGGATGATGGAAAAACTTCTTCAGCTCTTGGTTCACTGGGATTAAAACCTAAGCCAGCAGTTTAATAAGTATGAAAAAATATTACACTCGTGCGTGTAATTTTTTTTATGGCTCTAACTCAAGGAAACTTATAAAAAAAAAACTTTCTCTACCTCTATGTGGAGATAATTCAATATCTTTCAGTCAAATTGAAATTTTTGTCAAAGATAAAAAGAAAGTTAGCTCTAAAATTATAAATATTAAAAGCATAAATAAACTGCCTGCAGTTATTAAAAAAAAGATATTCCGAGATATAAAGAATATTACTTCCAAAAGAGAATTCTTAAGAAAAAAAAAATATTTGCTTATGGGTGTCTTAAATTTAACACCAGATAGTTTTTCTGATGGTGGTAAATTTAATTCCTACAAAAAAGCAATAGCTAGAATTGAAGATATGATTATTAGTGGTGCAGACATTATTGATGTAGGAGGAGAGTCCACTAGACCTGAGTCAAAAACTGTACCCCAAATAAAAGAACTTGAAAGAGTTAAACAAATAATCAAAAAATTTAAAAAAAAATACCCTAAAACTTTATTATCAGTTGACACAAGAAAATCACTGGTTATGAACTTTTCAATAAAGCATAAAGCAGATATTATAAATGATGTATCATGTTTTCAATTTGATCCAGCTTCTTTAGGTACTATAAAAAATAAAAATTTATGGAAAATAATTCACCACATGCAAGGTACCCCGCAAACTATGCAAATCAATCCAAAATATCATCACGTATTGTTGGATATTTACGATTTTTTTGAGAGAGAAATAGAAAAACTCAAAAAATTCAAACATAATAAAAAAATAATATTAGATCCCGGAATAGGTTTTGGAAAAAACTTGAAACATAATTTGATGATACTAAATAAAATTTCCTTATTTCATTCACTTGGTTTTCCTATATTAATTGGCACTTCTAGAAAAAGATTTATTAATCAAATTTCTGGAAAATATGATACGAAAGAAAGAATTGGAGGAACGCTCTCATCAGTAATTTTCTCATTCTCTCAAGGAATAAAAATTTTTAGAGTGCACAATGTTAAGGAGATAAAACAAGGTCTTTTGATTTTTGAGACTTTATTTAATAAATGAAAAAAAAATACTTTGGTACCGATGGAATCAGAGGCACAGTTAATATCGGAAATATAAATGGTGAAAAATTTTTTAAATTTGGTCTAGCAGCTGGTACATATTTTAAAAATTTAAAAAAAAAGAAACAAGTAGCAATTATTGCTAAAGATACCAGATTATCAGGATACACTCTTGAACCAGCTTTAGTGTCAGGCTTAACCTCTGCTGGAATGCATATATTTACTTTAGGGCCACTACCAACCAATGGGTTAGCTATGCTCACTAAAAAAATGAGAGCAAATCTTGGTATAATGATTACTGCATCTCATAATCCTTTTCATGATAATGGATTAAAATTATTTGGCCCCGATGGAATGAAGTTATCAGATAAAATCGAAAAAAAAATTGAAAATTTAATAGACGCTAAAACTATAGGTCATTTATCTGAACCTAAATTATTGGGTAGAGTAAAAAGATTAGAAGATGGTAATGACAAGTATATCAAAATATTAAAAAATAATTTTCCTAATGATTTTAGCCTTAAAGGGATGCGTATAGTTTTAGATTGTGCTAATGGCGCAGGATATAAATCTGCTCCAAAAATATTATCTGATTTAGGCGCAAAAGTATTTTCTATTGGCGTGAAGCCAAATGGCTTAAATATAAATTACAATTGTGGATCGACTTTTCCAGAAATTTTAAAAAAATATGTAAAAAAATATAAAGCCCATCTTGGCATTGCTCTAGATGGTGATGCAGATAGAGTAATAATGTGTGATGAGAAAGCTCAAATTATTGATGGAGATCAAATTATTGCAATGATTGCTAAAAGATGGAAAAGAAAAAAAATTTTAAGAGGTGGAGTAATTGGCACCTTGATGTCCAATTATGGTTTAGAAAAGTTTTTTTTAAATGAAAATATAAATTTTAAGAGATCAAAAGTAGGCGATAGGTACGTTAAAGAAATGATGAGAAAATATAATTATAATTTAGGTGGAGAACAATCAGGTCACATCATTTTAGGAAAGTTTGCTACTACTGGAGACGGACTTTTGGTAGCTCTCGAGGCACTTTTTGCTTTAAGAAAAGGCAAGTTAGCCAGCAAAGTATTTAATGTTTATAAATCAGTCCCTCAAAAACTTTTAAGTATAAAAGTAAAAGATAAAAACATTGTTAACTCTTCTAAGTGCAAGAAGGTTGTTAAATTAGCCAACAAACTAATAAAAAACAACGGCAGATTATTAGTGAGATCTTCAGGGACCGAACCAAAAGTAAGAATAATGTGCGAGTCATTCAATATTCCACTTATGAACAAATGCATCACAATGATAAAAAAAACAATTAATTGAAATGAAACCAAAATCAAAAGTTTTAATAATTGCTGGTTCCGACTCATCCGGTGGAGCAGGTATACAAGCAGATATAAAAACTGTTACTTCTCTAGGAGGCTATGCAATGACAGCTGTAACTGCTATTACAGCTCAAAATACGACTGGTGTTAAATCAATAGTACCCATAAGTCCAATAGAGATTTTGAATCAAATAAATTATTCAGCTAAAGACATTAGACCTAATGCAATTAAAATTGGAATGTTACATTCAAAGAAAGTAATTGAAGTAGTAATAAAATCCCTTGACAAAATTAAAATTAAAAAAGTTGTTTTAGATCCTGTTATGGTCGCTAAAGGAGGTGCAAAACTAATTAATGATACTGCAATAATTTATATAAAAAATCTGATGAAAAATATTTTGTTGATAACGCCAAATATTCCTGAAGCAGAAATTTTAACTAAAACAAAAATTTATTCCATAGAGGATATGATAAAAGCTGGAAAAATATTAATTAGTTTGGGCGCTAAGAATGTTTTAATTAAAGGGGGTCATTTAGATTCTAAAAAAATGAAAGATATTTTTGTGAATAAAAAAATTGTAAAAATATTTACATCTAAGAGGCATAGATCCAAAAATACTCATGGGACTGGATGTACGTTATCGTCTGCAATCGCAACAAATTTATCATGTGGAAAAGATTTGATTAAATCTTGTGAGCATGGGATTAAATATGTTAATGAAGCAATTAAATCAAATCTTAATTTAGGAAAAGGAAAAGGTCCAATTAATCATTTAAATTCATTTACCATTAATAAAAAATTCAGATAATGAAAAATGTTGTAGTAGTAGGTTCACAATGGGGAGACGAAGGAAAAGGAAAAATAGTTGATTGGCTTTCAAGTGAAGCTGATGTAGTTGTAAGGTTTCAAGGTGGTCATAATGCTGGTCACACCCTAGTTATAGATAAAAAAGTATTTAAATTAAGATTACTGCCATCAGGTATTGTTAGAAATGGAAAAATTTCAATTCTAGGAAATGGAGTAGTTATTGATCCATGGGCTCTTTTAAGTGAAATAAAAGAGATAAAGAAGCAAGGTGTTGAAGTAACATCGGAAAATTTTATGATTTCTGAGTCTGCTTCACTAATTTTACCATTTCATAAAGAAATGGATGAAATAAGGGAAGATGCTGCTGGAGCGGAAAAAATTGGAACTACTAGAAGAGGCATAGGTCCCTGCTATGAGGATAAAGTTGGCAGAAGATCAATCAGAGTTATGGATTTAAGATCGGAAAGAAACTTAGAAAATAGACTTGAAAATGTTTTATTACATCATAATGCAATCAGAAAAGGACTGAATAAAAAAATATTTGAAATAGATATACTTAAAAATGAGTTATTAAGAATAGCTCCAGAAATTTTAAAATTTGCACAACCAGTTTGGTTGAAACTTAATCAATTTAATAATGATAGAAAAAAAATATTATTTGAAGGTGCGCAAGGGATACTTTTGGACGTAGATCACGGTACTTACCCTTATGTAACTTCCTCCAATACTGTTCCAGCTATGGCAGCAACTGGTTCAGGTTCGGGTCCAGACAAAATCAATTATGTTTTAGGCATAACCAAAGCTTATACAACAAGAGTAGGTAGCGGTCCATTTCCAACTGAATTAGATGATGAAATAGGAGAAAACTTAGGTAGAAGAGGCAAGGAGTTCGGAACTGTTACTGCAAGAAAAAGAAGATGTGGTTGGTTTGATGGAGTCTTGGTAAGACAAACTATTAAAATTTCAGGAATAAACGGAATAGCTCTAACAAAACTAGATGTGCTAGATGAATTAGATGAAATTAAAATGTGTATTGGATACGATTTAAATGGAAAAAAAATTGATTATTTACCAGCTGCTTCTGAAGATCAATTTAATGTAAAACCAATTTATAAAGTATTTCCAGGATGGAAATCTAAAACTCAGGGCATAAGAAATCTTATGGACCTTCCGGATAATGCTAAAAGATATATTCATGCATTAGAAGATTTTATTGGTGCTAGAATTTCAAGTATTTCTACCAGCCCTGAAAGGGATGATACAATTTTGGTAGAAGACCCTTTTAATAATTAATTTAATGGAAGTAAATTTTTTGATTTACTTGCGTTAATCATAGATTTTTGTAGTTTTTCAAAAGCTTTAGTTTCAATTTGTCTTATTCTTTCTCTACTAATATTATATTTTTTACTTAATTCTTCCAAAGTCACTGGTTGTTCCGAAAGTCTTCTCGCTTTGATGATTTCTTTTTCTCTATCATTTAAAATTTTCATGGCACTATTTAATAATTCTTTTTTATCATCGTATTCCTGTTTTTGAGATATTATCAATTCCTGATCCAAGCTATCGTCTACTAACCAATCTTGCCACTCATCTGTCTCACCTTTTTTAATAGGATCATTTAATGATTTTTCTTGCCCCATCATTCTTCTATTCATATTTACAACTTCATGAGAGTCAACATCTAATCTTTTTGATATCTCTTTGACCTGTTCGTCTTTAAGATCTCCATCTTGACCTGGCGCAATTTGATTTTTAAGTTTTTTTAAATTAAAAAAAAGTTTTTTTTGAGCTGTTGTAGTTCCCATTTTTACCAAGCTCCATGATCTGAGTACATATTCCTGTATAGAAGCTTTGATCCACCACATTGCATAAGTCGCTAGTCTAAAGCCTTTATCAGGGTCAAATTTCTTTACTGCCTGCATTAAACCTAAATTACCTTCAGAAATTAACTCATTAACTGGAAGACCATAGCCTCGATATCCCATCGCAATTTTTGCTACAAGCCTTAAATGACTGGTGACCAACTTATGAGCAGCTTTTAAATTTCCGTTTTCTCTCCAGTTTTTAGCTAGCATATACTCTTCCTCTGCATCGAGCATTGGAAATTTTTTAATTTGTGCTAAATAAACAGAAAGACCCCCTACAGAGGGTACTGGAAGATTACTGATTTGATTTTTATTACTCATAGATTTTATTTATATATAATTTTTTTTATTTCAACTGCTTAAATTTTCAAGCAAATTCAGTATTTTTTTAAATTCGTCTGGTAAATCTGAATTAAAATTCATTCGTTTTTTTGTAATTGGATGGATAATTTCCAAAGTTTTCGCATGTAAAGCCTGTCCTGATAATTTATTAAGTTTTGTAAAAAATTCATTATTAATTTTTTTAAATTTAAATTTTTTCCCCCCATATTGCTTATCCCCTAATAGAGGTGTTCCTTTGTATTTAAAATGTACTCTTATTTGATGAGTTCTACCTGTCTCTAGTTCACACTCGATTAAACTGATTTTTGGAATATCTTTAATATTAAAAACTTTTAATGTTTTATAGTTCGTAATTGCTTTTTTTCCGTTATTCTCACTTATTGTCATTAGTTGTCGATTTTTTTTATCTCTAGAAATTAAAGTGCTAATTCTTCCATTTAGAGGCCTAATTACTCCCCAAGCAAGACAAATATATTTCCTCTTTATAGTATGTTTGCTAAATTGATCACCTAAAAACGAGTGAGATAAATTATTTTTAGCAACAACAAGAAGGCCGCTAGTTTCTTTGTCAATCCTATGTACAATCCCTGGTCTAAAATCCCCATTTAAATCTGACAAGTTATCTTTATATTTAAACAATAATGCATTCACTAAAGTATTTTCATAATTTCCAGCTCCAGGATGAACAACCATGCCTTTTGGCTTATTAATAATCAAAATGCTTTTGTCCTCAAATACAATGTTAAGTTTTATTTTCTTTGGAATTATGTTTTGAATTTTTCTTTCCAAGATATTAGCTATAATTTGATCTCTATGTCTTACCTTTGTTGATGGAGATAAAATGACTTTATCGTTTAATTTGACCTGCTTATTGTCAATTAACTTTTTAAGGAACGACCTTGTAAATTGATCCATTTTTTCAGTTAAAAAAATATCCAATCTTTTCCCATCATTTTTAGCATCTACTGAAAATCTTATTGTATTATTCATAAATTAATTTAGATTACTCATATTGCGCCGGTAGCTTCAACTGGATAGAGCGCCGGATTTCGGCTCCGGAGGTTATGGGTTCGACTCCTATCCGGCGCACCATTTTAAATTATCCAGTCAATAAATTTATCTTTATTTTGAGTTATATATTTAGGATAACTATCGTCCAAATCAATTTTTTTAAGTTTTATATTTCTACTAAATATATCCTCATTCTTTAGTATTTTTTCTTCAATATTTTTTTCGTTCAAAGTTTCATTATTGTATTCTCCATGAGAAAAGGATTTCACTTTTTTTAGTATTTGTTTAGGTGTTTGCATATATGAGAAATGCCAACCACCTTTAATTATCTGTTGGTCGATTTTATCTAGTCGCCAAAATGGATATTTTTTAAATTTTAAATTTCTAAGTTCCTGCATAGTTTTTATATTTTTTTTTTTAGTTATTTTAGAACCTATCCAATTACTCTCATCTAAATTTTGTAAGTTTAATTTGTACATAAACATCTTCTGCGAAAACGCAATAAATTTTTTATTTTTTTTAATTAAAGATAATTTTTTAAGATCTGGTATTTCATCAGAGTCAGATAAGATTATAAGATCATCCGACGAAGCATCTTTTAAACCCTCTATTAGTGAGTTTCTTTGATGCTGTTCTATAGGAGACTCCCCACCTCTATGTTTTTCAAAATTTATACCATCTTTATAATCCGCGACTATAAATATTATTTTATCTTTAAATTTTGAAAATTTTTTTAAATCAAAATTTATATCTTTATTTTTTCCTTGATGAGTTTTCGTTGACTCAGATATAACAAAATAATCTACATACTTATCCAAAATATTTAAGCGGAGATCAACAATATGATCTTCATTAAAATATTGAAAACAATCGTAAATAGCCATTAATTGAAATATAAATCCTCTAATTGTTCTAATTCTTCATTATCAATCTTAAATCTTTTTATTAATACTTGTAAAAGTTTTAATTGACCAAAAATTAACATTAAACTAATAAATTTTTCTTTATTATTTTTAATTATTTCCTCTCCAAATTTATTATCAAAATTTGGAATAAAAATTAAATCAGCTTCAACCGGGACTCTAATGTTATGATTTCCGATGCCTTTCCAGTCTATTAACACATAATTAAGCTCATAAAGAAAATTTATCAATTTATGCCAGCTAGGAACTTCTTTATACATGGTGAATATATGTGCTTCTATTTTTATTAAAAGTGGGCGGTAGCTTCCTATCCCTTTCAATACATCAAGTTCAGCACCTTGAGTATCAATTTTTAAATAATCTAGTTTTTCAATATCCAATTCGGATAATTGATTAGAAAGAGTGTCGCATTCAATTTCAATTGTGCGAGTTATTTTGTAATCATTGAAATCTTTATTTTTAATATTATGTAAGTCAAAATTTCGTTCATCCGGCCGATACATTGAAGAACTTCCAAGTCTATTATCTAAGATGAATAATTTTTTTTTTTCTTTTTTGCTCCAGAGCCCTTTATTGATAATAAATTTTTTTTTTTTCAATTTTTCAGCTTCCTCTTTTATAGGTTCAATTAGTATATCCTCAAAATATTCATTATATTTCCTTGGAAAAAAATTATCGGAGTTGAAACCTCCTTGCGCTCCTACATCTAAAGCAATAATTTTCTTATCTCCAAGTAATTTTTTTAATAAATCATTAAAATTGTATTTATTGTTACTATTGTAACTTTTTTCACTTAAATAATTAATCACTCTACGATTTAATTTTAATCTTATTAATATCTTAAATATAATGGGTAGGATAATTTTAATTAAACTTCTAAAAAATTTGTAGATTTTTTTAGTCATTTAAATTATTTCTTTGTAAATGTCGTAAGACCTATTTTTTTTCCTTCAATTAAAGATGAAGAACAATGAAGTCTTGTTCGGTCAAATATTAGCATTGAACCTAACTCCCATTCATAAACTAAATCAATTTCAAGACCTGAAAGATTTTCAATTTTCTCATGTTGTAAAAATTTTTTGTGATGTTCTTGATCGAATGGTTTTTTTTTATATATATTTAAATGCTCGGATGATCTCATATTTTGACCATATTTAAGATCTTTTACTTTAAGTTCATTTTCATCAATTGTAAAATTGGTAGAATTTCCATAAAATTTATTTTTAAAAATAACAGTGCTCCCTTTTGAGGTAAGTGGAATTAATGTTTGTTTATAAATAACTTCATCTAAATTAAAACCAGCATCGACATGCAAACCTATAGGATTATAACTTTCTTGAAATAGACCCAAAATATCCTCGTTTTTTTCATCTTTGAGATTATCCATTTTAAATTCACCAATTTCATTTTTCACTTTTTCGTAAAAAAGACTCTCCAATTCTTCACTAAAATTTTTAAGCCATCTTTTTTTTATAACATTTTGTCTCTTATTGTGAACAGTTGTAGGTAAATTATGATATAAATTTAAAAATTTTTCTAATTCACTATTGCTAAATAAATTTCTTACAACTTTTGGAGCGCTCTCAAGTTTTTTAATTTCATCAATATTTTTATGCATAGTTATTCACCCATATTTATTAAAGTGCCTCTATTTTTAGCCCCGTTGTAAGAAAGGTAAAAAATAGCAACACCGAATATAAAATATAAAAAAGATATAAAAATAGCTTTTAATATTTGAGAATAATTAATGATATCATAAATTAATATATTTCTCATCTCCTCAAATATGTGAACTAGTGGGAGCAATTTTGCAATGATTTGAAGCCAATCGGGAAGTATGTCTATGGGGTAATAAATACAACCTAATGGAGCTAAAAAAAATAAACTAGCCCAAGCTATGTTTTCAAAAGAAGGACCAAACCTAACTAGTCCAGCGGTGACTAAAAGACCTAAAGTCACGCCAAAAATATATAAAGTAATAAGTAAGAAAATAAGAGGAACGCCGATATTAAATATTGAGACACCAAAAAATGGTATTGCTAACAAAGCCGCTGGAACTAAACCAATTAATGTTCTTAAAATTGCAGTGAAAGTTAACGCAGTTATTATTTCACTTATCCTGATAGGCGCGATGAAAAGATTTGTAAAATTTCTACTCCAAATTTCCTCAAGAAACATCATATTATAACTTATACTTGAACGAAAAAGAAAATCATAGAGTATAGCTGCACTTAAAATTATTCCGACAGTATTTTCGTAAAATGAGGAATTCAAAGTAAAAAATTTTGATATAAACCCCCAAAGAAATATTTGTATTGTTGGCCAATAAATTAAGTCTAAAATTCTTGGAAAAGATCCTTTAATTAAATATAAATGTCTTAAACTAAGAGCTAAAATCTTATGCCAATTCATTTTTACTCCTAGCAATTTTTAGAAAAGTATCTTCTAAATTTTCTCTTCCATGTTTTTTTATAAGTTCATGACATGTACCTCTATCAACTATTTCTCCTTGCTTCATCATTATAATTTCATCACATAATCTTTCCACCTCCCTCATGTTATGAGAAGCTAACAAAATTGTAAGTTCATGATTTTTTTTATATTTTTCAATATACTCTCTCACAAAATCTCCAATGTCGGGATCAAGACTAGCAGTTGGTTCATCTAAAAATAATAATTTTGGTTTATTAATCAATGATTTTGCCAGAGCAACACGATTTTTTTGTCCTGAAGATAATTCTCCAGTTTTTTTGTTTACAAAATTTTGCAAATTTAAATCTTCGATCATTTCATCTGTCCGTAATTGAATTTCTTTTACACCATACAGTCTGGCGTAAACTTCAAGGTTTTGTTTAACTGTAAGTTTCTTTGGTAATTCTATGTAGGGAGAAGCAAAATTCATCAAACTTAGTAGTTTAATTCTATTTTTGGGAACAAGACTTGTACCATCAATAAAGATTTGACCACTTGTAGGCGTTATTAATCCAAGTAACATCCCTATTGAAGTTGTTTTTCCACAACCATTAGGTCCTAGGAGGCCCATTGTTTTATTTTTTTCGATATTAAAACTGATGTTGTTTACAGCCATCAAAGTATTAAATTTTTTATAAATATTTTTTACTTCTACTTTCATAAAGTTTGTGATGCTTTTTTAATTCTATCATTTATAGCTATACCAGATCCTTTATATGGAATTTTACTTATTTGAATTTTTTTATATCCTTTTTTCTTAATTTTTCTCATAATTGTATATAGATTTGACGCAGCTTCTTTCAAATTTGATTTTTTACTCAAACTAAAAAACTTTTTCTTATTTTGATATCTTGACCCTAAATAAATAAAAGCACTTTTTTTATCATGTTTTTTTTGATTAATTAAAACTGGAATACCAGGAGAATAATGTTTTTTCATCATCCCTGGAGATTTTATTATTTTATTTTTTGTATTTTTTTTAAATTCTAATTTTAAAACTTTCTCAATTAAATTTATGTTTATTACGCCAGGTCTTAAAATTTCAGGAGTATCTGTAAGATCAACAACAGTCGACTCAAGTCCGATTTTAGATTTACCACCATCTATAATTAATTTAACCTTTTCTTTTAATTCATCAAATACATCCTCTGCACAAACAGGACTTAAATTCTCTGATTTATTTGCACTAGGCATAGCTAAGGGAAAATCAATTTTTTTAAGTATTGATCTTATAATTTTATGCTTGGGAAATCTAATTGCAACAGTTTTTAATTTAGCAGATGCAAGTGGATTAATTTTGCTTTGATTTTTTTTTTTTAATATAAAAGTTATTGGACCTGGACAAAATTGCTTATACAATTTTAAAAGATACTCATTAACTTCAATATCATTTATTGCATCTTGTAAGTTGTAATAATGAATTATTAGTGGGTTTGATTTTGGTCTGCCTTTTAAATTAAATATTTTTTCAATTGGGGATTTTCTATAAGCATTTCCACCAAGACCATAAACAGTTTCTGTCGGTAATCCAGCAACATTCCCATTTTTTAAATAATTAATGGTTTTACCTAGAGTTTTTTTGTTAAAAGTATAAATATTTGAATAGCTTTTTTTCATAATGTAAATATTGTTTATTAAATGAAGAATGAAAATATTCCAGCTGATATTAAAAGTAAATCATTAAAAGAAGCTAAAGCAGAAATCGATGTAATATTGAGTAAATTAGAAAAAGAAGAAACTAACCTTAACGACTCAATTGAAGATTATCAAAGACTAATCCATCTTAATAAACATATAGATCAATTATTTAAAAAAAAATTAAAAGAATTTTCAGAAAAAAAAAATAATGATTAAAAACAAATTAATCAAAAACGCCAATAAAGTTGATAAATTTTTAATCAATTATCTTAAAAAACAAAAAAAATCTTTGCTGGTCAAACCAATGAAGTATGGAGTGTTATCTGGGGGAAAAAAAATAAGATCGACTATAATATTTGACCTCGGGAAAATATTTAATGTAAGTGAAAAAAAATTAATTAATATTTGTGCAGCAGTTGAATGTATCCACTCATATTCGTTAATTCATGATGATTTACCATGTATGGATAACGATAAAATGAGAAGAGGTAAACCATCAACACATATCAAATTTGGAGAAGCTTCAGCCGTGCTCGCAGGTAGTTCACTGCTTACATTAGCTTTTGAGATCATTTCAGAAAAAAAATATTTAATTAATTCTAAAATGAAAAACGAGATTATTGAATTTCTAGCCAGCTGTTCAGGACATACAGGTATTGCTGGTGGACAAGAATTAGATTTAAAGTTCGAAAATAAGAATATGAAAATAAATCAAATTATAGATATGCAGAAGAAAAAAACTGGAAAATTATTTAATTTCTGTTTGTATGCAGTAGGTGTAATAGCTAACAAAACAAACAAAGATAAAAAATATTTAAGTAATTTAGGTGAAGAAATAGGTTTACTGTTTCAGCTAGCTGATGATTTTTTAGACAAAAAAGGTTCTAAACATTTATTAGGAAAACCTGTTAAAAAAGATAATAAAAAAGGTAAATCAACATTATTAAACTTAATGGGAGAAAAAAAAGCTTATTTGTATGCAAATAATTTAAAAAAAAAAATATTGCGTAAGTTAGAAAAACATGGAAAAAAAGCAAAAGATTTGACTAGTACAATAGAATTTATTTTAGAAAGAAAATTTTAATGGGTAGACTTATTAAACAAATTAACTTTCCTGCTGATTTAAGAAAATTCAATAGGGATGATCTTAAACAAATCTCAAATGAATTAAGAGATGAACTAGTGGATGTTGTTTCTGAAACAGGAGGACATTTAGGAGCTGGTCTAGGAGTCGTAGAGCTAACTGTAGCTTTACATTATGTTTTTGACACACCTAAAGACAAATTAGTTTGGGATGTAAGTCATCAATGTTATCCTCACAAAATTATAACTGGACGAAGAGACAAAATTAAAACACTACGTAAAGGCGGAGGCCTATCAGGATTTACTAAACGAACTGAGAGTGAATACGATCCTTTTGGCGCAGCTCACAGTTCTACATCCATTTCCTCAACGCTTGGAATGGCGGTTGCAAAAAAATTATCTAATAATAATAATAACGTAATAGCAGTCATAGGTGATGGGGCGATGAGTGCGGGCATGGCTTACGAAGCAATGAATAACGCTGGCGCTTTAAAATCAAAATTAATAGTTGTTTTAAACGATAATGACATGTCAATAGCTAGACCCGTTGGAGCTATGAGCAAATATTTAGCAAAGCTTTTATCAGGTAAATTATATTTTAGTTTAAGAGAAACATTAAAAATGGTTATCTCATCTTTTTCAAAAAGATTTAGTCAAAAAGCTGGTAAAGCAGAGGATTTATTAAGAAATATTGTTACTGGAGGAACTTTATTTAGTGAGTTAGGTTTTTACTATGTAGGACCAATAGATGGTCATGATGTTGAAAATTTAGTTCAAATTTTTGAAAATGTAAAAAATTCTAATCATCAAGGACCTGTATTGATTCACGTCAGAACACAAAAAGGAAAAGGATATAAGCCAGCAGAAGACTCAGGCGATAAATATCATGGGGTATCAAAATTTAATGTATCTACCGGAGAACAATCTAAATCAAAATCAAACGTGCCATCATATACAAAAGTATTTGCTGAAACTTTAATAAAACACGCTGAACAAGATACAAAAATTATCGGTATTACAGGAGCTATGCCATCGGGAACTGGTTTGAATCTATTTGAGAAAAAATTTCCAGATCGAACTTTTGATGTGGGAATAGCCGAACAACACGCAGTTACTTTTGCAGCAGGATTAGCTACAGAGGGATATAAACCTTATGCCGCTATCTATTCCACTTTTTTGCAAAGAGCATATGATCAAGTAGTTCATGATGTTGCTTTACAATCATTACCGGTAAGATTTGCTATTGATCGTGCAGGACTAGTTGGCGCAGATGGACCAACACATGCTGGATCTTTCGATATTACTTATCTGTCAACTTTACCAAATTTTATTGTTATGGCAGCAAGTGATGAGTCAGAGCTAGTTAAAATGATAAATACTTCAGTTCATATAAACGATCGCCCATCTGCTTTTAGATACCCTAGAGGAAATGGAATTGGAGTTGAGTTGCCATCTATCAAAGAAACCCTTGAGATTGGAAAAGGAAGAATAATCAAAGAAGGAAAAAGAGTTGCTTTGATAAATTTTGGAACACGATTAGAGGAATGTAAAAAAGCTTCAGAAGAACTTTTAAGAAAAGGAATTGATTGCTCAATTGTAGATGCAAGATTTGCAAAACCATTAGATGAAAAACTAATTATGGAAATAGCATCTAATCACGAGGTATTAATAACAATTGAAGAAGGGTCCATAGGTGGTTTTGGATCGCATGTAATGCAGTTATTATCAGATAGAGGAGTGTTTGACAGAGGTTTAAAATTTAGATCTATGATACTACCTGATCTTTTCATTGATCAGGACACACCAGAGAAAATGTATGAAACTGCAGGCTTGAACAGCTTTTCTATAGCTCATAAAGTTGAAGAGACACTTAATTCAAATATTATTTTAGCTAAAAATAGAAATAAGATATCTAATTAACCACACTGTGCCTTATGCATTAATAGATGATCAAGTAAAACACAGTTGATCATTGCTTCACCAATAGGCACTGCTCTAATTCCTACACATGGATCATGCCGTCCTTTTACAGAAATATTTGTGTTTTTACCTTTTTTATTTATAGTTTCCCTACTAGTCAAAATAGATGAAGTTGGTTTCACAGCGAAAGATGCAACAATATCTTGACCTGAAGAAATTCCTCCAAGAATTCCGCCGGCATGATTAGTTTTAAATTTTATTTTTCCAGATTTTTTTCTTATCTCATCAGAGTTTTCTTCACCGCTTAAAAATGCTGCATTCATACCTGATCCAATATTTACACCTTTTACTGCATTGATACTCATTAATGCAGCTGAAATATCAGTATCAAGTTTCGAATAAATTGGGGCTCCTAAACCAACTGGAATCCCAGTTGCTCTTAATTCAATAATTGCGCCGCAAGATGATCCAGCTTTTCTTACTGCTAAAAGATATTTTTCCCATAACTTTACAGATTTTTTATCGGGACAGAAAAAAGGATTTTTTCTTATTTGTGCATTATTCCAATTAGATTTATCACAGGACATTAAACCTAGTTGAGTTACTGCACCGATAACATTAAATTTTTTTCCTAAAATTTTTTTTAACACAACTCGAGCAACAGCACCTGCCGCAACTCTGCTAGCAGTCTCCCTTGCTGATTGACGACCACCTCCTCTGAAATCTCGAATACCATATTTTTTAAAATAGGTATAATCAGCATGCCCAGGTCTAAATTTATTCTTAATAGACTCATAGTCTCTAGATTTCTTATCTTCATTGTAAATGATAATAGAAATAGGTGTGCCTGTTGTTTTACCCTCAAAGACGCCTGATAAAATGATTGCTTTATCCGGCTCCTTCCTTTGGGTAGTAAATTTAGATTGCCCAGGTCTTCTTCTATCCATATCAGCCTGAATATCTTTTTCAGTAAGTGGAATATTTGGGGGACAGCCATCAATCACACAGCCTATAGCCGGGCCGTGAGACTCTCCCCAAGTCGTAAAACGAAATATTTTTCCAAAAGTGTTAAAAGACATAAATAAATAATGTATAGTTTATTTTAATAAATATATGAATCAAAAAAATGGCAAAAACTCTCTTGGTATAGACATTTGCTTTGAAGATTTGGATAATCCAATAGAATTGTTTAAAAAATGGTTCGCTAAGGCTGAGAAGACTGAAATTAACGATCCGAATGCTGTAGCAGTTGCTACTTCTAATAAAGATAATCAGCCTAATGTCAGAATGGTCTTATTAAAAGGATTGAGCGATAAAGGCTTTGTTTTTTATACTAATTTTAATAGTAAAAAAGGAAGTGAGCTTAAGGAAAATCTTAAGGCATCAATGTGTTTTCATTGGAAAAGTTTAAGACGTCAGGTCAGAGTAATTGGAAGCGTTGAGGAAGTTTCCAAAAAAGAAGCAGATGATTATTATAATTCTAGACCATATAAAAATCGAATTGGTGCTTGGGCGTCTTCTCAATCTCAAACATTAGATAAAAGAAATACTTTTTTGAAAAAGATAAAAGAATTTGAAAAAAAATATCCCGATCAAAATAATGTGCCAAGACCCCCTCATTGGTCCGGATGGAGAGTTATGCCCGATGAAATTGAGTTTTGGGTTGATGGAGAAGGAAGAATTCATGAACGACTTAATTACAAAAATAAAAATGGAAAATGGGAAAAGGAACTTCTTTATCCTTAGTAAGATCTATTTAAACTAAAGCTAGTCAATCTTTGTAATACTCTTTTATCCTCACTTTCGGGAAAAATTGCTAATGCATCATAAGAAACATTTACAAAATATTCTGCTTTTTTCAAACTTGTTTCAACAGCTTTGTATTTAAAAATTAAAGCTAAAGTTTCACTAAAATCTTCTTCGGTTCTTTTATTTTTTTTCATTATTTCCATTAAAAATTCTTTCTCTTCCTCATTACCTTTTTGAAAAATAGTAATTAGAGGAAGAGTTACTTTTCCTTCATAAAAATCTTTTCCAATTTCTTTTCCAAAAAATTTTTCTTTAGCGTAATAATCAAGAGAGTCATCTGCTATTTGAAAAGCTAGACCTAAATTTCTTCCATATGACTCTAAAGCTTTTTTCTCTTTTTCATTACTACCAGAAATAAAAGCTCCTGTTTTAGTTGCTGCTGAAAAAAGTGCTGCAGTTTTTAAATTAATGATATCAATATACGTTTCTTCTAATAGGTCTGCCTCACCTTTATGCTGAAGTTGAAGCACTTCACCTTGAGCAATCTTTGCAGATGTTGACGACAAAAGTTGCAATACTTCAAGATCACCATCCTGTACCATGATTTCAAAACATCTGCTTAAAAGATAATCTCCAACTAAAATCGATGATTGATTACCCCAAATAGAGTTGGTTGTTTTAACTCCTCTTCTTAATGAGCTTTCATCAATTACATCATCATGTAGTAATGTAGCTGAATGAATTAATTCAACACATGCTGCAAGATTAACATCTCTTTTTTCTTCTTTGTAGCCAGTTAATTTAGCTGACCCTAACGTTAATAGCGCTCTTAATCTTTTACCACCTGATTTAAGATGATGCTCGCTCATCCTCTCAATTAAATCAACATCGCTTTTAAGTTTTTGTTCAATTAAGTTTTCAACTTTTTGCAATTTAGCCCCAAGCATATTTTTAAGCTCAAGATATGCAGAGTTTGCAGATTTTTTTAGTGGTATAACTGATCCCATAGGCTTTTCTTACAATCGATTTTATCAATAATAAAATTTTAAATAGTAACTTGGTGACGCACCTATAATTCAACTATAAGTAGCGTAATTTAATATTAAAATTTAGTTTATTACTGTTATAAGAATAATAAAGATCATCTAAATTATGTTTTCAATTTTTAAAAAGAAAAAAGTTATACCACATGTAAGATTAACTGGCGTAATCGGATCGGCAGGCCGATTTAATAAAGGTATAGATCTTGCAGGTCAAAGAGATATTTTAAAAAAAGCTTTTTCTTTGAAAAAAATAACCCACGTTGCAATTTCAATTAATTCGCCTGGAGGGTCTCCAGTTCAATCACACTTAATTTATAGTTATATAAGACAATTAGCTGAAAAAAATAAAGTTAAAGTAATTATTTTTGCAGAAGATGTTGCTGCATCAGGAGGTTATTTAATTTCTTGTGCTGGTGATGAAATTTATGCAAATTCAAGTTCGATCATTGGATCAATTGGAGTTATTTCAGCATCATTTGGATTTAAAGATTTGATAAAAAAAATCGGAGTTGAGAGAAGAGTTTATACTGCTGGAAAAAATAAAAGCACTCTAGACCCATTTGTAGATGAGAAAGAGGAGGATGTTAAAAGACTTAAGAATATCCAATTAGAATTACACGCTGATTTCATTAAAGTTGTTCAAACAAGCAGAGGCTCTAAACTTAAAGATCCTGAAAAAAATAATATTTTTACAGGTGAATTTTGGACTGGAAAAACATCTTTAAATCTTGGATTGATTGATGGAATTGGAAATGCTGATCAAATTTTAAAAGAAAAATTTGGTGACAAAGTAATTATTAAAAATTTCGAAAAACCAAAAGGATTTATTGCAAGAAAACTATCTTCCTCGATTAAAGATCCCGTTGACAGACTAACTAATATTATAGAGGAAAAATCGATGTGGCAAAAATTTGGTTTATAAATGCCAGCTAAAAAAAAAGTAACAAAAAAAATACCTAAAAAATTAAATTTTTTATCTTTTCAGGATATTATCATGAATTTACAAAAATTCTGGGGTAAGAATGGATGTGTAATTTTACAACCTTATGATATGGAAGTTGGAGCTGGAACTTTTCATCCTGCAACTACTTTAAGATCTCTTGGACCGAAGCCTTGGAAGGCAGCTTATGTTCAACCATCAAGAAGACCAACAGATGGAAGATATGGAGAAAATCCAAATCGATTACAGCATTATTATCAATATCAAGTAATTATAAAACCATCTCCAAAAAATATTAAACAACTTTATCTTAAAAGCTTAGCTACTATTGGTATAGACGTAAAAAATCATGACATTCGATTTGTTGAAGATGATTGGGAAAGTCCAACCTTAGGAGCGGCAGGTTTAGGTTGGGAAGTTTGGTGCGATGGAATGGAGATAACTCAGTTTACTTACTTTCAGCAAATGACTGGCATAGAATGCAAACCTGTCCCAGTAGAAATTACTTATGGTCTTGAAAGACTTTGTATGTTTGTCCAAGGAAAAAATGATGTTTTTGATCTTGATTGGAACAATGAGGGAGTCAAATATAAAGAAGTTTTTTTTCAAGCTGAAAAAGAGTTCTCTGCTTATAACTTTGAGTTTGCAAATACTGACACTCTACTCAAAAATTTTGAAAGTACTGAAAATGAATGTAAATCCTTACTTGAAAAAAAGCTTTCATTACCAGCTTACGATCAATGTCTAAAAGCCAGTCATATTTTTAATTTGTTAGATGCTAGAGGAGTTATAGGCGTTGCAGAAAGGACCGGTTATATAACTAGAATCAGAGAACTTGCAAAAGGTTGCGGAGCATTGTGGCTAAGCTCGCAAAGTTAAATTATGGCAGAGTTTTTATTGGAATTATATAGTGAGGAAATTCCACCACAATTACAAATATCAGCTAGGTCTCAAATAAAAATATTTATTGAAAATACCTTTAAAGAAGAGAATATAAAGTATAAAGAATTATCGATTTATTCTTCTCCAACAAGATTAACTCTATATATAAAAAACCTTGCTGAAAAAATTAAAACAGAAGCCATAGAAATTAAAGGACCCAAGGTAGAATCTCCTGATCAAGTTATCCAAGGTTTTTTAAAAGCTAAAAATGTTTCTGAGAACGACCTTATTGAAAAAGAAACTGATAAAGGAAAATTTTATTTCATTAAAATACAATCTCGATCAATCTTGGTAGAGGACCTATTAATTAAAATTATTCCAAAGGCAATCGGATCAATCAACTGGAAAAAATCAATGAAGTGGTCAAATCATAATTTGATTTGGGGAAGACCTCTTAGGGCAATTTTTGCAAGATATAATAACAAAAAATTAGCATTTAACTTCGAGCATCTTGATGCAACAGATGAAGTAATTATAGAGCAAGATCTAATTACAAAAACTAAAAAAATTAAAGATTTTAAAGATTACCTAAATTTTTTAAAAAGCAATAGAATAATAGTCGATCACAAGGAAAGGGAAGAGATCATTCTTAAAAAGATAAGTGCATTTTCTCATTCCAAACAATACAAAGAGAACTTAAATGCAAAACTTTTAGAAGAGGTCGTAAATATTGTTGAGGATCCAAATTTGCTTCATATAAGTTTTAACAAAAAGTATTTAGAAATACCTAAAGAAATTATAATATCTACTTTAGAGAAACATCAAAGGTATTTTCCAATTTTTGATAGCAGAGACAGACTAACTAATTATTTCTTTGTTGTAGCAAATAAAAAAGATGAAAAAAAATTGATTACCCAAGGAAATAAAAGGGTTGTTGAAGCAAGATTGGCAGATGCCAAATTTTTCTGGGATAAAGATCGATCTAAAAATTTGATTAAACAAATAGCAAACCTCAAATCAGTAACTTTCTATGAAAAGCTAGGGACTATTTACGACAAAACACAGAGGTTAAGACAATTGGCTGGTCTTTTATCAGACGACTTAAATATAAATAAAGAAAAGGTTCAAGTTGCAGCTTCAATTTCTAAATCTGATTTATGTTCAGATCTAGTTGGAGAATATCCAGAGCTCCAGGGTGTTATGGGAAAATATTTTGCGTTAGCACAAGGTTTTGAGGAAGATGTAGCAAATTCGGTAAGTGATCATTATTTACCAACAGGTCTAACATCAGTATTACCTAAGAAACCTTTTAGCTACTCCATTTCAATAGTAGATAAGATAGATACCTTAGTTGGTTTTTTTATTATTGATGAAAAACCTACAAGTTCAAAAGATCCTTTTGCTTTAAGACGAGCTGCGATTGGATTACTAAGAATAATAATTGAAAATAAATTATCATTTAAACTTAGAGATTTAATTAGTTACGCTATAAGACTTTATCAAGAACAAGGCGTTGAAATTAAAAATGAAAAAACTGAACAACAAATTCTTGAATTTATTAAGGAAAGAATGAGAAACGTATTAAAATTAAAAAATATTAAAACTGATGTTATTGAAGCATCAATAAGTTCTCATGCTGGAGATAATTTCTTGGCACTTTATGCAAAAACTCTTTTAATGAATAAATACAAAAATAAAGGAATAGGACTAAATGCAATCAACTCGTATAAAAGAGCTTCAAATATTTTAGATAAAGCTGGAAAAAGAATCACCGGTAGACCCGATGCTGTATTATTTAGAAAAGATGAAGAAAAAATACTTCATGAAAAAATTAATGAGATTCGGAAAGCTTTCACAGTTAAAGATGATAATAAGGACTACGAAAGCTTGTTGATAAAGCTTTCTGATACGAAAGAATCTACCGATAATTTTTTTGACAATGTAGTAGTAAATGATGAAAATCAGGATATTAAAAATAATCGATTAGAGTTATTAAAAATGTTTTGTAATACTTTTGATAACTTTATTGATTTTTCAAAATTAGAAGGTCTGTAATGGCAAAAGTAATATTTAGCTTTGATGATAAATCTGCCAAAAAACTAAAGAATAAAAAAAATATTTTGGGTGGAAAAGGAGCAAACCTTGGTGAGATGGGTAGATTAGGTTTACCGGTTCCTCCTGGATTTACTATAACGACAGATGTTTGTGATCTATTTTACAAAAATAAAAAAAAATTACCAAAAAAAGTAATACAAAATATCGAGTCAGAGCTTAAAAATATAGAAAAGAAAACTAAAAAGAAATTCGGTGATCTTAAAAATCCATTACTGGTATCAGTTAGATCAGGTGCCAGAATTTCAATGCCTGGCATGATGGATACAATTTTAAATCTTGGTCTAAATGATAAAACAGTTGAGTCATTAAAAAAGAAAACGTCTAATGGAAGATTTGCAAAAGATAGCTATAGAAGATTTATCCAAATGTACAGCAGTGTAGTTTTGGGCGTAGAAGGACATTTGTTTGAAGAGTTAATTGATAATTACAAGTTAACCAAAGGAGTTTTGCTAGATACAGATCTAGATGAGAGCGATTGGGACGGTTTAATTATTAATTTTAAAGAGTTAGTAAAAAAAGAAAAAAAAATTAATTTTCCTCAGGATGAAAAAGAACAATTACTGGGAGCGATAAACGCTGTATTTTTATCTTGGGACAGCCAAAGAGCAAAAACGTATAGAAAATTAAATCAAATCCCAGACCATTGGGGGACGGCTGTAAATGTTCAAGCTATGGTTTTTGGAAATATGGGTGATGATTGCTCAACTGGTGTTGCGTTTACTAGAAATCCTTCAACAGGAGAGAATTCTTTTTTCGGAGAATTTTTAATAAATGCGCAAGGTGAAGACGTTGTAGCGGGCACAAGAACTCCTCAATACATTACAAAAAAAGCTAAACAAGATTCAGGCTCCAAAGATCCCTCAATGGAAGAGGCCATGCCTAAAGTTTATAAAGAACTTGCAAAAGTATTTCTTAAATTAGAAAGGCACTATAAAGATATGCAAGACATCGAATTTACAGTTGAAAATAACAAACTTTGGATGCTCCAAACAAGATCTGGAAAAAGAACTGCTAAAGCTGCAATTAAAATTGCAGTTGATATGGTAAAAGAGAAATTAATTTCAAAAAAAGAAGCAATCAAAAGAATTGATCCAAATACTTTAGATACTTTATTACATCCTACTTTAGACGAAAAAGTTGAGAAAGAGGTAATTGCTTCGGGTTTACCCGCATCTCCAGGAGCTGCTAGTGGAAAAGTTGTTTTTACAGCAGATGAAGCAGAAAAATTAAATGGGATGATGCAAGACACTATATTAGTAAGATTGGAAACATCGCCAGAGGATATTCACGGAATGCATGCCGCTAAAGGAATTCTTACTGCAAGAGGAGGGATGACAAGCCATGCTGCTGTTGTTGCTCGAGGAATGGGAAGGCCATGTGTTTCAGGTTCTAGTGAAATTACTATTGATTACGATCAAA
Source organism: uncultured Pelagibacteraceae bacterium (assembly GCA_902575095.1). GTDB lineage: Bacteria > Pseudomonadota > Alphaproteobacteria > Pelagibacterales > Pelagibacteraceae > Pelagilacustribacter. The sequence goes on from CACGPY010000005.1 coordinate 47,493, forward strand.
AACAATTTAAAGCCGGAGACACAATCATTAAAGAGGGAGACATTATAACTATAGATGGTGGGAGTGGAAAAGTAATGAAAGGGTTAGTTCCGACTGTTCAACCAGAAATCTCTGGATACTTTTCTACAATAATGAAATGGGCTGACGAATATAGGAAATTAAAAGTAAGAACAAACGCTGAAACGGAAGCAGATAGTAAAACTGCTAGAGAGTTTGGCGCTGAGGGAATCGGTTTATGTAGAACTGAGCATATGTTCTTTGATGAAGAGAGAATTCTATCTGTTAGACAAATGATTTTGTCTAAATCAAAAGATGACAGAAATAGCGCTCTAGATAAACTTCTACCTTATCAAAAAGAGGACTTTAAAAAAATATTTAAAGTTATGTCAGGTTTACCAGTTACAGTAAGATTATTAGATCCACCACTTCATGAGTTCTTACCAAAAGCTGACAAAGATATAGAGGAAGTAGCAAGATCTTTAAATTTATCAGCGAAGGAGGTTAAAGATAGAATAGCTGAACTTCATGAGGAAAATCCAATGCTTGGGCATAGAGGATGTAGGCTGGCCATTTCTTTTCCAGAGATTTATGAGATGCAATGTAGAGCAATATTTGAAGCTATAGTCGAATTAAAAAAACAAAAAGTAAAAGCAGCTTTTGTAGAAATTATGATACCTTTAGTTTCTACTGAGTCTGAGTTAAAAATTTTAAGATCCTTAGTTAATAAAATTGCTAAAGAAATAGAAAAAGAAAATAAATTAAAACTTGAATATATGGTAGGTACTATGATTGAATTACCACGTGCTGCTTTGCAAGCAAAGGCTATTTCAAAACATGCTGATTTCTTTAGCTTTGGAACCAATGATTTAACACAAACAACATTTGGTATAAGCCGGGACGACTCAGGGAAGTTTTTAAACGATTATATCGATAATAAAATTTTTGATGTAGATCCGTTTGTAAGTATTGATCAAAATGGAGTAGGTGAGTTAGTGGAATTAGCCTCTTCTAGAGGCAGAAAGACAAATAAAAATATTAAGCTAGGGATTTGTGGTGAGCATGGTGGCGATCCAAGAAGTATTGAATTTTGCTCTAGAACAGGACTGAACTATGTTTCTTGCTCTCCATTCAGAGTTCCAGTAGCAAGATTAGCTGCTGCACAAGCAGAGTTATCTAAATAATAAAGTTGTATCGAACGATTTCGCACTGTGTGTGATAGCTCCAACAGAAATTCTATTAACACCTGTTTTAGATATTTGTTTGATATTTTTTAAAGTAGCATTACCTGAATACTCTGTTTGATATTTATTTTTGCAAAGTTTTAAACATCTTTTTAATTGAGAAGGGCTCATATTATCAAAAAGTATTCTTTTAAATTTAAGACCTATAATTTGTTTAAGCTGTTTAATATTCTCAATTTCTACAGTAACTATTTTTTTTGTCTGTACAGCTTTCTTAACCAATTCCCTAAGGCTATTTGATGCACTAATATGATTATCTTTAATTAAGATTTCATCACTTAAATTAAATCTATGATTATACCCCCCACCTTTTTTAACAGCATATTTTTCAAGAGCTCTCAAATTAGGTGTAGTTTTTCTGGTGCAACATATCTTAGTTTTTTTAATAGTTTTATTTACAAATTGATTTGTTAACGATGCGATACCTGAAGCGTGATTAAGAAAGTTAAGCGCAGTTCTTTCAGCAATTAAGATTGTTTTTGTTTTAGCTTTTATTTCAGCAATCATTTTATTTTTTTTAATCTTTTTGCCATCAGAGATTTTTTTAATAAAAACTGTTTCTTTTCCAATCAATTGAAAGGCTGCTTTGCAGAATTCTAATCCAGCAATTATACCATCTTGTTTAGCTATGATCTTAGCTTTAATTATTTTATTTTTTGAATTTACAAGGTTAGTAGTTATGTCACCTCTAGGCCTTAAGTCTTCCTCTAGAGCTTTCATTACAATTTTTTTAATATGGGACTGATTTAAATTTTGCACTGATCTAACGACCAATTTCGGTCATTCTAATTACAGATCTTCTCGCAGCTTCTATAGTTTTATTATCAAGAAGAATTTCATTAGTATCATTTTCTAAACAATCTAAGATTTTTTCTAAATCAATTTTTTTCATATAAGGACAAAGATTGCACGGTTTTATGAAAGATACATTTGGATTATCAGCTTCGACGTTATCACTCATAGAACATTCAGTTACTAACATCACTTTTTTTGGTTGATTATCTTTTACGTATTTAATCATACCTGAAGTTGATCCAGCAAAATCAGATACCTCAATCACATCCGGTGGACACTCAGGGTGAGCAATGACTTTGATACCTGGGTTTTGATTTTTAATATCTTCAATCTCTTTACTAGTAAATTTTTCGTGAACAATACAAGTTCCTTTCCATGAAATAATTTTTACTTTTGTATTTTTTGCAACGTAATCTGCTAAATATTGGTCTGGAAGAAAAATTACTTTATCTACGTTCAAAGATTCAACAACTTTAACAGCATTAGCAGAAGTACAACAAACATCAGTTTCTGCTTTTACATCTGCAGAAGTATTAACATATGATACCACTGGAACACCTGGATATTTTTGTTTTAATAATCTTACATCTTTTCCAGTAATTGAACTTGCTAAAGAACAACCTGCTTGCATATCCGGTAAAAAAACTTTTTTGTTTGGGTTCATTAGTTTTGCTGTTTCAGCCATGAAGTGAACCCCGCACATTATAATTTTATCAGCGGAAGTTTTTGCTGCTTCAACTGCCAGAGCTAAAGAGTCCGCTGCTATGTCTGCTACTCCGTGATAAATTTCTGGAGTTTGATAATTATGTGCAAGAATAATTGCATTTTTTTCTTTTTTTAATTTATTAATTTTTTCAATTAAAGGAGCATGAATTTTCCATTCATTTTCAGGCACAAATTTTGAGATTTTTTTGTAAATCTCGCTAGAACCGTTTAAATTTCCTTGTTGTACAGACATACTAATTCCAATTTATCAACTTGAGGTTAAATTGTCATTCATTTATTGTCGCATAATTATTGCGGTCGTGCTGAAATTGGTAGACAGGCACGCTTGAGGGGCGTGTGGGTTTCCCGTGAGAGTTCGAGTCTCTCCGACCGCACCAAAAAAGCTTATTTATGATTGAATATTTTAAAAAAAATAAACGAATAGTGCTTATAATTTTAGTTATAGCTTTTATCGAATTGAGTGGTTATGGGATCTTAGCTTCTCTTTCAAGATTATTAAACGCTCTTTAAAATTTTACACTTTTTGTTATTAGCTAAAAGTTCTTTATTTTCAAATTCTTCAATATTTGGATCTATTACTTTTACCAAACAAAATGGATAAGGCTGTTCAATGAGTACTTTGCCTATTTTGATCTTGTTATAAAAAATTTCTTCCCCTAAATTTAATTTTTCGGTAGAAGAAATCGGTAATAATCTTCTTCTTAATTTTTCTTTTAATTTCATTCTAGCGGTGTTTTCTTGACCGATGTAGCATCCCTTTTTAAAGTCAATTGCGTTAAGCTCCTCAAAGTTTGCTTCTAAACCAAATAATTGATCTTTTAAATTTTCAATACCTTTTATTGGAATTCCTAAAGAATGAGCTTTTGCAAAATATGTATCGGGCTTAACAATTTTTAAGTCTAATTTTTTTATAGTAAGGTGCAATTTTTCTAATGAGGATAATATTCTTGCTCCTAAATTTTTATTTCGAGGATCTAGAAATAGAGGGCTATCCCTAAACTCTATCGTATTGTCAGTTTTGCCTTCACTTTTTTGAATATCAAAAAATTTTTCCGAACTTATTAATCCAATTACATAATCTGTCGATATATCTGTTATTTCAATTTTTGATCTTAATTTATATTTCAATAGGTAATTTACTATTTCTTTTGTAAATTTATAATCACAATCTAAAAGATAACCATTTTTTGATTTTATCACAAAAAATTCAAATAAATATTTTCCTTGGGGCGTAAAAAGAGCTGAAAAAATTGAAGAGGAAAAACTTACTTTTTCAATATCATTTGTAATGATGTTTTGAAGAAAATTTTTGGTATCTTCACCTGTTATTAAGATTAATCCACGATCTTCTAATAAAATAATTTGATCTTTTTCCATATTTGTAAATATATATTGTATAATATATTTATTAAATCATGTCTGATAATTTTAGTCTCATCATCAAAAATGGATCTTGTTATATAGATGGCAAGCTTACAAAAACAGATATTGGTTTATCAGGTAACAAAATAAAAAAAATCGGTAAAATCGAACTCAATAGCTCCAAAGTCTATGATGCAACAGATAAAGTTGTTTTGCCAGGAATTATAGATACTCAAGTACATTTTAGGGAGCCAGGATCAACTGATGCAGAAGATTTAGAAAGTGGCAGTAGAGCAGCAGTGTTAGGTGGTGTAACTGCATTATTTGAAATGCCTAATACTAATCCGCCTACATCTAATCTGGTTGAATTCGATAAAAAATTGCAAGCAGCTAAATACAGAATGCATAGTAATTATGCTTTTTATTTTGGAGCAACACCTGACAATACCGATCAACTTGCTCAACTAAAAGATGTTGAAGGATGTTGTGGTGTTAAATTATTCGCGGGCTCATCAACAGGGAACTTATTAGTAGACAAAGAGGCTGATATCGAAAAAGTAATCTCTAGGAGCGATAGAATTGTTTCTATTCACTCTGAAGATGAAGATATTATCAAACTTAGAAAAAAATTTATTAAGAAAGGAGACGTACATTCACACGCAGAGTGGAGGAATGTAGAAGTTGCAATGTCCTCTACTCGAAGGATGGTTAAAATTGCAGAGCGATATAATAAGAAAATTCACGTCCTTCATGTTACGACGAGAGAAGAAGTAGATTTTTTAGCTATGCACAAAAAAAATGTTAGTTTCGAAACTACACCTCAGCATTTAACTATGTACGCACCAGATTGTTACGACAAACTTGGAACTTATGCACAAATGAATCCTCCTTTAAGAACTAAAGAACACTATGATCGTTTATGGGTAGCAATTAAGAATAATATAGTTGATGTGCTAGGTTCCGACCATGCCCCACACCTAAAAGAAAATAAAGACAAAGAATATCCAAATTCTCCTTCAGGTATGCCAGGAGTTCAAACTATTTTTCCAGTTATGCTGGATCATGTAAATAACGGAAAACTAACACTCCAACAACTGATAAACCTAATGTGTGAAAACCCTTGTAAAATTTTTGGGATTAAAAATAAGGGATATTTAAAAAAAGGTTACGACGCAGATATAACAGTTGCCGATATGAGCAAAGAGGTAGTTATCAAAAATGAGATGATAGCAAGTAAATGTGGATGGACACCTTTTAACAATCATAAAGTAAAAGGTTTCCCTGTAGCTACAATCGTTAATGGTCATTTGGTAATGTCTGATGGTAAAGTGGTTGAGGAGTCTAAAGGAACACCGCTAAAGTTTTAAAATTTTGTTCTCAACTAGGTCAGCTTTTATTTCATCTAAGATAGCTGGATCATCAATTGTGGCTGGCATTTTATAAGGTTCATTATCAGCAATTTTTCTTACTGTTCCTCTTAAAACTTTTCCTGATCTTGTTTTAGGTAATCTTTTTACAACAATAGCTATTTTAAAAGCTGCGACGGGACCAACTTTTTCTCTGACCATTTTTATACATTCGCTAATTATATCTTTCTTATCTTTTGTAACACCAGCTTTTAAAGCCAGTAAGCCTATGGGTAGTTGCCCTTTTAGTTTGTCAGCAATACCTATGACAGCACACTCAGCTACATCTTTATGCTCAGCCAAAACTTCTTCGATTGCTCCAGTTGATAATCTATGACCAGCAACATTTATAATGTCATCAGTTCTAGACATAATCCATACGTAACCGTCTTCGTCAATGTGTCCCGCGTCATAAGTTTGATAATATCCAGGATAAGTAGACATGTAATTTTCTTTATATCTTTTATCAGCACCCCAAAGTGTGGGAAAAGTTCCTGGAGGGAGCGGAAGTTTAACAACTATGTCTCCCATTTTTCCTGGACCAACCTCTTTACCTTCAGAATTTAAAACTTTCAAATCATAACCAGGCACTGGTTTAAATGCAGATCCATATTTAACCGGGAAAGACTCAATTCCAGTGCAATCAGATGTGATTGCCCAACTAGTTTCAGTTTGCCACCAATGATCAATCACAGGTGAGTTAGACAATTTCTCAAACCATTTAATTGTGTCAGGATCTGCTCGCTCACCTGCTAAAAATAATTTGTCGAACTTACTTAAATCATATTTTTTAAAAAATTCACCATTAGGATCCTCTTTTTTAATTGCTCTAATTGCAGTAGGAGCTGTGAAAAGAGATTTAACTTTGTGCTCTGATATAACCCTCCAAAAAACACCAGCATCTGGGGTACCTACTGGTTTTCCCTCAAATAAAACTGTAGTACATCCGAAAAATAACGGAGCATATACGATGTAAGAGTGTCCTACTATCCAACCAATATCACTTGCGGACCACCATACGTCGTCTTGATTGATGTTATAAATATTTTTCATAGTCCACTTCAAAGCAACAATATGGCCGCCGATATCTCTCACGATTCCTTTTGGTAAACCTGTAGTACCGGATGTATAAAGTATATAAGCGTAGTCATTAGCATTCATTTTCTCACACTCTGCAGGTTTCGCATTTTTATGAGCATCTTCCCAAGTAATATCCATTTTAGAATCAAGCTCTGCTTTATCTTTTTCTCTCTGAAAAATAATACATTTATCTGGTTTATGATTTGCAAGCTCTAAAGCTTTGTTAACTAATGGTTTATAATGAACAGTCCTACCAGGTTCATAACCACATGAGGCTGTGACTAAAAGTTTTGCTTTTGAGTCATCTATTCTACTTGCAAGTTCGTTAGCAGCAAAACCACCAAAGACAACAGAGTGAACTGCTCCAATTCTTCCACATGCAAGCATAGCAATTACTGCTTCAGGTATCATAGGCATATAAATAATTACTCTGTCACCTTTTATTACACCTTGATTTTTTAATGCTCCAGCAAACAAAGCAACTTTATCCCTTAACTCATTGTAAGTAATCCTCTTTTTTGCTCCTGTGATGGGACTATCATAAATAATTGCAAATTTATTACCTCTGCCTTCATCTATATGAAGATCCAAAGCGTTATAACAAGTATTTGTTATGCCATCCTCAAACCATTTATAAAACGGAGGGTTAGTTGAATTTAAAATTTTTGTAGGTTTTTTGTACCAAAAAATGTTTTCAGAGATATTTTTCCAAAATTCTTCTCTATTTTGGATTGATTTTTGATAAATATCTTTATATTTTTGATTCAATTTGTATCTCCCTAAAATTGTATTATTTAGAGAGTATTTCATAAATATCCCCAAAAAAAAATAAAAAAACCAATAAAAATGCGGTTTTTTGATCAAAAAAACACTTCACTGTAACTTCGTTTTTTACTATGGTTCCCGACAAGTTATTCGGTGATGGGTAATTAATCTATTTGTCCGAGTAGTTTATATATAAACTAAACGAAAACTAAACAAACGAGGGAGGTTTTCATGAGAAAATTAGGTCTTATAGCTTTAGCAACTGTTGCCTTTTTAGGTATTACTAGTTCAGCTAATGCTGCGACTGCCATGTTAGAAGTCAATGATTTTGTAGGAATTTCATTCTGGCTTGTATCAATGGGTATGATCGCAACTACAGTATTCTTTTTTGCTGAAAGAAACACGGTAGCTGCATCATGGAGAACATCTTTAACTGTAGCAGGACTTGTAACTGGTGTTGCATTTGTTCACTACATGTATATGAGAGAAGTTTGGGTGACTACAGGTGATACACCAACAGTATACAGATATATTGATTGGTTAATCACAGTGCCACTTCAAATGATCGAATTCTATCTAATCTTGGCAGCTGTAAGAAAAGTGCCAACTTCTATATTCTGGAAGCTATTAATTGGTTCATTAGTAATGTTAATCGGTGGATATTTAGGTGAAGCTGGTTACATTCAACCATTTGTAGGTTTTGTAATTGGAATGGCTGGATGGATTTACATCTTGTTTGAAATATTCTCTGGTGAAGCTGGAACTTTAGCTGCAAAAGCTGGTAACAAAGCTATGTCTACTGCTTTCAGTGCTATGAGAATAATTGTAACTATTGGTTGGGCTATATATCCTTTAGGATATATTTTTGGTTACCTAACTGGTGGAGTTGATGCAAATTCTTTAAACATCATTTACAATTTAGCTGACTTTGTTAACAAGATCGCTTTTGGTCTAGTTATCTGGGCAGCTGCAATGCAAAACACAAGATTAGCATCTAGATAATAGATATTAATTTATAAAAAAAAGGGCAGGTACGTTTTACGTACTTGCCCTTTTTCTTTAGAAGCTTATATATAAGATTATGGAAATATCAAAACCTTACAAAGGTAAAGGAAAACGAAAAATAAAAAAGATGCCTTTTACGGTAAAGGGGTACATTTTGTATTATGCTTTTTTTTGGGCTGTAATAATTTCAATTTATTTAGCTTATTATTAATTAATGACAAAAGTAATTTATAAAGATTTCAAAGGAAATTCTATAACTATTGAAGTTGAAAATGGTCTCTCAGTAATGGAGGGTGCTATTCAAAATGAAATCCCAGGAATCGATGCTGATTGTGGTGGAGCGATGGCATGTGCAACTTGCCATGTTTATGTAAAAGACGAATGGTTAAATAAAATTCCAAAAGCTGAAGATGCTGAAGTTGATATGATTGATATGGCATATGAACCAAAAAAAAATAGTAGATTGAGTTGTCAAATAATAGTTACTGATGAATTAAATGGTATAGAAGTTACAACACCAGAAAAGCAAACCTGATGAAAAAAAAAGATGTGATTATAATTGGAGCTGGACCAGTAGGTCTGTTTGCTGTTCATCAATTAGGTATAAAAGGTCTTAAAGCAGTAGTTATAGATAATCTTGATAAAGTAGGTGGACAATGTATTGAATTATATCCAGATAAACCAATTTACGATATCCCTGCAGTGCCTGAGTGTACTGGTGAAGAGCTTACAAAAAGATTATTAGAACAAATAAAACCATTCAAAACTGAGTTTTATTTAAAGGACAGAGTTGAGGAAGTTCATCAAGAAAAAGAAAATTGGATTGTAAAAACAAATAACAAAGAAGAGTTCATAGCTCCCAACATAATAATTGCGGGTGGAGTAGGTTCTTTTGAGCCTAGAAAAATTTCTTTAAAAGAAAGCGAAAAATTTGAAGGGAAATCCATATTTTATGCTGTGAGAAATAAAGATGATTTTAAAAATAAAAATATTTCAATTTTTGGAGGCGGTGACTCAGCTTTAGATTGGGCTTTAGAACTCTCGAAATTTTCAAAAATAACATTAATTCATAGAAGAAATGAGTTTAGAGGTTCAGAACATACACTATCAGCAATAAGAAAATTAGAACAAGAGGGGAAGGTTTCTATAAAAACTCCTTGCCAAATAGTGTCTTTAGAAAGTGAAAAAGAATTAAAATCAATTACTATTAAATACGATGATGGAAAAACCGAAAAAATTCCTACTGATGTTATTCTTGGTTTTTTCGGATTAATCATGAAACTTGGCCCAATTGCTGAGTGGGGGCTGAATATGAATAAAAAAACTATTGAGGTTAATCCAGAGAATTTTGAAACTAATAAAAAAGGAATATTCGCTGCTGGCGATATTTGTAGCTATCCTGGTAAATTAAAATTAATTTTATCAGGATTTCACGAAGTAGCTCTTGCCTCTGTTGAGTGTTTTAAAAGAGCAAGACCTGATGAAAAATACAGATTTGAATTTACTACATCATCTAAAACAATTCATGATAGGTTAGGTAAAAAGTGATTGAGTTGCTTACCGCCAATACTCCAAACGGTAAGAAAATATCTATAATGCTAGAGGAGATTAAATTTGATTACAAAGTTACAAAAATTAATATTTCTAAAGATGAACAGTTTAAACCTGAATTTAAAAAAATAAGTCCCTTTAGTAAAACTCCAGTGATAATTGACCATGATAAAAAAATAAGTTTGTTTGAGTCTGGAGCAATATTAATTTATTTAGGAGATAAAAGTGGAAAGTTTTACGACAAAAATCAAAGAACAGTAATCAATCAATGGTTAATGGGTCAAATGGCTTATGTGGGCCCAATGTTGGGTCAGCATCATCAATTTCATCATTATAATCCTGGGAAAAGTGAATTTGGAGAAAATAGATATTTTAAAATTTCAAAGAGAATTTACAATGAACTTGAAGAAAGGCTGTCTAGCTCTAAATTTTTAGCAGGAGAGGATTATACTATAGCTGATATTGCTACATTTCCTTGGATTGCCCGTCACGAGTGGCATGATATTGGTCTGAAAAAGTTTAAAAACTTAACTAGATGGTATAAAGAAATCTCAAAAAGGAAAGCGGTGCAAAAGGGATTTGATCTTTTAAATAAAGGAGAAACAATTCCTAAAGTTTAATCATCTACAAATATTTTCTCGTCTCTTTCATGTCTCTCTTGAGCTTCAATAGATAATGTAGCAACAGGTCGCGCCATTAGTCTTTTTAAGCCAATAGGTTCTCCTGTCTCTTCACAATAACCATATGAACCATCTTTGATCCTTTGTAGGGCAGAATTAATTTTAGAAATTAGTTTTCTACTTCTATTTAAAGCTTTCATTTCTACCGATTTATCAGTGTATGAAGATGCTTGATCGACAATATCTGCAGAAGATACATTATCATCGGTAGAGTTTAGTAAATTACCTAAATTATTAGCCTTAATTATTTCTCTTTTCCAATTTAATAACTCATCGGTAAAAAATTTTTTATGCTTAGCACACATATATTTTTCCTTAGAGTTAGGAATATATTTTTTTTTAGTAGTGGTTTTTTTTACCATTTTTCGAATTTGGCGAGTATATGTTTGATTTTAGTCGTGTCAATAGCTTATAAATTGTAATAATTACATATTTATATGATACTTAAAAAAAATATTATTAAAGCATTTTATCTTTTTCTTTTTTCCCATTTAATAATTTGGACAATAGTACCTACGATCTCTAATGTTAATTTACCTTTAGATGTAATCGAAGCATTAGCTTGGGGAAGTAATTTAGATTGGGGTTTTAATAAACACCCGCCTTTCAGCGCTTTCGCAGTCGAATTTTTTTATTTGATATTTGGTAAAAATGATTGGTCCTATTATTTATTGAGTCAAATTTTCGTAGTTATTTCTTTTTATTTTGTATGGAAACTTTCTTATGATTTTTTTGAAGACAAAATATATCCATTACTATCTGTTTTAATTTTATCCGGGATTTATTTCTATAATTTCACTACCCCTGAATTTAATGTAAACGTTAGTCAATTACCTTTTTGGGCTTTATCAGTCTATTTTTTTTGGAAAGGACTACATCATAACAAAAAAATCGCTTGGATATTATTCGGAATTTTTTCTGCATTAGGTTTTTTATCAAAATACTTATTTATCTATATTCTTTTGGCTTTATTAATTTTTTTAATTTTAAATTTTAAAAAATATCGTAAATCAATAAAAAATTACCTATTATCAATCTTAATTTCTTTGATTTTACTTACTCCTCATTTTATTTGGTTGTTTGATAATAATTTTAAAACAATTTTTTATGGCCTAGAAAGATCTGGCCTATCAGATTTTATTTTAATAGACCACATTAAAAACCCACTAATTTTTTTGTTAAAACAATTAACTATTTTAATCCCATTTTTTATTATGGGTGCAGCTATTATTAAAAATTATAAGTGTAAGATTAATACAAAAGATAAAAAAACTTTATTTTTAATTTCAATAAATTTAATTCCATTGATACTTATGTTAATAACATCTATTTTAACCGGCGCAAAAATAAGAACAATGTGGATGACACCTTTTTACTTATTTTTAGGAACTTTGTTCATATTTATATTTAAACAATGTATTGAAACAAAAAAAATAAAAAGATTTTACTATATCTTTTTAACATTTTTCATCTTTTCTCCTACAGCCTATTTAGGTATTTCGTTGTTAGACGAAACAAAAAGAACGGATTATCCAGGTAAAGAAATTGCAAGACTCGTTCAAAATAAATGGAATGATAATTTTATGAACGAAATAAAAATCGTTATAGGAGATGAGTGGTCAGCGGGTAACTTATCTTACCATTTAAACTCTAGACCTATTTGGATAAATGAACTTAAAAATAATACTTCTAATATAACGGATGAACAAGGTGTAATTTATACTGGAAACCCAAAAATACTTAAAAAAATCTGTCCTGGAGTATTTGGAACCATAAAACCATATGGTTACTGTATGATTGGAAAAAGATGAAAAAAATAATAATTTTAATACCGGTGTACAATGATTGGAAATCATTAAAAAAACTACTTATCGAGATTAATGAAATTATTAAATCTTTTAATGATATTAATTTTGAGTGTCTGATCGTAAATGATGCTTCAACGGCTGAGTCATCAGAAATACATAAGCCAAGTAATATTGGGTTAGTAGAAATTTTAAATATGAGAGAGAATAAAGGTCATGCTAGGTGTAACGCATTTGGGATAAGATACATTTTTCAAAATAAAAAATTTGATTACTTAATTTTAATGGATGGTGATGGCGAAGATAGACCGGAAGAAATTAAAAATTTAGTTGAAAAGATAAAAGAAAATCCAAATTTCTCAGTTGTGGCAAAAAGAATTAAGAGATCTGAAGGCCTTTTTTTTCAATTTCTTTATCAATTACATAAACTTATTACTTATATATTCACTGGAAAAAATGTTAATTTTGGAAATTATAGCATACTAACAAGAACCGATGTAGAAAAGCTTCATTCAAAAGCGAGTTTGTGGAGCAGTTTTTCTGGAAGTGTTAAGAAAAACTTAAAACATTTAAATGAAATTAATTCAATAAGAGGATTAAGGTATTTTGGCCCATCTCAAATGTCTCTGTTAAAACTTATAATTCATTCATTTTCTATTATTGCCGTTTTTAAATATAATGTGTTTTTTAGATCAACTTTAATGTTGATTGCTTTGACATATTTAAATTCATATTTAGGAAATATAACAATATTTTCTCAAGTTTTAATTGTGATTTTTAATCTCATAATTTTTATAGTTTCTCAAAGAGAACAAAAAAAAGATTTAATTAACAGCCATAATAATCTTGATAATATAAAAAAAATTACGCACTAAAAAATTGCAATAAGAGTCCTAAACGGAATCAAAAAGGAATCAAAACATGAACATTTATATAAGTTTTTGATGTATTGTGGATAGGGCTAAAGGTACGTATTGTGAAACAATTTTAAAAAATTTTATGAAATTATTAAAATGCCATTGTGGGGCTATAGAAGCTAAAATAAATGTTCCAGACAATTTAGAAAAAATTTTACGCTGCAATTGTTCACTTTGTAAACGAAAAGGAGCAATAATGTCCATGGTTAAGAATGAAAATTTTAAAATTACTAAAGGAGAAAACAAGTTAAAAATCTATCAATTTCATACCAAGGTTGCGAAGCATTTTTTTTGTTCAATATGTGGAGTTTATACTCATCATAATCCAAGGTCAAATCCAGCAATGACAGGATTTAATTTAGGCTGCATCGATGAAATAGATACTTTTGATTTAAAAAATATCTCAATCAATGACGGTCATAATCATCCATTAGATAAGAAATAAAAAATGGAAGATAATCATCTAAAATATCAAAAAGTAAAAAAAAAATATCTAAATTTTATTCGATCGCAAGAAGTCATGTCTGAACCCTTTAGAGATAAATTACAGCAATTAAATAAATTTTATTTACCTATTAGTAAAATTATTAGTGATGATTATTTTAAGAAAAAAAAAACCAAATTAATCGGCTTAACTGGAGGGCAAGGAACCGGCAAATCAACCATTTCAAAAATTTTAAAAATAATTTTAAAAGAGGCCTATAAACTAGAAACAGTAATATTTTCTATTGATGATTTTTATAAGACCTTAAATGAGAGGGAAGTAATGTCAAAAACCATTAATTCATTATTTCTTACAAGAGGTGTACCGGGTACCCACGATACTAAAATGTTATTTCGATGTATTAAAAAGCTGAAAAATAAGAAGTTCAAAAAATTAACCATGCCTAAATTTGATAAATCTATAGATAATAGATCTCCAAAAAATAAATGGTTTAAAGTCAAAAAAAAACCCAATATTATTATCTTTGAGGGATGGTGTGTGGGCGCAACCGCTCAAAAAAATAAAGATTTAAATTTTCCAATAAATCAACTAGAAAAACAAAGGGATATCGAAAAAATTTGGAGGCAAAAAGTAAATTTGGAACTAAAAAAGAATTACAGTAAAATTTACAATTTAATAGATAAATTAATTTTCTTAAAAGTACCAAGTTTCAAATATGTTTTAAAATGGAGAACGCTACAAGAAAAAAAATTAAGAATTAACGGCAAGGGAAATAAAATTATGAATAATGAACAAATTAAACATTTTATTATGTACTATGAAAGAATTACAAAACATATGTTAAAAACTCTTCCAACTAAATCTGATATAGTGATAAGTATTGATAAAAGCCATAGACTAAAATCGATAAAATTTAACAAATGAAACAAATAATTTTAATAATTTTTTTTTTATCTTATGCAAGTTTACTTCAAGCAGAAGATAATTTAAAATTCTTTATTGAAAAAGCCCTAGTAAATAATTTACAATTAAATGCTGAAAGAAAAAGTTTTGAGTCTACTAAGCAAAGTAAAAATATTTCAAGAAGTGAATTTTTGCCAAGTATTACTCTTTCAGGAGATCAAACAAGCACCTTGTCCACTAATCAAACTAATCAAAGTGGATCGAGTATAGCTGACTCTAATTCAGACTCCGAGAGCACAAAAATTTCTGTAGAGCAAAAAATTTTTTCTGGTTTCAAAGGATTAAATACATTTAAAAAATCTGAACTTGAAGTTAAAAAAGCTAAATTATTATTAAAAAAAACTGAACAGCAAACAATTTTAGATACAGCGTCAGCTTATTTTGATTTGATTTTTAAATTTAAGAATGAAGAATTTAACTCACTAAATGTTAACTTATTTGAAAGACAAGTTGATTCAGATAATGCTAGACTTCAAAAAGGAGAAATTACTTTAACTGATTTAGCTCAATCGGAATCCTCATTAGCTGGTGCAAGAGCTAATTTAATTAAGGCAAAAACTGAATTATTGTCTTCAAAAATTAGTTTTGAAAGAGTGACCAGAGAGAGGTCACCCAATACAAAAAATCTTAATGAAAAAATTTTATTATCATTACCAAACTCTCTTAACGAATCTCTCCAATTAGCTGAGATAAACAATACAGATCTTTTAGTTTCTAAATTAGATTACGAAATAGCTGTTAAAGAATTGAATATAGAGCGAGCTAGATTATCTCCATCTGCGTCAGTAAATTACTCTAAATCAGAAAATAGTGATTTTAGTTCTACTATAGATGAAAATGATCAGGAAACTATTAAAGCTACTGTTACATGGCCTATTATTAAAGGAGGTGAAAATATCTCAACAATTAAGAAATCATCGTATAATAAAGAGAAATATCAACTTATATTACAAGATACTAAAAATAAAATTAATACTGAAATAACAAATGCCTGGTCTAAATATCAATCATCTGAAAGCGTATTAGATGCAACTAGGGCGCAACTTAAAGCCGCTGAAATAGCTAATGAAGGTATTACTTTAGAGTACGATTCAGGTAATACAAGAACTACTCTTGAACTAATTCAATCTAGAAGTTTACTTTTAGATGCTAGAATTGCTTTTGCTAAATCCGAAAGAGATTTCATAATATCTCAGTTTGAACTTGCTAAACAGCTTGGCTCATTATCTATTAAATCAATTAAATAGCTGTTTTTTATGTGAACATTTTAATTTCTTGATAAAGAGAACAAAATGTGTACATTTATATATATGATTCGAATAACAAAAAAGGATAAAAAATGACTAAAAATAACTTAAAAATCGTAAAAACAGACGATAAAAAACAGAAAGAATTAAAAGAAAAAAGCAAGTCTCTAGAGGCAGCTATTAGCCAGATAGATCAAAATTTTGGTAAAGGCTCTGTAATGAGACTAGGTCAACAGCAAGCTTTAGACGTAGAGGCCATTTCAACAGGCTCATTAAGCCTAGATTTAGCTCTAGGAATTGGTGGACTGCCTAAAGGTAGAATTATAGAAATTTACGGTCCAGAATCTTCAGGTAAGACGACTTTGGCTTTACAAGTAGTTGCTGAAGCTCAAAAAGCTGGCGGAATATGCGCTTTTGTAGACGCTGAACATGCTATGGATCCAGTTTATGCTAAAAAACTTGGTGTAAAAACAGAGGAATTACTAATTTCTCAACCGGATACAGGTGAGCAAGCTTTAGAAATAACTGATACTTTAATTAAATCAGGTTCAATTTCTGTATTAGTTGTAGACTCAGTAGCAGCATTGACCCCAAAAGCTGAATTAGAAGGCGAAATGGGTGATCATCATGTTGGCTTACAATCAAGACTTATGAGTCAAGCTTTACGAAAAATAACTGGTTCAGTATCAAAATCAAACACTATGGTCATCTTCATTAATCAAATCAGGATGAAAATTGGAGTAATGTTTGGAAACCCAGAAACAACTTCTGGAGGAAACGCTCTTAAATTTTATTCATCTGTAAGAATGGATATTAGAAGAATAGGCGCAATAAAAGAAAAAGATCAAATTATTGGTAACTCAACAAGAGTTAAAGTAATTAAAAACAAAGTTGCTCCACCATTTAAAGTGGTAGAATTTGATTTAATGTATGGAAAAGGGATTAGTAAATTAGGAGAATTAATTGATCTTGGTACTAAAGCTGGAGTAGTAGAAAAATCTGGAGCTTGGTACGCATATAAAGGAGAAAAAATAGGTCAGGGAAGAGAAAACGCAAAAGTTTATCTCCAAAAAAATCCTAACGTAGCTACAGAAATTGAAAAAATAATTAGAGATCAAGCTTCTGCAATTAGTAAAGAATTAGAGGGGAATCCATCTCCTAAAGAAAAAATTAGCGATAAAAAAGAGGAAGAATAATTCTTCTGCCATCATTTCAACGGGAGGTTTTAATAAGACCTCCCGTTTCTCATGAAATCTCAACTGTGAATTGACTAAATCTATATTTAGTGTCTAAAAAAATAGTGTCAAAAATACATGTGTACAATCTAGTTCAGATTGGTTTTAATTAGTTATAGAACAAAAGGGGGAAAAATGAGTACACAACAAGCATCAAGCCCGAAAGTGTCTTCATCTTTAGATACCTCTCATTTGAAGGTTAAATTTCCATTTAAAGCTAAATATGGAAACTACATAAACGGAAAATTTGTAGAACCTAAATCTGGAAAGTATTTTGACAATACTACTCCTATCACTAATGAAGTTATCTGTAAGGTGCCACGATCGAACGAAAAAGACGTTGATTTTGCTCTAGACGCAGCTCACGCAGCATTTCCTGCATGGGGAAAAACATCAATAACAGAGAGATCAAATATTCTCTTGAAGATTGCTGATGTTATAGAGAAAAATCTAAACGTTTTAGCGACAGCAGAATGTTTAGACAATGGTAAGCCGATAAGAGAATGTATGGCTGCAGATTTACCTTTGGTAATTGATCATTGGAGATATTTTGCAGGAGTAATAAGAGCAGAGGAAGGTTCAGTTGCTGAAATCAGTAATAGTGAATATTCTTACCACATACCTGAACCATTAGGTGTGGTTGGTCAGATTATACCTTGGAACTTCCCATTATTAATGGCTACATGGAAACTAGCTCCGGCATTGGCAGCAGGAAACTGTGTGGTTTTAAAACCAGCTGAACAAACACCAGCATCAATCATGTTGTTAATGGAACTAATTGGAGATCTATTACCAGCAGGTGTTGTTAATGTAGTAAGCGGATATGGTCTTGAAGCAGGTAAACCACTTGCATCTTCAAAAAGAATTAAGAAGATAGCATTTACTGGTGAAACTACAACTGGACGTTTAATAATGCAGTACGCATCTCAAAACTTAATTCCAATCACTTTAGAATTAGGTGGTAAATCGCCAAACATTTTCTTTGAAGATGTGATGGCAAAAGATGACGACTTCTTTGATAAATGTTTAGAAGGTTTTGCTATGTTTACGCTTAACCAAGGAGAAGTTTGTACTTGTCCAAGCAGAGCTTTAATTCAAAAATCTATCTATGATAAATTCATGGAGAAGGCGATTGCAAGAACTAAAGCTGTAAAACAAGACAATCCTTTAAAAATGGAAACTATGATTGGAGCTCAAGCATCACTAGAACAAATGGAAAAAATTAAGTCTTACTTAGACTTAGGTAAAAAAGAAGGCGCCAAAGTTCTTTGTGGTGGAAGTGCTGCAAAAATTAATAGTGGTCTTGAAAAAGGAAACTATATCCAACCAACAATTTTCGAAGGAAAAAACAATATGCGAATATTCCAAGAAGAGATCTTTGGACCAGTTGTATCAGTTACAACGTTTAAGGATGAGAAAGAAGCATTAGAGATAGCTAATGATACTCTTTACGGATTAGGAGCAGGTGTTTGGACTAGAGATGGAAACATTGCGTACAGAATGGGTAGGGGTATTGAAGCGGGTAGAGTTTGGACAAACTGTTACCATGCATATCCAGCTCACGCTGCATTTGGTGGATACAAACAATCTGGTATCGGAAGAGAAACTCACAAAATGATGTTAAATCATTATAGACAAGTTAAAAATTTACACGTGTCTTACAGTGAGAAAAAATTAGGCTTCTTTTAACCTATAATATATAATGGCCCATGATTCTAAATCATGGGCCGAAATATTGAAATGAAAGTATCATTTACATTATCAGCAAAAAAATTATTAAGTGAGATCAAAGAAGTTCATGGAGATGACCTTTTATTTCATCAATCGGGTGGATGCTGTGATGGTAGCGCACCTATGTGCTTTCCAGCAAAAGAATATCAAGTAGGAAATAGCGATGTAAAGCTGGGAGAAGTAGATGGAACCCCTTTTTATATGAATGAGGATCAATACGAAAAATGGAAACATACAGATCTGACTATTGATGCTGTTAAAGGAATCGGAGGTATGTTTTCCCTAGATAATGGAACAGGACAAAGATTTTTAACAAAATCTGAAATTTGCGTTGTAGTAGACAACGATAAAAAAGCTACAAATTAATCTCTTTATAGACAAGCTCTAAAATATCTGTATTTAATTAAATATGGGCCAAATTTTACTTACAGATGTAAGGAAAAAATTCTTAGATTACTTTAAAAAAAACAATCATAAGAATGTAGACTCTAGTAATTTAGTTCCAAACAATGATCCTACTCTGATGTTCACCAACTCAGGAATGGTTCAATTTAAAAATGTTTTCACAGGTTTAGAAAAAAGAGACTATAAAACAGCCACAACATCTCAAAAATGTGTAAGAGCCGGAGGAAAGCATAATGATTTAGAAAACGTAGGATACACACCAAGACACCATACTTTTTTTGAAATGCTTGGAAATTTTTCCTTCGGAGATTACTTTAAAGAACAGGCAATTATTCTTGCTTGGAATTTGCTAACAAAAGATTTTCAATTGCCTAAAGAAAAACTTTCTGTAACAGTTTATCATGAAGATGAAGAGTCATTTAAACTTTGGAAAAAAATAGCAGGGTTAAGTGAGGACAAAATAATAAAAATAGCAACTTCGGATAACTTTTGGTCAATGGGAGATACTGGTCCATGTGGTCCTTGCTCAGAAATTTTTTATGATCACGGTGAAAAATTAAAAGGAGGACCTCCAGGAAGCCCAGATGAAGATGGAGATAGATTTATTGAGATATGGAATTTAGTATTTATGCAGTACGAACAAATATCAAAAGATAAAAGAATAAATTTACCAAAACCATCAGTAGATACTGGAATGGGCCTTGAAAGAATGACAGCTGTCCTTCAAGGGACTCATGATAATTATAAGATCGATCACTTTAAAAAAATTATGGATGCATCCTCCGATTTATTGAAGTCACCAATAAATGAAACAACAATTGCAAGTCACAGAGTTATTGCAGATCATTTAAGGGCAAGCAGTTTTTTAATCGCTGAGGGGATATTACCTTCTAACGAAGGAAGGGGATATGTTTTAAGAAGAATTATGAGACGTGGGATGAGACATGCTCATTCTTTAGGAAGCAAAGATCCTGTTTTTTATAAATTATTTGATGTTTTATTAAATGAGATGAAAAGTAGTTATCCAGAATTAATTACCGGTAAAGAATTAATAATTGAGACCTTAAAAAATGAGGAAGAAAAATTTTCCTCTCTTTTAGAAAGAGGAATGAAAATACTTGATGAAAATTTAACTAAAGTTTCAAATAAAACCTTTCCAGGATCTACAGCATTCAAATTATATGATACTTATGGTTTTCCGTTAGACCTAACCGCCGACATCTTAAAAGGAAAGGGAATTAAAGTAGATAATGCTGATTTTGAAAAAGAGATGGAAAAAAGTAAAGCTCTTGCGCGAGCTAATTGGAAAGGGTCAGGAGATAAGTCCGTTGAGGAAAGATGGTTCAAAATAAGAGAAGAAATAAATCCGACTGAATTTTTAGGCTATGAATTTGATAAAGCAGAAGGTGTTGTTATTAAAATTTCAAAAGATGATAAATTTGTAGACTCAGCTAGCATTGGGGATGAGGTTGAAGTTATAACAAATCAAACCCCATTCTATGGGGAGTCAGGTGGTCAGGTTGGTGACCAAGGTTATATTTTTAATTCAGATTGTAAAATAAAAATTAACGATACTCAAAAAAAAATGGGAGATTTATTTGTTCATTATGGAAAAATTGAAAAAGGCTCAATTTCAATTGGGCAAAACGTTAATTTAGAAATAGATGTTTTAAAAAGAAATAACTCTAAAGCTTATCATTCAGCAACTCATTTATTACATGAGTCACTAAGAAGAACTTTAGGAAAACATGTCACTCAAAAAGGTTCGTTAGTTTCACCAGATAGGCTAAGATTTGATTTTAGTCATAATAAGCCTATTGAAAAAGAGGAAATGAAAAAAATAAATAATATTGTAAATGAAATTATAATTGCTTCTACAGATGTTCAAACAAGAATAATGACTCCAAAAGAAGCAGTAAGCATGGGCGCATTAGCATTATTTGGTGAAAAATATGGCGAAGAAGTGAGAGTGGTTTTTATGGGAAAGGAAAATAATGGTTTTTTCTCTACAGAGTTGTGTGGAGGCACTCATGTTAAAAATACTAAAGAGGTTGGTAAATTTAAAGTTATAAGCCAGTCTTCAATTGCTTCAGGAGTTAGGAGAGTAGAGGCGTTAAGAGATAAACAATTACAAGATTATGAAAAAACACAAAAACAAGATAAATCTCAAAAAGAGTCAAATTTAAAAGATGAAATAACATCTATTAAAAAGGAATTAGAAAATCTAAAAATAAAGCCAGATTATAAAAATAATTTAAATTTAACTGAAAATTTAAAAAATTTAAATAAACAGCTTAACAAAGTAAAAATTGAAAGCATCAAGAAAGATAAAAGTAAAAATATTATACAAGATAAAAAAATTGGAGATATATTAATTCGAGAGCAAATTTTAAAAGATTTTCCTCCTAAAGAATTAAGAGGAATTATTGATCAAGGTAAAAAAGAGATTAAATCAGGGGTAATTATAAGCATTTCTACTTTTGAGAGTAAAGTAGGAGTTGCTATAGGAGTTTCTCAAGATCTTACCGCTAAATTTGACGCGGTCACACTTGTGAAAACTGCATCAGAAATTTTAGGAGGAAAAGGTGGAGGAGGAAGAAAAGATTTTGCACAAGCTGGTGGTATTGATCAAAGTAAAATTAAAAAAGCTTTCGAAGCAGTCAGAAAAAAACTTAATTAAGTTTTTTTTTTAAATTTCCATCAATAGCTTCTAAAAATTGATTGGTAGTTAAATATTTTGATGATTTATCAATCAATATAGCGAGGTCTTTTGTCATTGAACCGTTTTCGACAGTTTCAACACAAACTTTTTCAAGAGATAAAGCAAACTTAATAAGTTCATTATTATTATCTAATTTACCTCTGTGAGCTAATCCTCTAGTCCAAGCGAAAATTGAAGCTATTGGATTTGTAGAAGTTTCTTTCCCTTTTTGATGCATCCTGTAATGTCTAGTTACTGTTCCGTGAGCAGCTTCTGACTCAACAGTTTTTCCATCTGGAGTCATTAATACGCTTGTCATTAATCCCAAAGAACCAAACCCTTGAGCTACAGTATCTGACTGAACATCACCATCGTAGTTTTTACAAGCCCAAACGTAACCCCCATTCCATTTCATAGCACAAGCTACCATGTCATCAATTAATCTATGTTCATAAGTAATTTTAGCTAAGTCAAATTTGCTTTTAAATTCTTTTTCAAAAACTTCTTGGAATAAATCTTTAAAACGACCATCGTATGCCTTTAAAATTGTATTTTTAGTTGATAAGTAAACTGGCCATTTTCTATTTAGTCCATAATTCATACACGCTCTAGCAAAATTTTTAATTGAGTCATCTAAATTGTACATAGCTAAAGCTGTACCTGGCCCAGAAAAATTAAATACTTCAAATTCTTTTTTATCTTTACCATCTTTTGATGTCCATTTAACTTCCATTTTACCTTCTCCAGGAATCAAAAAATCAGTCGCACGATATTGATCACCAAAAGCGTGTCTTCCAATTACGATTGGTAGCGTCCATCCAGGAACTAATTTCGGAACATTTTTACAAATAATTGGCTCCCTAAAGACTGTTCCACCTAATATATTTCGAATAGTTCCATTAGGAGATCTCCACATTTTTTTAAGCTTAAATTCCTCAACTCTTGCTTCATCAGGTGTAATAGTTGCGCATTTAACACCAAC
>CACGPY010000006.1 GCA_902575095.1 uncultured Pelagibacteraceae bacterium
GATGGAAAAAAAACTAGAAGACTGAATTTAGTTGAAATGTCTCAAATCGCTGGACGAGCAGGTCGTTACAAAAATGATGGTGGGTTTGGTACAACAGGAGACTGTGAAACTTTAAATTCAGATGAAATTGAGAAAATTGAAAAACACCAATTACCGGACACTAAAACAATTTATTGGAGAAACTCAAATCTAAATTTTGAAAATCCAGATAAACTAATTTCGAGTTTAGAGCTTAAACCGAGACAAAAAAATCTTTTAAGAACCAATGATTCCCTTGACGAAAGTGTTTTAAGATTCTTTCTAAAAAAGGGGTCAAATAATATTATTTATCATAAAAATTTAGAATTATTATGGGAATGTTGTCAAATACCAGACTTTGAAAAGAAAGCATATGGGCAACATATAAATGTTATAGATAAAGTATTTCAATTTTTATCAACTAGAAAAAATAGAATACCAAGTACTTTTATGAAAGAACAATTAAAAGGGCTAGAGCGAGACCATGGAAATGTAGATCTGCTCTCTCACAGGTTATCTAATGTAAGAACATGGTCTTATGTTGCAAATAAAAAAAATTGGGTAGAAAATTCAGATTATTGGGTGCAGCTCACAAAAAGTATTGAAGATAAATTGTCTGATAAATTACACGATGAATTAACTAAAAGTTTTATAGATAAAAAAATAAGTATTTTATCAAGGAGTTTGAAGCAAGAACTCGTATTAAACACTGAAATAAATAATGAAAATAAAATATATATTGATGGTCAGCTTATTGGAGAATTAAAAGGACTTAAATTTTTAATAGAAATTACATCAAAAACTTTAGACACCGATATTAAATCGATTAAGAAAGCAGCTAGAAAAGGTGTAGAGAAGGAATTAGTAAAACGTGTTGATGAAATTTTATCAACGGCTGAAATAAAAGTTAATAATGAAGGTAAAATAATCTGGAGAAATAATCCCATAGCGAGATTAAAAAAAGGGAACGACTACTTAAATCCTGATATAGACATTATTGCGGACGATTCTTTAAATGAAATGTCCAAGTCAAAACTTAATTTATTTTTGAGAAAATGGTTAGATAACCATATTAAAGAATGTTTAGGAGATTTGATTAAGCTCACAAAACATCGAATAAATAACCAATATTTGAGAGGTTTAGTTTTTCAACTTTATGAAAATAATGGTGTTGTTAAAAGAAGCGAAGTAGAAAAAATTGTCAAATCTATACCTTTACAAGAAAGAAAAAAATTATGGGGTATGGGTATAAAAATAGGTAGGTATCATATTTATCTTCCTAAAATGCTTAAACCTAAAGCTGTTGAATTCCGTGTTAGCTTATGGAAAATATTTTATAATCTTTCTAACAAAAATGAAATTCCAAAATCTGGATTAAATTTTATAAAAGGATCATATCTTGAAAAAAATTTTCTTTTACTATGTGGATTTGAGAAATTTAAAGATTTCTTTGTCAGAATCGATATTTTAGAAAAATTATTTTTGAAAATCTTAGAAAAAACAAAGAATAAGAAATTTGTAATAAATGCTGAAATGATGAATTTATTAGGATGTTCTAGAGAAAATTTCTATAAATTGATGGCATACATGAATTATAAAAAGGACAAAACAGCTGATACCTACGTTTTTTTGGGTGAGAAAAAGAAAAAAGAGAAAATAATACGGTTTGACAAAAAAGAAAATCCATTTAAAAAACTTCTTTCTTTAAATATTAAATGAATAAATTAGATAAAGAGAGTGTTACTGGTATTTCTGCGTTGCTTGTTCACGCAGCAAATATTGATGAAATTTACTCTGAACATGAAAAAGATTTAATAAAGAATTTTATAAAATCTTACTTAAAAGACGATAGTGCTGACGAAATTTTAAAGTTAGCAGAAAAAATTGAAAATAATTCAAATCAACTACTGAATTATACGAATATAATTAAACAAAAAACAATGGATATAAAAACAGATATTGTAGAGCACCTTTGGCGGGTAATTATTTCTGATAATACTGTAGACCAATATGAGTCAAATCTTATGAGAAGAGTTTGCGGGTTAATTTATTTTCCTGATAAAGAAAGCGCAGAAATTAAACTTAGACTGATAAACAAAAAATGACATATATTGTAAAAGACGAATGTATCAAATGTAAACTGACCGATTGTGTTGAGGTTTGTCCTGTAGATTGTTTTTATGAAGGAGAGAACTTTTTAGCAATTAATCCAGATGAATGTATTGATTGTGGTGTATGCGAGCCTGAGTGTCCTTTAGATGCAATTAAAGCTGACACAGATGAAAGTGTTAAAGATATAGACAAATGGTTATTGATTAACAAAAAGTTTTCTGCAATATGGCCTAATATTTCAAAAAAAAAAGATCCAATGAAAGATCATGAAAAATTTAGAAATATGAAAGATAAATATGATAAACACTTTTCAGAAAAACCTGGAAAATAAAATATATGCCAAAAAAGAAAAAAGCTAAAAAAATAAAAAAAATAAAAAAAGTAAAAAAATTAAAAGTTGCTAATAAGACAAAACAATCTTTAAAAACAATTGAAAAAAGAAGTAATATCCCTGGAACTGATGAAAAGCCAGAAATAAAAAAGATTAAGAAACAACCTACAGAAAAACGCATTTATAATTTAAAAGACTTTGTTGTTTATCCAAAACATGGGGTAGGAAAAATTACTGCTATTGAAAAAGCTAAAATTGGTGAAATTGATATCCAGTTCTATAAAATACTAGTGGAAAAAGAGAAACTAACTTTAACTGTTCCTATTAATCAACAATCAAAATTACGACCAATATCTTCATCAAACCAAATAAACAAATGTATTTCTATACTTAAAACAAAGCCAAAGATTAAAAGGACAATGTGGAGTAGACGTGCTCAAGAATATGACCAAAAAATCAACTCTGGAAAAATTTACGAGTTAGCAGAGGTAGTTAAAGATCTTAATAAGAATACTGACATAATTGCAGATCAATCCTACTCTGAAAGACAGTTATTTGAAAAAGCTTATGAAAGACTTAAATCTGAGTTTGAGGCTGTGTTAAAAATTAGTCCGGAGGAAGTCCAAAAAAAAATGGATAAGGCTTTAGGAAGGACAAACATTTCAGAAAACGCAGAATAAAAAAACGCCCTTTTTAAAATAGTTAAAAAGGGCGTTTAGTAAAAGAGAAAACTATCTTCTTTTTCTTCTTCTCTTTTTAGCTTTTTTCTTTTTCTTAGCTTTTTTTCTTCTTTTAGCCATCTTTTCTCCCTTGTTATTAAACAAATCTTAGTGATTCGTTTGTTAATTAAACATTAATTATAAAAAAATTCATGTCAAACATAAATTATTTTATAAATTTGATTCAAAATTTAATTTTTTTAATTTTTTTTTTATTTTTTATTAAATTTAAAAAAGATAGCAATATCAATGATTATTTAAGCAAATTACTTAACGTTTATTTGTAAAATTAATAAAGATTTTCTAATTGTTGTTTATAATTTTTAATTATTTCTTTTCTTTTTAACTTTAAAGTTGGTGTTAACATTCCGTTTTCAATTGTAAATTCTTCGTAAATCAAAACAAATTTTTTAATTTTTTCTATTAAAGTTAATCTTTTATTTATATTTTCAATTATAAGTTTAATTTTTTCTTTATTAATTTCTTTTTCTGTAACTAATATTGCAACTAAGTAATTTTTTTTGTCTCCATAAACAAAAGATTGTTTAATATTTTCATTTAAACACAAAATATTTTCAATTTTACTTGGTGAAATATTGTCACCACCTAAATTTATAATAATATCTTTTTTTCTATCTGTTATTTTTAAATAATTGTTTTGATCAAACTCGCCAATATCTCCAGTATATAACCATCCATCTTTAATTACTCTTTCAGTTTCTTCTTTTAGGTTCCAGTAACCCAACATAACATTTTCACCTTTTATTAAGATTTCTCCGTCCCCTGCTATTTTAACTTTATTGGTTCTAAATGGAGGACCGACTGATTCGACTTTGATTAAATCTGGTAAATTACAGCTTACGACTGGAGAGGCCTCTGTAAGACCATAACCTTGCAAAGTAGGTAATCCTATAGCATTTAAAAACTCACCAATATTTTGGTCCAAGGCTCCACCTCCAGAAACGAAGGCTTGAAGGTTTCCACCGAACTGATTTCTGATTTTTCTTCTTACTAGTTTTTCACATAAAAAGTTTACGATTTTTTGACCAAAACTTAATTGCTCTTTTTTAAGTATTTTTTTTCCTAATTCTAAAGTTAGGATAATTAATTTTCTTTTAAGCCCTTTTTGTTTTTCAAAATTCATACTTATTTTGGTAAAAAGATTTTGATAAAACCTTGGGACAGCCGTCATAATAGTTGGCTTAGCAATACTCATATTTGAAATTAATTTTTCAAGACTCTCTGCATAAAAAACTTTTGCGCCAACTATAATTTGTATAAATTGAACAGTGTGCTCATAAGAATGTGATAATGGTAACCAGGTTAAAAATGTAGGATCCTTTTTTTTTGTTAAAGTTTCAAGTAATTCAACTGCTCCCTCACAGTTTGATAAAATACCACCATGACTTAAAATAACCCCTTTAGGATTTCCTGATGTTCCTGATGTATAAATAATACATGCAGGCATATTTCTTTTTAATTTATTATTAATTTCTTTTTTATAATTTTCATCGTTTAAAATATCTTTAATTAATAAACTATCAGCACTAATCTCTTCAAAGGAGATTATTTTTTGTTCATTTAAATTTATATATTTTTTAATTTTTTTAAATTGATCATTATTAGAAACAATAATTAATGATGGCTTACAATCGTTTAAAATATATTCATAATCATTTGATGAATATGTTGTAAAAATAGGAACCGATATTCCTCCTGCATTCATCACAGCAAGATCTGCCATCAACCAATATGGTCTATTCTCAGATAATATTAAACAACGATCACCTTCTTGAATTAATGATTTTATCTTTGATGATAATTTCAATACTCTCTCTTTGATATCACCCCAGCTATAAGTTGGTTTTCCTGGTTTTAACCATTTTAAAAAAGGTTTGTCGGGATCAACCTCTTCACACTTTTTAAAGTATAATTCTACAAGACTATTAATTTTATCTATTTCCATAATTTGGTGGGCGAAGAGAGACTCGAACTCTCAAGGTATTGCTACCACCGGATTTTGAGTCCGGCGCGTCTACCAGTTCCACCATTCGCCCATTTTTTGAAATAATCTAATTTATTTTTCTTACTATGAGAACAAAAATAATTGAGGTAACGAACATAATTAGTGCATATGCAGCAGTTGGCACCATAAACACAATATCATCCCACAATTGAGTGGCAACGAAAACAGCTAAAGTTCCGTTTTGTAGGCCGCACTCAAGTGAAATACATTTTCTTTGTTCTAATCCTGAGGCTAAAAATTTTGCCATGTAATAACCTATAACAATCATTGTGATATTTAAAATGAAAGCTACTAATCCTGCTCTTGTAATAAAGCTAATAATTCTGTCCCATTCTTCAACCCAAATAGAAATAAAAACAACTAGAAATAAAATTACCGACAATCTCTGTATTAAGAGAGTTTTAGATATAATAAAATCCGTCATTAAACTTCTTACAATCATGCCAAAAATTACAGGAACTGTTACTACAAAAAACATTTTAGCAGCAATGTTAAGCATGGAAATTTCTTTAGTTATTTCAAAACCTAGAAAGCTTGCTGAATTGTATACAATTAAAGGTACTGTTATTACAGAGAGTAAACTCACAACTGCAGTTAACGTTACAGAAAGTGCTACATCTCCATTAGCAAATTTAGTTAATATATTTGATGTAACTCCACCTGGAGCTGCTGCAATTATCATTACACCAAGAGCTATTTCCGGTGGCATTGAAATAAGATGAATTAAGATAAAAGCGATAATCGGAAGTATGATAACTTGACCAAAAAAACCTACTATAAAATCTCTAGGGATTGTAATTACTCTTTTAAAGTCGGCAACTGTTAAGCCAAGACCTAATCCGAACATTATTATGGCTAAACACACCGGTGCTATTGTTTTTGCTATTTCCATAATTTTATAAAAACCCTAAAGACTTAATTAAACATTTTTTTGTTACGAAATTATTAAATACTAAATTTTGAAAATTTCATCAAGTTGAACATTGTTGTGCAATATTCACTAAATGATCTTTGGCTAGTTATGTAGTTTTCCTCTATTTTTTTCATATGTTCTCGATTATTTCCAATTGAATATTCTAGTTTTTTATTTCTAATTATATGTTTCTTTTTCTCCAAAGACTTAAGTTTTCGAATTACTGTGGCTCTTGGTATGGCTGATATATCTGAAATTGAAGAAGCATTAATCCCTCGTTTGGACTTATGTTTTAGAGTAGCTAAAAAGAAATCCCTATGTGTTTCAGGTTTTCTTGTTACATCATTTTCAATAGATTCTATTAAATCTCTAATTTGAACTAAGCCAATTGACCCCCACACGTTCCAAGACTCTAAATCTCCATAATGAGTTCTATGTCTCACTAAATAAGGTATTTGAAATCTATACCAATACTCCCAACTTACAGTAAAGTGCTCTACAATAAATTTTTTTATATCCTCTTTATCTAATGATTTACCAAACCAATCTTCGACGGATAAGTGCATTGAAAGTTTGGATAATAGTCCGGACAAGTTTTCAATTGTACTCATAGGTTTTTGGATTTCCAAACCTTTGGAATGTAAAAAGATTGATTTTCCAGATCTTATAATAATGTCATTAGCTTGAAGATAATTAACTTTTCGTCTAACAGTTTCTTTTGGTATATTAAGATCTTTCGATATCTCAATTAAATTTAGTTTATCGATACCTACTTTGTCTTGGCTATAAAAGGCATCCATTGACATATAGTGAAATCGATCTGAATAAATAATGTAAACCTTGTTCATTAAATACATTAAAATTAAATATGTATCGAAATCATTAAAGTTCTTATAAGCACGGTTTACCCAGTCTTGTTGTAATCGATAAAATGACTTCAATTTTTCATTGATGTTTCGCTGAAAGACTTCATGAACTTTATCTTTGTCTATGCTCTTACCTGTATCCTCACTTTTGTTTATACGCGCAATTTTTATATCTACGGGATTGCTCATTAAAATTATTTATTCCAAGTAACGCTTTGATTGATAAGAATGGCCATTAAAATCCAAATGATAAACGTATCACCTGGAGAAAAACCGTAGTCTGCACCAAACATTCCCGCAACTATTACGATAGCATAGATTACAACTGTCGATAAAATTAAACTTGCGAGGTATCTAAGAATTGTGCATTTTAAATTCATGTTAAAAAAATTATACGACAGATGTGTAGAACTTGCTAGGCATAAATTTTCAAAGCCATTACTTGGCTTTGTGGCCTTTATCGAAAGTTTCTTTTTTCCTGTCCCACCAGATTTAATGATTGTTCCTATGGTTGTAGCCAAAAGAGAGGATTATTTAAAAATATTTCTCATAGCTACTGTTGGATCTGTTTTAGGAGGTTTGTTCGGATACATGCTTGGAGTTTTTTTCCTTGATGCTTCGATGGTTATTATCGAGTTTTATGGATATGAGGAAAAAGTTTTTCAAATTCAAGATAAGATGTCTACCAGAGGTGGTTTTTTAGCTTGGCTTGGGATTATGTTTTTAGCAGGTTTTACTCCTCTTCCTTTTAAAGTATTTACGATTACAAGTGGAGTGATTGGTTTTAATCTCACTGTTTTCTTTTTTATCTGTCTTTTTACAAGAGGTCTTAGATTTTTATTAGTTTCTTATTTAACGTATCTTTTTGGTAAAAAATTTGGTGAATTTATTGAAAAAAAAGGTGCGTTATGGTTCACGCTTACTGGAATACTTATTGTAATTTTAGCAGCTGTCTTATACATAGCTTTCGTTAAATGATTTTTAATAACAAGCTAATATTAAATGGTATTTTAGTCTTTAGTATACTTTCACTTTCAATAGCTTACTTCATACAGTATGTGCTTGGCCACAAACCTTGTAATTTATGTATAATTGAAAGAATTCCCTATATTGCTGCAATAATACTTATTTCACTAATCTTTATTTTAAATAGATATCAAAAAATAATTTCTAGCCTCATTTTAATAATCTTCATTTTTGGTGTTATAGTTTCTTTTTATCATTTTGGTATAGAACAAGGTTTTTTTAACGAATCTTTAGTTTGCGATTTAGGTAATAGCCAGCCCTTAAATAAAGAAGAGCTTCTAAATCAGCTTAAAAAAACAGAAATAGTAAGCTGTAAAGATGTAACTTTTAGATTTTTAGGGCTTTCACTTGCTACAATAAATACAGTTATCTCATTAATACTTAGTGGTATTATGATCAAAGTTATAAAAAATTATGGAAAAAACTAACAAAAAAACTTTAGAGGAAATTATAAGAGTTGACCATGCTGGTGAACGTGGGGCTATAAAAATATATGAAGGACAACTTCTAGCTCTTAAGACGTTCAAACAAGATGAATTTTTAAAAAAGAAAATAGAGGAAATGAAAGAGCATGAAAAAGAACACTACGAATATTTTGATAACGAAATTAAAAAAAGAAATATAAAACCTACAAAACTTTTACCTCTCTGGGATTTGATGGGTGTAACTCTTGGTTTTGGAACGGCAATGTTAGGAGAAAAAGCAGCCATGCTTTGTACCGCATCAGTTGAAGAGGTTATTGATGGTCACTATAAAGATCAAACTTATAAACTTGGAAAAGATGAGGAAGAGTTAAAAAAGAAAATTATGAAATTTAGGCAGGACGAACTAGATCATAAAGACATAGCGTATGATAATGGAGCAACAAAAAAAGGATTATACGGAGTCTTAGATAAAATTATTAAAACTTCATCAAGAATTGCTATTACGATTTCAGAAAAATTCTAATTAAGGTTCTAGTTCGATATCCCAATATAGATAATCCATCCAACTTTCATGAAGAAAGTTTGGTGGAAAATGTCTACCGTTGCGATGTAAATCTTCGACTGTCGGTGCGTAAGGTTTATTAGCTAATTTTAGATCACAGTCTCTATAAAGCTTTCCACCTTTTTTAACATTACAACTTGAACAAGCTGTTACAACATTGTTCCAATCTGTTAATCCCCCTCTAGACTTCGGCAACAAATGATCAAAGGTCAAATCTTTTGTGTCGCCACAATATTGGCAAGCAAACTTATCTCTTAAAAAAACATTAAATCTTGTAAAGTTTGGATTTTTTGAAGGTTGAATAAAATTTTTAAGCGCGATAACACTTGGTAAATTCATTTCAAATGAGGGGCTTCTTATTTTTCTTTTATAGTTAGAAACAATGCTCACTCTGTCTAAAAAAACTGATTTAACTGCATCTTGCCAACACCAAATTGAAAGCGGGTAATAACTTAGCGGTCTAAAGTCAGCGTTTAGCACTAACGCCGGACATTTTTCAAGAGGTACTTTATCGACAGAAGAAATAATCATACGCTAAAGCTAACTGATACAAAAAATTATATCAAGTTATAATTATGTATCACTCAAAAAATTAAGAATTAAATTGTTTTTTTATAAATTGAAGGCCCAAACTTGACCCCTCTGTTGGTATACGATGTTCACAGTTTTTGAAAATTTTTGTTTCTATTTCATAATTATTTTTATTAAAAAAGTCTTTAGCCTCTAATAATGAGTCGATAGAAACCACTTGATCTATGTCCCCATGCATTAAAATAATCTTTGGTCTAGAATTAATATTTTTTGAAAGATGTTCGGTGTCTATAATTCTACCTGAGTAGCCAATTACAGAATTCACCATATCTTTTCTTTTTAAACCAGCTTGTAAAGTAATCATGCAACCTTGGCTAAATCCTCCAATGACGATCTGGTCAGCTTTTAGATTATTATTTTTTTTTACTTCGTCAATAAGTTTATTTAATTTGTTTTCTGCTACTAGTGATTTAGCTAAAACTTGCTCTGGTGTTTGATCCATTAAATCAAACCATTGAAAACCGGATGGGCTTGCTGCGCATTTCTCAGGAGCATCAGGACAAATGAATATTGTGTCTGGTAAATGAGCGCGCCAGTAATTTGCAAGGATTGAGATATCGTTACCATCACCACCATAACCGTGGCAAAGTATTACGGCGTTTTTGGGTTTATTTTTAGAAAGTGGTTCTAAAATAATTGTATTTAATGAATAGGTCATGATAGTAGAATATTAATGTCTGAATTTTTTTTTAATTTTATAGGATTTACTTTGTTAGGTGCTGTAGCCATAGTTTTAATAATGGGTATATATACTTTATTTAAGGGCGGAAGTACTAGTAAAAAATATTCTAATAAATTAATGCAATTACGGGTCTTGCTTCAGTTTATTGCAATTATAGTTCTGGTTTTAATGGCCTATTTTTTTAAAAACTAAATATATTTTTTAATTAAACTTATAAAGTCAGCACTTACGAAATCAACTTCACCGATGACTCTACCAAATTCATCGCCATTTTTATCGATCAAAATACTTGTGGGAAGTCCTCGCATTTTGAATTGCTTTACTAATTTCAACTTTGGATCATAGTAAGTATCTAAACTAGCAACACCAATACTTCTAAAAAAATCTCTGACTTTTAGCTTATTAGGTTGTTCCATGTTAATGGCATAAACTCTAATTTGTGGAAATTGATTAGTTAATTTTTCAAGGGAAGGCATTTCTCTTTTACAGGGAGCACACCAGGTTGCCCAGAAATTCAAGATCATGATGTTGCCTTTTTTGTTAGTTAAATCGACATCATTTAGATCTGAGTCTTTAAATTTTAATTCTTTAATTTGAGTCGGTTTTTCATGAATTACTATATTTTTTGAAAAATCTTCTGCCCCATAAAGATTATGGCTAATCAGATTGAGAAGGATTATGTGAATATAGATTTTAAAAGATTTACTAATTTTCATATTAATTTAAATTAGAAATAACACAGTAAAATGAAAAATAAAACAATTTGGTCAAATAGATTCAAAAACAAAATGTCTCAATCTTTTCAAAAGATTGGGTCTTCTATTCATATTGATAAAAGACTTTATGAACAAGATATCGCTGCATCTATTGTGCACACAAAAATGCTAATGAAACAAAAGATCATTAAAAGTGAAAATGGTAACAGAATTATCAATGGGCTAAAAAAAATTAAAGCTCAGATAAATAAGGGTAATTTTGAGTTTAAAGAAAAGTTCGAGGATATTCACTTAAATATAGAAAAAGCATTATTTGAGATCATTGGTTCCTCAGCTGGATTTCTGCACACTGCAAGATCAAGAAATGATCAGGTAGTAACTGATTTTAAATTATGGGTTAAAGAAGCATCAAACGAAATTATAAAAGACATTTCGGTTGTCATGAGAAAACTTATAAAAAAAGCTGAAAAAAATACAGATACGGTCATGCCTGGATTAACACATTTAAAAAATGCACAACCTATTTCATTCGCACATTATTTGTTGTCATACTATGAGATGTTAAAAAGAGATAAAAAAAGATTTGAAAATAATCTTGAGCTATTAAATGAGTGTCCGCTCGGATCTGTGGCACTTTCAGGAACATCTTATAAAATAGATAGAACCTATACTGCAAAAAAACTTGGTTTTAAAAAACCTACAGATAACTCTATGGACTCTGTATCGGATAGAGATTTTGCAATTGATTTTTTATATGCTTCTGCTGTTTGTGCAATGCACCTATCTAGATTGGCAGAAGACTTTATTATTTATAATTCCGATGCTTTCAATTTAATTTCATTCAGGGATAGCATGCTTACAGGATCATCAATTATGCCACAAAAAAAGAATCCTGATCCAGCAGAACTAATAAGAGGAAAAGTTGGAATGAATTATGGAAAGTTAAATGCAATCTTGACAATAATGAAAGGTCTTCCCATGTCATATTTTAAAGATATGCAAGATGACAAGGAGTTAGTTTTTGGTGGCTATGATACTTTGAAAGATACTCTAACTATGAGTGCCGAATTAATAAATTCTGTAAATGCTAATAAAGAAAATATGCTTTTTATGGCTAACCAAGGATATACAACAGCAACTGATTTTGCAGACTATCTTGTTAAAAATAAAAATTTATCGTTTAGAGAGTCTTACGCTATTTCAGCAAAAGTTGTGAATTATGCAGAAAAAAATAAAAAGATGTTATCTGAATTAAATTTGGATGAAATCAAAAAATTTTATAAAAATTTAGATAAAAGTGTTTTAAAAGTGTTTGATGTAAAAAATTCTATGAATGCAAAAAAATCTCATGGAGGAACATCTATAATTAATGTTAAATCAATGATAAAAAAATATAAAAGGGAAATTTAATGAAAATAATAACTGCTTTTTTCTTGGTGATTTTTATTTTAACTAGTTGCGGAAAAAAATCTGAACCTAAATACCAAGGTCAAATTGATCAGGTCAATATAATTTCATAATCTTATGCAAAATCTAAGATATGTAGGAAATAATTTATTTGTTGAAAAACTGTCAATTAAGAATATTTTAAAAAAAAATAAAACACCTTTTTATATTTATTCGGAGAGTCAAATTGCTTTCAATTTTTTAAAGTTTGCCAACACATTTAAAAAAACTGATCCTTTAATTTGCTTTGCAGCGAAATCTAATAGTAATTTAAATATACTAAGAGTTCTTGGTAAATTAGGTGCTGGAGCCGATGTAGTTTCAGGAGGTGAATTATTAAAAGCCTTAAAAGCAGGCATTAGACCTAATAAA
Source organism: uncultured Pelagibacteraceae bacterium (assembly GCA_902575095.1). Classification (GTDB taxonomy): domain Bacteria; phylum Pseudomonadota; class Alphaproteobacteria; order Pelagibacterales; family Pelagibacteraceae; genus Pelagilacustribacter. The sequence continues at coordinate 12,806 of CACGPY010000006.1, forward strand.
ATTGTTTTTTCTGGGGTGGGTAAAACTGAAGAGGAACTTAAAATTGCAATTAACAAAAAAATATTATTAATCAATTGTGAGTCTGAAAGTGAAGCCAAATTAGTAAATAATTTATCAAAAAAATTAAGAAAGAAAGTTTCAATAGGATTTAGATTAAATCCAAATGTTGATGCCAAAACTCATAAAAATATATCAACTGGTAAAGCTGAAAATAAATTCGGCCTATCGATTAAAAATTTTAAGGTTTTTCTAAAAACAATAAAAAATTTTAAAAACGTAAAATTAGAGGCTTTAAGTGTGCATATCGGTAGTCAAATATTGAACGATACACCTTTTAGAAAAACTTTGAATGTAATGAGAAAATTAATAAAAGAATTAAAACTTAATTTGAAATATGTCGATTTAGGTGGTGGTTTTGGTATTAATTATACTGATAAAGAAAAACCAATTAATTTAAGAAAATATTCTAAATTGGTACATAATTTTTCTAAAAAGTTAAATTGTAAAATAATCTTTGAACCTGGAAGATCTATTATTGGTAATACTGGTCTTCTAATAAGTAAAATACAATTTATTAAAAAAGGAGCTAATAAAAACTTTATTATATTAGATGCTGGTATGAATGATTTTATGCGCCCTGCTTTGTATGAAGCTTTTCATAAAATTATTCCTATTTCTAAAAAATCATCGAGAATGAAAGGTAAAATAGAGTTTGTTGGACCAATATGTGAAACCACTTGCAAATTCGGAGTTTACAAAAACTATCCTAAGATAAATGAAAATGAATTTGTGGCTATAACTAATGTTGGAGCTTATGGTTCTTCTTTATCCTCAAATTATAATACAAGGCCGCTAGTTGCTGAAATTTTAATCAATAAAAATAAACTTAGATATATAAGAAAGAAACAAAATTTACTTAAATTGATTAATTCTTAATGCAATTAATTAGATCATTAATTTTTAATATTTTTTTATACGTTGGTCTTATTACAATTTTTATTTTAGCTATACCAACCTTATTATTACCAAGTAAGTTCACAATTTTTTTTGGTAGATTATCTGCAAAATATATAGTGCTGATTTTGAGAATTATCTTAAATACAAAGGTAATTTTTCATGGGGTAGAAAATCTGAAAAAAGTAGAAAATTATTTTGTCGCTTCTGCACATCAGTCTATGTTTGAAACTTTTGCTCTACAAATACCCTTAGATGGTCCAATTTTTATTTTAAAAAAAGAACTTCTTAATATTCCATTATTTGGTTGGTACTTGAGAAAAATAGGTTCAATAGCAATAGTTAGAGAGACAACAACAAAAGAAAATTTAAATTTTTTTGATAAAGTGAAAGAAAAAATTGAGAAAAGTAAAAGACCACTTTTAATATTCCCCCAAGGAACAAGAGTAAAACTTGATGAAAATCCACCTTTTAAAAAAGGAGTTGGTAGAATTTACAAAGCTCTAAATTTACCTTGTATCCCTGTAGCTCTTAATACTGGTAAAGTCTGGCCAAAGAATAGTTTTATGAAATATCCGGGTGATATTCACATTTCATTTTTAGAGCCAATCATGTCTGGTAAAGATAATGAAGAATTTACAAAAGATATAGAAAATCAAATTTATAATGAAATAAGAAAGTTTTCTTAATTATTTTCTTCCAAATCCAGGTTTGTCAGTATCTTGACCAGCTTCGATGATTTCTTTTCTCGCTTTTTTAGTTGATGAAAAAATCTCTAAAAGTTTTTTACTATCTTTAATTTTTATTGCATCTTTAATTTCATTTAGACTCTTAGAATAATTGTCTAAAACTTTTAAGATATTTTCACTATTATCAATAAATATATCTTTCCACATTAAAGGGTCTGATGCTGCTATTCTTGTAAAATCTCTCAATCCACCTGCACTATATTGAATTACATCGTCCTTAAATTTGTCTTCTTTGTTAATTGCTGATCTTACAATACTGTAAGCTACGGCATGTGGTAAATGGCTGGTTAATGATAGAACATAATCATGATCCTCAAATGTCATACGTTTAGTCTTGCTTCCGAGCTTTGACCAAAAATTTTCTAAAGATTTTATTTTATCCTCGGCTACTTTTTTATCAGCAGATATAATGCACCATCTATTTTTAAATAAACTTGCAAAACCTGCCTCTGGACCACTGTATTCTGTTCCAGCTATAGGATGTGAAGCAATCCAATTTACATTTTTAAGATTTAAATTGCTGATAATTTTATTCACTTCTTTTTTTGCAGAACCTGTATCTGTTAAAATTACGTTTTCTTTTAAACTAGTATGAATAGATAAAAGTATTTCTTTATAGCTGCTTAAAGGAGAAGCAATAACTATTAAATCGGAATCCTTAACAACATCTGAAATGTTTCTGCAAATTTCAACTGAAAAATTCTTTTTCAAATAATCAATAACTTTAGATGATTTATCGTAAGCACTAATTTTAGTTGCTAATTTTTTTTCCTCTACTGCTCTCAAAATGGAAGAGCCAATTAAACCACATCCGATTATACTTATTTTATTAAACATTTAATATTCTTTTCATTTTGGAAATTAATTTTCTATTTTCTTCACTTTTCCCAATCGTAATTCTTAATGAATTCTTAATACCATAAACATCCATTTTACGAACTAAAATTCCTGCTTTCGCTAATAATTTAAAAACTCTTGATGAATTAATTTTTGTTTTATCAAAATTTACTAATAAAAAATTGCTATAGCTTCTATTAGTCTCAATTTTCATTTTTTTAAATTCATTAAACATTTTTTTGTTCCAATTATTAACGTGTTTAATTTCTTTATTTAACCAAGCACTATCTTTTACTGCAGCAGATGCAGCAAACAAAGCAGCTTTGTTTACATTAAAAGGTGGCTTAATTTTATTTAACGTATCAATAATTTCTTTTGATCCATATCCCCACCCCACTCTCAATCCTGCTAGGCCATAAATTTTTGAAAATGTTCTTGTCATTACCACATTTTTAAAGTTAGAAAATAATTTTAAAGCTGAAGAATAATTTTTTTGTTTTACATATTCAAAATAAGCATCATCAACTACTAACAAAATATTGCTTCGCAGCTTTTTTCGTAAAAACAACAAATCTTTTTTTTCAACATAGGTCCCGGTTGGATTATTAGGATTAGCCAAAAATACAACTTTAGTCTTAGTAGTCACTTTTTTTAAAATATCTTTTACTGAAACTGTAAAATTATTTTCTTTTGAATAAATAACTCTTGCTCCATTCATTTTGCTATAAATTCTATAAATAATGAAACTATACTTAGGCACAATTACCTCATCACCTTTTTTTAGGTATGCTTTACAGATTAATTCAAAAATTTGATCTGAACCTGATCCCAAAACAATTCTATTTTTATCTAATTTAAATTTTTTTGATAAAGTCTCTCTTAAGAAAGTACCATTAGTGTCGGGATATCTCGCAAAACTTTTCGATACTTTTATATATTCTTTTTTTGCTTTTGGGCTAGGTCCAAGCGCAGACTCATTAGCTGATAATTTTATCTTAGCTAGTCTATTTTTAAATACGCTCATTCCTACTACGTATTTTTCAGTTATTATGTTATTTGGCTTAGGTAATCTCATTAATTAATGTAATATCCAAATTGTTCGAGTTTTTCTAGAAGTCTTTATCTTATATAAAATTGACAAGTTTATGATGATCTAGTAAATAGATATCGCGCTGATTTAACCATATTGCAAGCGCATAATAAATTTAGCTAAAAAGGGAGATGCCCAGTTTAGCTGGGCTTTTTTTTTGGATGAATAGAAAAATTGAGAATATAAATAAGATTATAATTACTAAACCACTCAAGCTTGATTGTGGAAAAACCATTAAGAATTTTCCTCTGGCCTATGAAACATATGGAAAACTTAATGAAAATAAAGATAACGCTATTTTAGTATTCCACGCTTTAACGGGCGATCAATTTGTAACTGGCACGAACCCAGTAACAAATAAAGAGGGCTGGTGGGTCACTGCTGTTGGTCCTGGCAAGGCTATTGATACAGACAAATATTTTGTAATTTGCGCAAATGTAATTGGTGGATGTATGGGATCTCTTGGACCAAAAGATACAAATCCTGAAAACAACCAGCCCTACGGTTTAGATTTTCCAGTTATCACAATTAAAGATATGGTGAAAGCACAAGAGTCTTTACTGGAACACCTCGGTATAAAAAAACTTTTATGTGCTACTGGCGGATCAATGGGCGGAATGCAGTTGTTACAATTTTGCGCAACATTTCCCGATAAAGCTTTTTCAGCTATTCCGATAGCTTGTAGTTCAAGTCATAGTGCACAAAATATTGCACTAAACGAACTAGCACGCCAAGCTATAATGGCTGACCCTGTATGGGATAATGGAAAATATGTATCAAAAAATGTACAGCCTAAAAATGGCTTAGCAGTTGCAAGAATGGTTGGACATATAAGTTATTTATCTGAAAAAGGTATGCAGGAAAAATTTGGAAGAAAATTACAAGAAAAAGCTGATTACGAATTTAGTTTTAACGCAGATTTTCAGGTAGAGAGTTATTTAAGACACCAAGGTTATGCTTTTGTGGAAAGATTTGATGCAAATTCAATTCTTTATATAACTAGAGCAATGGATTATTTTGATCTTTCTAAACAATATAAAGGTGGGTTAGTTGAAGCTTTTAAAAATCAAGACACAAAATTTCTAGTAATATCATTTTCTTCAGACTGGCTTTATACAACAAAAGAAAATAAGGATATAGTAATTGCATTAAATGCATCTGGTGCTGATGTTTCCTATTCTGAAATATTAACAGACAAGGGGCATGACTCCTTCTTACTAAATGAACCAGAATTTTTAAAAACCCTTAAAGGTTTTATAGACTCAATGTATGAAAAGTTTAAAAATGAAAAAAGAATTTAAAGTAATAGCTGAATTATTACCTAACAACACAAGAGTCTTAGATGTTGGTTGTGGAGATGGATCTCTAATGAATTTACTAAAAGAGGAAAAAAATATAGAGGTTCGTGGATTAGAACTTAACCAAGAAAATGTGCAACAATGTATACACAAAGGTTTACCTGTTATACAGGGGAACGCTGAAACTGAACTTCATCAATTTCCTGATAAATCTTTTGACTACGTTGTGCTTAGCCAAACGTTACAAGCTTTTTATAACCCGGAAGAAGTTTTAAAAAATCTTTTGAGAATAGGTAAATCAGTAGTTGTTTCAATTCCAAATTTTGGATATTGGAAAGTAAGAATGAAACTTTTATTTTTTGGTGAAATGCCAGTTACAAAAACATTGCCAAATACATGGTATAACACTCCTAATTTACATATGTGTACTATTAAAGATCTATTTAAGTTTTGTTATGAGAAAAATATAAATATCAAACAAGTAGTTGGGGTTAATGAAGATAAAACCTCATTAATAAAAAAAAGAAACTTAGAAATAAAAAATCTCTTTTCAAAATTAGGGATTTTTTTAATAGGGTAAATGATAGTAGAAATTATTCCATGCTTAAGTGACAATTATAGTTATTTAATACATGAAAAAGAAAAAGGCACTGTTTCAATAGTAGATCCTTCTGAATTTAATGCATGTGATAAAATAATAAAAAAATATAAAAAGTTAGATTTTATTTTAAATACTCATCATCATGCTGATCATGTTGGTGCTAACCTTGAATTAAAAAAAAAATATAATTCAAAAATTTTAGGCTCACACTTTGATAAAAGTCGTATTCCAGGAATAGATATATTGCTTGAAGAAAATCAAAAACACAAAATTGGCAATTTAGAATTTGAAGTAATTTTTATTCCAGGTCACACAAAGGGTCATATAGCTTTTTTCTTTAAAAAAGAAAAAATTGCTTTTACTGGAGACACATTATTTTCTTTAGGATGTGGCAGGGTATTTGAAGGCACTCATGAAGAAATGTTTAATTCTTTGAATAAAATAAAAAATCTTCCTCTTGATACAAAAATCTATTGTGGACATGAGTACACAAATTCAAATTTAAATTTCTGTTTAAAGTATGATCCAAAAAACACCCATTTAAAAGATAAAAAAATTGATATAGAAAAAAAATTAAATTCTTACCAGCCAACTATTCCTTCTACTATAGCTGATGAAATTAAAACAAATATTTTCCTAAGGTGCGATGACCCTGAAATTAAGCAAGGCTTAGGCTTAAAAGATTTATCCGATGTTGAAATTTTTTCAAAATTACGAGATTTAAAGGATTCTTTTTAGCTTCAATAATCTTGACTTGCTAGCATTGAAAGCTATATTGCGTGGAAATTAAAAAAAAAGATTTTATGTCATTTGCTATAATTGAAACTGGTGGAAAACAATACAAAGTAACCACAAGTAAAATACTAGAAATAGAAAAACTCAACGCTAAAGTTGGTGATACTATTAAATTTGATAATGTTTTACTTTTAAATGACGATAAAAACACTGAAGTTGGAAGCCCTAAAGTCAATGGAGCTTCAGTAGAAGCTAAACTTTTAGACAATGTTAAAGATAGAACTGTATTAATTTTTCATAAAAGAAGACGAAAACATTCAAGAAAAAAGAATGGTCATAGACAGCGTCACTCTAAGATACAAATAACTAAAATTTTAGCAAAAGGTGGAAAAATTATTGATGAAGCTAAAATTGTTGAAAAAAAGAAACCTATTAAAAAAGAGAAAAAAGTTATAAAAAAGGAAGAAAAAAAATAGGAAATTGAATGGCAACTAAAAAAGCAGGTGGATCATCAAAGAACGGCCGAGATAGTAAAGGTAGACGCCTTGGAGTTAAAAAATATGGTGATCAAGTAGTGATTCCTGGAAACATAATAGTTAGACAAAGAGGTACAAAAATTCATCCTGGTGATAATGTTAGTATGGGTAAAGATCACTCAATTTTTTCTTTGATTAAAGGAAAAGTAAAATTCAAAAAATCAAAATTAAACAGAACTTTTGTTTCTGTAATCCCCAATTAAATCTATATAAATAACCTAAGTTATTTATATTATAATAAGAATGAAATTTTTAGATCAAGCAAAGATTTATATCAAAGCTGGAAATGGCGGTTCAGGTTCTGCAAGCTTTAGGAGAGAAAAGTTTGTGGAATATGGTGGACCAGATGGAGGCGATGGTGGAGACGGAGGGTCTATAATTGTTCAATCTGATAGAAACCTCAATACGTTAATTGATTTCAGATATGCTCAACATTTTAAAGCTCAACATGGGAAACCTGGAAGCAAAAGAAATAAAACTGGAGCTAATGGAGAAGACTTGATTTTAAAAGTTCCTTTAGGGACACAAGTATATGAAGAAGATAATAATACGTTAATTTATGATTTTACAAAGAATAAAGAAAAATATCTTGTGGCATCAGGTGGTAAGGGTGGACTTGGAAATGTAAGATTTAAAAGTTCAACAAATAGAGCGCCAAGAAAAAAAACTAATGGAAAACTAGGTGAAGAATTTTGGATATGGCTTCAATTAAAAGTAATTGCTGACATTGGAATTATTGGTAAGCCAAATGCTGGTAAATCCAGTTTGCTTGCAGCATTAACAAGAGCTAAGCCAAAAATAGCAAACTATCCATTCACAACAATAAATCCAAATTTAGGAGTGTCTTACTATGGAGGGAAAGAGATTACTTTAGCTGATATTCCTGGTTTAGTAGAAGGTGCGCACAAAGGTGTTGGTCTTGGAGATAAATTCTTAAGACATATAGAAAGATGTAAAATTTTACTTCACTTAATAGACTTATCAGAAGATGATTTATTAAATTCTTATAACAAAATTAAATCAGAGCTATCTAATTATGATAAAGATTTAATAAAAAAGAAAGAAATCATTTTTTTTAATAAGTCAGATTTATTAGATAAAAATGAGATTAATGAAAAATTAAAACAATTTAAAGAAAAAATTAAAACTAAATATGAAATTGTATCTGTTTATTCTAACAAAGATCTTCAAAAAATTAAAAAATTATTGATAAAATATGCTAATTAAAAATGTAAATAAAATAGTTTTAAAACTTGGGTCTGCAACCGTAATTGACGGTAAGGGTATTTTCAAAAAAAAATGGGTAACTTCCCTTATTAAAGATATAAAAAAATACGGAAAAGGAAAAAACTTCGTAATTGTCTCATCAGGTGCAATCGCTCTTGGCCAAAAATATCTAAAGATTAAAAAAGGAAAAATTAAGTTAGAAATGAGCCAAGCTATTGCAGCAGTTGGTCAAATTCATCTAGCAGGAGAATTTCAAAAACTATTTGATAAATATAAAATTAAAACTGGTCAAATTTTAATTAGCCCAGATGATACCGAGCAAAGAAGAAGAGCTATTAATGTAAGAAGGACATTTGATAATTTGTTCAAACTTAAAGCTATCCCTGTAGTGAATGAAAATGACTCAACTGCAACTAGTGAAATAAAATACGGGGACAATGATAGACTAGCTGCACGAGTAGCTCAAATTATTGGTGCAGATATGTTGATTTTGTTTTCTGATGTTGATGGACTATATGATAAATCGAAAGGGAAAAAAATTGTAAGACAAGTAGTTTCAATTAATGAAAAAATAATGTCTTTGATAGATAACAAGAAAAACAAATTTGGTTCAGGAGGAATTGCTACAAAGTTGGATGCCGCTAAAATTTGTATGAATTCAGGCAGCCATATGTTTATTGCTAATGGTAAAGTAAATAATCCTATTGCAAATATGATTAAAAATAAAAGATATACCCATTTCTTGCCAAAAATTTCTACATTAGACGCTAGAAAAAAATGGATTATCGGTTCCCTTAATTACAATGGAACTATTTTTATTGATAATGGAGCAGCTAAAGCTTTATCAAATGGTAAAAGCTTACTCGCAGCTGGCATAACTAAGATTAATGGAAATTTCAAAAAAGGAGAAAATGTAATAATCTTAGATCAAAATGATAATCAACTAGCTCGTGGGCTATCATCATTTAGCTCTATTGAAATAGATAAGATTAAAGGCAAACAAAGTAAAGAGATAGAAAAAATTCTTGGTTATTTAAGCAAAACTGAGGTCATTCATAAAGATGATATGGTATTATTATAAATGAGTTATTTAGAAACAGTTGGCAAAAATGCGAAGAAAGCTTTTGAGGATTTAAAGGACGTTAAACATAAAAAAATAAAAAAAGTTTTAGAAAATTACAATCAATCTCTACTAAAAAATTCAAATAAGATAATCAGAGAAAATTTAAAAGATGTAAAAAATGTTAAAAGAAAACATTTAGTAGATAGACTTATTTTAAATAAAAAGAGAATAGAAGGTATTAGACACTCAATAAGTGAAATAGCAAAGTTTAAAGACCCAGTTGGAAGAGTTCTAGAAACATGGCGCAGACCAAATAATTTAACTATTAAAAGAGTTACAACTCCAATTGGTGTCATAGGCGTAATATATGAAAGCAGACCTAATGTGACTGCCGATGTTGCAGCATTGTGTTTAAAATCGGGAAATTGCTCTATTTTAAGAGGTGGATCTGAGGCTTTTAATTCAAATAGATTATTGGCTAGTTTATTCAGAGATAATTTAAGAGAAAATAATATTAATAAAAATTGTGTTCAGTTTATAGAAAATAAAAATAGAAAAATTGTAGATCAATTATTATCAAAAATGAGTGCATACATTGATGTAATAGTTCCTAGGGGTGGAAAAGGATTAGTTGCCAAAGTTCAAAAATTTTCAAACGTTCATGTTATCGGTCACCTTGAGGGTTTGTGCCATATATATGTGGATAAAACTGCAAATATTAATATGGCAATAAAATTGATAATAAATGCAAAAATGAGAAGGACCAGTATATGTGGAGCGGTAGAGACACTTTTAATAGATGAAAAAGCACTAAAATCTCATGCAAAAAAGATAATTGACTCCCTTATCAATGCTGGCTGTGAAGTGAGAGTTGATAGTAAAATTAATCAATTATTTAAAGGCAAACTCAAAAAGGCAAAAGAAATAGATTGGAAAACAGAATATTTGGACTCTATAATTTCAATAAAAACTGTTAAAAATTTAAAGGAGGGTATTAGTCATATTTTAAAGTACGGTACAATGCATACTGATAGTATTATCACTAGTAATAAAAAAAATGCTCTGATTTTTTTAAATAGCGTTAATAGTTCAATAGCAATGCATAATGTGTCTACTCAATTTGCTGATGGAGGTGAGTTTGGTTTTGGAGGGGAAATTGGGATCTCCACTAACAAGCTTCCGCCTAGAGGTCCAGTTGGAATAAATCAACTAACATCATACAAATATCTAGTATCTGGAAAAGGGATTGTAAGACCATAGTAGATGGTGAAAACCTCAAATAAATCTATTGGATTGCTTGGAGGAAGTTTTGATCCTGCACATAAAGGACATTTAGAAATTTCAAAAATTGCATTAAAAAAGATTAAAGTTAATGAGATTTTGTGGGTAGTAACAAAAAAAAATCCCTTTAAAAAAAAGCCTTTTTTTTCTCTTCAAGAAAGGTTAAGGCAGGCAAGAAAAATAGTAAAAAACGTTAAAAAAATTAAAGTAATTCATTTAGATAAAGCTGCAAAATCATCTAGAAGTATAAATATAATCAATTATCTAATTAATAAAAGACGACCTAAAATTATCTATTTTATGATTGGTTCTGATAATTTAATAAAATTCCACAAGTGGAAAAGCTGGAAAAAAATAGTCAAATTGACAAAATTATTAGTTTTTTCTAGAAAAGGATATGATAATAAAGGATATAATTCAATTGTGTCTAAACATTTTAAAAATAAAATTATATTTATAAAAAACAAACATTTTGTTATTTCATCCACAAAGCTAAAAAAGGTAAAGAAATATTATTAATGATAATAGCAGAAATTAAAAGCAACATTGAGAGGATACTGGATGACAACAAAGCTCAAAATATTATTTCCATCAATTTAAAAAATAAATCTTACATAGCAGATTATATGATTGTTGCTTCAGGGACCTCATCTAGACATCTTCAATCTTTGTCCGAAAATCTTGTTTCTGAGCTGAAAAAACTAGGTATTGAAAACTGTCGTATAGAAGGTAAGGATAGTAGCGACTGGAAATTAGTGGATGCCCATGACGTAATTGTTCACATTTTCCATCCAGAAAAAAGAGATTTTTATGACTTAGAAAAAATGTGGTCAGAAGAAATTCCTAAAGAGAAAGCAATGATTTGAAAAAAATTTTAATTTTATCAATTTTTATTCTAAATTTTTCGAGTACATTAGTATTTTCAAAAAATAGTTTATACGAAAAGATCGATCTTTTTGGGGAAGTATTAGAAAATATAAAAAAAGAATATGTTGATGATGTCGACCAAGCTGAAGTAATGGACTCAGCAATTAATGGTGTTTTACAATCTTTAGATCCATACTCTGCATATATGAGTCCCGACTTATTTAAAGAAATGCAAACAGACACGAGGGGAGAATTCGGGGGATTGGGTATTGAAATAGGTATGGAGGCTGGTGTAGTAAAAGTAATTTCCCCAATAGACGGAACTCCTGCAGAAAAAGCTGGTATCAAAGCTGGAGATTACATAGTCCAAATAGGTGAAGAGCAAGTGCAAGGAAAATCTTTGATGGAAGCTGTTAAACTTATGAGAGGGCCTGTTGGAACATCAATCAACCTTACAGTGAGAAGAAAAGGTACAAAAAAACCGTTGGAGTTTAGAATAATAAGAAAAATTATTGAGGTAAAATCTGTAAATTCAGAAATAATTAGTAAAGAAAAAAATATAGGCTACCTAAGGTTAAAGTCTTTTAATGAAAATAGCGATAATCAGTTTTTAGAATCAATTAAAAAGTTTGAAAAAAATAAAAATATAAAAGGTTATGTGGTTGATTTAAGGAATAACCCTGGAGGACTTTTAACTCAAGCTATAAATATAACTGATTTCTTTTTAGACGATGGAGAAATAGTATCAACTAAAGGGCGTAAAGTTTCAGAGACAAGAAAATTTTTTGCTAAACAGGGAGATGTTATTAAAGGAAAACCAATAGTAGTTTTAATAAATAATGGTTCTGCCTCTGCTTCTGAAATTCTAGCTGGAGCTTTAAAAGATCACAAAAGAGCAATTATTCTAGGAGAAAATTCTTATGGAAAAGGTTCGGTACAGTCAATAATTCCATTAAGAAATGGAGGGGGTATGAGGTTAACTATTTCTAAATATTACCTTCCATCTGGTAAATCTATTTCTGAGGTGGGAGTAACTCCAGATATTTTTGTTGAGGAGCAAGATGATGATTTCAAAATAAATTCTGAAAAAGATAATCAGCTTAATTACGCGATTAAATTATTTAATTCTTAAGTTATGAATAATAATAAACTTCCAATGCGCTTAGGAGTTGGCATAATTGTTTTAAATGAAAATAACCTAGTTTTTGTCGGTAAAAGGAAAGATAATCCAGTAGATAAATGGCAGATGCCCCAGGGTGGCCTTGACGAAGGGGAAGATTTTATCACTGCTATGAGAAGAGAGTTAATTGAGGAAACAGGTATAAAAAATATTAAAATAATTAAAGAAATAGATCGTATGTTTGAATATGAATTACCAAAAAACTTGGTTGGTATAATTTGGAAAGGGAAATTTAGAGGACAAAAACAAAAATGGTTCATTACTAAATTTTTAGGTAAGGATAATGAAGTTAACTTGAAAACTAAATACCAAGAGTTTATTGATTGGAAATGGATAGAGCCTAAAAAATTACCTGATGTTATTGTTAATTTTAAAAAAGATATGTATAAAAGCCTCGTTAAAGAAATAAATCTTGTTATTGATTAATTTCTCTAAAAGTATCTAATTTGTAAGAAGCTATATATCTTTCTTTATCAGATATTTTGGGGTCATTCAGCTTAGCCTCTTCTTTTTGAATTAAATCACTTATTGAGTTTTGGTCAAAATTTAAAAGATTTTTAACAGTTGATGTTAAAATTAAAAGGTTGTTATTAGAAAACTCTACTGTACCTTCTTCAACGTAATATTTGCTTTCATTCTCGCTTTTAATTGTTATAAGTCCAGGTCTTAAAAAAGTTATTAGAGGTATATGGTCTTTTAAAATACCCATTTGACCCTCGTAACAGGGAATTGTTACCTCGTTGGTTTCTTGTTTTAAGACTAATTGATCTGGACTAATTATTTCAACTGTAAATTTGTTTAACATTATTTGCTGTCTTTTGATAATTTTTCTGCCTTTTCTATAACTTCCTCAATTCCTCCAACCATATAAAAAGCTGCTTCTGGTAAGTGATCATAATCTCCTTTGCAAATAGCGTCGAAGCCTTTAATCGTGTCGTCTAGATCCACCAATTTTCCAGGAGAGCCAGTAAATACCTCTGCTACGAAAAATGGTTGTGAGAGAAATCTTTGTATTTTTCTCGCTCTGGCAACGGTCAACTTATCTTCTTCTGAAAGCTCATCCATTCCGAGTATGGCAATGATGTCTTGAAGTGATTTATAAGCTTGTAAAATTTTTTGCACATCTCGAGCTACTCTATAATGCTCTACACCAACTACTCTCGGGTCTAAAATTCTCGAAGTTGAGTCTAGCGGATCTACAGCAGGATAAATTCCTATTTCAGCAATTTGTCTTGATAATACTGTTGTGGCATCCAAGTGTGAAAAGGACGTTGCTGGTGCTGGATCGGTTAGGTCGTCTGCAGGAACGTAAATAGCTTGCACAGAAGTAATAGAGCCTTTGTCTGTAGAGGTAATTCTTTCTTGTAAATTACCCATATCAGTGGCTAGTGTTGGTTGATATCCCACAGCGGAGGGAATTCTTCCCAACAGAGCTGATACTTCTGAACCAGCTTGAGTGAACCTAAATATGTTATCTACGAAGAATAAAACATCCTGACCTTCTTTATCTCTAAAGTATTCTGCCACTGTTAATCCAGTTAAGGCAACTCTTGCTCTTGCTCCCGGTGGCTCATTCATCTGTCCATAAACAAGAGCTGCTTTTGATCCTTTACCATCTGTTTTAATTACTCCCGATTCAATCATTTCATGATACAAGTCATTTCCTTCTCTAGTTCTTTCGCCAACACCTGCAAAAACTGAAAACCCTCCGTGTGCTTTTGCAATGTTATTAATTAATTCCATGATCGTTACAGTTTTTCCAACTCCGGCTCCACCGAATAATCCAATTTTTCCACCTTTAGCATATGGTGCTAAAAGATCGATAACTTTTATACCTGTAACTAATTGTTCAGTTTCAGTAGCTTGATCTGTAAATTTTGGGGCTGTCCTGTGTATTGGCCATTTTTCTTTTGTTTTAACGTCACCTTTTTCATCTATAGACTCACCAACAACATTTATAATTCTTCCTAGTGTTTCAGGGCCAACTGGCACGCTTATTGGTGCTCCAGTATTTATAACTTCATCACCTCTTTTTAAACCCTCTGTTGCGTCCATCGCAATTGTTCTTACATCGTTTTCTCCTAAATGCTGAGCAACTTCTAAAATTAATTTATTTCCTGAATTATTTACCTCTAGTGCTGTATAAATTTCTGGTAAGTCTGATTCAAAATTTACGTCAACTACTGCGCCAATGATTTGTGTTATTTTTCCTTTTTTATTCATGATTATAAACTTTCTGCTCCTGATATGATTTCTATTAATTCTTTTGTAATAGAGGCTTGTCTGCTTCTATTATAATCGATTGTAAGTTTATCAACTAAATCTCCGGCGTTTCTTGTTGCATTATCCATTGCTGTCATTCTTGATCCTTGCTCACTTGCTGCGTTTTCAAGCAGTGCTTTGAAAACTTGAGTTGAAATATTTTTTGGCAATAAGTCTTCTAAAATTTCATCTTCATCTGGTTCAAATTCATATGAAAAATTTTGTTCGTTGCCTTCTTTTAAATTTTTTGTCTCTGCTGGAATTATTTGTTGAGCTTGCGGTATCTGTGTAATTACATTTTTAAAATTATTGTAAAATATAATACATTTATCGAATTTAGTTTGATTGAATAAAGATATTATTTCTTTTCCTACCTCATCGGCTTCTTTGAAGCTTATATTTTTTTTATCTTTAAAACTGAATTTTTTAATAACATATTTTCCATATTCTCTTTTAATTTGATCATGTCCTTTAGATCCAACGGTAATAATATTAAGTTCTTTTCCTTCACCTAGAATTTTTTTGAAATTAGTCTTAGCTAATTTACAAATATTCGAATTAAATCCTCCACAAAGACCTCTGTCAGCAGTTAAAACTACACACAAATACTTTTTATCTTCTCCTGTTCCAACAAGTAGTTTTGGCGCATTTTGAAGATCATTAATGGATTTAGTCAAATTCAATATTATGTTTTGCATTTTTTGACTGTAAGGTCTGCCTTTCTCTGCGCTTTCTTGAGCTTTTCTTAGTTTTGCTGCAGCAACCATCTTCATTGCCTTAGTAATTTTTTGCGTAGATTTTACACTTTTAATTCTTTTTTTTAGATCGTCTAAACTAGGCATTATTTTTCTTATATTCCTCTATAACTTGTTTTAATTGATTTTCTGTATCTTCAACTAATTTTCCTGATGATTGAATAGATTCAATAATTTCTGGTTTATCATTTTTAATTTTTTCGATTATATCTTTCTCAAATCCTTTAATTTTTCCTAAGTCAACGTCATCCAAGTATCCTTTTACTCCAGCAAAAACCGAAATTACTTGTTCCGCGACAGTCATTGGAGAATATTGGTCTTGTTTTAATAATTCTGTTAATTTTGCTCCTCGATTTAATAGTTGTTGAGTAGAAGCATCTAAGTCTGATCCAAATTGAGCGAAAGCTGCCATCTCTCTATATTGAGCAAGTTCTAATTTAATTGAGCCAGCTACCTTTTTCATCGCTTTTGTTTGTGCTGCAGATCCTACTCGCGATACTGATAAACCAACGTTAACAGCAGGTCTAATTCCTTGGTTAAATAATTCAGTTTCTAAAAATATTTGTCCATCAGTAATAGAAATTACATTTGTAGGAATATAAGCAGAAACGTCACCTGCTTGCGTCTCAATAATTGGCAATGCAGTCAATGATCCACCTCCATTAGCGTCACTTAATTTTGCAGATCTCTCTAAGAGTCTACTGTGAAGATAAAAAACATCACCAGGGTAAGCTTCTCTTCCCGGAGGTCGTCTAAGTAAAAGTGACATTTGTCTGTATGCTACTGCTTGTTTTGACAAATCGTCATAAACTATTAAAGCATGCATTCCATTATCTCTAAAATATTCACCTATTGTGCAGCCAGTATAAGGAGCTAAAAACTGAAGTGGCGCAGAGTCTGATGCTGTTGCAGCAACTATTGTTGTGTATTTTAGTGCACCTGCTTCTTCTAAAGTTTTCGTAATTTGAGCTACAGTTGAACGTTTTTGTCCAACTGCCACATAAACACAATAAAGTTTTTTCTTCTCATCAGATGACTCGTTTATTGTTTTTTGGTTAATAATTGCATCAATTGCAACTGCGGTTTTACCTGTTTGTCTATCACCAATAATTAATTCTCTTTGGCCTCTGCCTACAGGTATAAGAGAGTCGATAGATTTTAAACCTGTCTGCATTGGTTCACTAACAGATTGTCTAGGAATTATACCTGGGGCTTTTACTTCAACTCTTTTTCTTTCTTTAGAAGAGATAGCTCCTTTTCCATCTATTGGATTTCCTAAACCATCAACAACTCTTCCTAATAATTCTTTTCCAACTGGAACATCAACAATTGCATTGGTTCTTTTAATTGTATCACCCTCTTTAATTTTTCTATCATCTCCAAAAATTACAACTCCAACATTGTCATTTTCTAAGTTTAATGCCATACCTTTTGAGCCATCTTCAAACTCAACCATTTCTCCAGCCTGAACATTATCCAAACCGTAAACTCGTGCAATTCCATCACCAACTGATAAAACTTTTCCAATTTCTGAAACTTCAGCTTTTTCACCGAAATTTTTAATTTGATCTTTAAGTAATTTAGTAATTTCTGAAGGATTTATAGACATATTAACTTTCTAACATTTCTTGTTTGTATTTATTTAATTTGTTTTTAATCGAGGTATCAATCATGAAGCTTCCAAGTTGAAGTTTTAATCCTCCAATAAGCTCTTTATCAAACTTGTAGTTAAATTTTATAGTTGAGCTTGTTGAAGAAGATAGTTCTTTGCTTATTTTCTCAAGTTCAATTTCTGATAATTCTTTAGAAGATATTAAAGAAGCTTTAACTTCTCCTCTTTTTTGTGCACATAATTTTAAAAAACTATCAATAATTTTTTCAACAAAAAATATTCTTCTTTTTTCAATTAATAAAAACATAAAATTTTTTAAATTTTTTGAAAAATTTAGCTTTTCAGCTAATAGGTTTAATACGTTGTTTTGATTATCTTTACTTTGAGTTGGATTGTGTATGAAATTTTTTATCTCTAAACTATTGATCAATAGAGAGGCAAAGTTCTTGATGTCATTTTCTATTTTCTCTAATTCACTAGATTCTTGCGCTACTTCAAAAAGTGCGCGAGAGTATCTTTCTGAAGTTTCTGTTGAGAAAGATTTTTTTGTGGTCATTTTTTATTGAAGTTGTTATGAAATAATGAGCGTGTCGTACCATAAGAGTTTAACTTGATCAAGTTTCCAAATAATCGATTAACCAAAATTTACAGGATCGACATCAACCGTAAGTTTAATTTTACTTGAAATTTTCAATGAATTTAGGAGGTTAGAAACCATTTTTTGCTTTAAGCTTTTTTCATTAAACCTAATTAATAGTCTTGATCTAAATTTTTTTTTAATCTTCAGTAAAGGCGAGTCTACAGGGCCCATGATTTCTAAACCATTAATCTTACTAAGACGTGTTTTAATTTCTCTAGCTCCTTCAATACTTAAAGATTGATTATTAGCTGATATGATTATTGCGATAAGTCTACAAAAAGGAGGTAGGGAATTTTCTTTTCTTGAAATAAGCTCTTTTTTTAAAATTTCATCAGGGTTATTTTTTATCAACTCATTTAAAATAATATTCTCAGGAGATAATGTTTGGTAAACAATTAAAGACTCAGAGCTAAATCTACCAGCTCTTCCGCTTAATTGATTATACAATTGAATATTTTTTTCAGTAGTTCTTAAGTCGTAACCTCTTCCCGAAAAATCTGCATCAATTACAACTATGCAATTTAGTTTAGGAAAGTTAAAACCTTTTGAAATCATCTGGGTTCCAACTAAAATGTCTACCTGATTATTTCTGATTCTGTTAAACAAGGAATTCGTGTAATCCTTTTTTTTCATATAATCACTTGAAAAAATTTCTATTTTACTAGATGGAAATAATTTACTTACTTCCTCATAAATTTTTTCAACACCTGGCCCGTACATAATAAAATCACAATTTTTTTTATCTTTACATTTATTAAATATTTTTTTTTCAGAAGAACAATGATGACAGACAGCTTTATTTTTATTTTTGTGGAATGTTAAGTACATTGAGCAATTATTACAGATCTGTTTATATCCGCAATTTTTACAAATTAGATATGGAGCATAACCTCTTCTATTTAAAAAAAATAAAACTTGTTCCCCTTTCTCAAGAAATTTTTTAACAATTTCAATGCTTTCATCGGAAACAAAAGTATTTTTTATCTTTTTTAAATTTAAATTGACAATTTTTGTTTTTGGTAAAGGATAGTCGGCATATCTCTTATTAATTTTAAAATGTCTAAATTTTTTATTTTGAATATTATTAAAAGTTTCTAGTGATGGTATGGCGCTGACTAAATGGATTGGTATTTTTTCAAAAGAAGCTCTCGCTATTGCCATATCTCTTGCATGATATATTACACTTTCATCTTGCTTGTAAGAAGTGTCATGTTCTTCATCAACAATTATAATTCCAAGTTTTTTAAAAGGTAAAAATAAAGAGGATCTTGCTCCAACGACTAGTTTAATATTATTATTAATTATACCATTCCAAATAATTCTTTTATTCTTTGGCGTTATTTTTGAATGCCAAATTGCTGGTTCGAAACCAAAGAAATCATTGAACCTTGTCTTAAATTCATTAGTTAAAAAAATTTCAGGAAGCAAAACTAAAGCTTGTTTATTTTCAGCAATAATTTTTTTTATTCTTTCAAAATATACAAGTGTTTTGCCTGAACCAGTTATTCCTTGAAGGACAGAAACATCAAATCTATTATTTTTTGAATTTAAAAATTTTAAAGCATCATTTTGCTCTTGATTTAAGTTAAATTTTTTTGCTTTGATTGCTTTTAGGTCAAAATTTTTATCATTTTTAATAAATAAATTTTTATTACCTCCAATAACCATTTTAAGAACGAGTCCTACAGGTGTTATGTTGTACATCGCAAACCATTTCATAAAATTAATGAAGTTTTTATTTAAAGAAATTTTTCCAATTTTTTTATGAATATTTTTAATTTTTATATCTTTTGGCGCAAAACTTTCGCTTGGCCACACAACACCAATCGTCTTTTCTTTCCCAAAAGGAACTTCAACGATATCGCCCGGGGTTAATTTTTCTTTTTTTGTTTTGTATGTAAATGAAAAATTAAATATTTTTGGAAGCAATACTTGTGCTTTCATATTTTGATAGTAGTTGAATTTTTATTTTTTAAAAATGAATTGGTCTTTTATCAACAGCTAAAGCTGCTTCTTTTATGGCTTCTGTATGTGTTGGATGAGCGTGGCAAGTTCTAGCTATATCTTCAGCACTAGCCCCGAATTCCATAGCTAAAGCCATCTCTGCAATCATATCTCCACAATGCGGTCCAATGATGTGTACTCCCAAAACTTTGTCTGTTTTACTATCAGCTAATATTTTAACAAAACCTTCAGTTTCATTATTTACTTTTGCTCTTGAGTTGGCGAGAAAAGGGAATTTTCCTATTTTGTAGGATTTATTTTCCTCTTTTAATTGCTCTTCAGTTTTACCGACAGTAGCAACTTCTGGTGATGTATATATCACTCCGGGTATTACATCATAATTTACATGTCCAGCTTGCCCTGCTAATATTTCAGCAACAGCAATTCCCTCCTCCTCAGCTTTATGAGCTAACATTGGTCCTTTAATTACATCCCCTATAGCATAAATATTACTTACAGAGGTTTGTAATTTGTTATTCACTTCTATTCTACCCTTACTATCTTTTTTAATTCCAACTTTTGATAAATTTAATCCCTCTGTATAAGGACTTCGTCCAACAGAGACTAAAACCTTGTCAACTTCTAAAACTTCTTTTTTGGAATTCTTAACGTTAGTGTATGAAATTAATACTGATTTACCCTGATCTTTAACCGACACTACTTTTGATCCCATTTTAAATTTGATACCCTGCTTAGATAGTATCTTTTGAAATTCATTTGAAATTTCTCTATCCATGCCGGGAGTTATGTAGTCTAAGTATTCTATTACAGTTACATCGGAACCTAATCTTGACCATACAGATCCCATTTCTAGACCAATATAACCTCCTCCAATTACAGCAAGTTTAGCTGGCACTTTATCAAACGATAAAGCCCCAGTGGAAGAAACAATATTTTTCTCATTTATTTCAATACCAGGCAATGATGCTACTGTTGAACCAGTGGCAATAACGGTGTGCTTAGATTTTATATTTATTCTTTTGTTATTGTTTTCATATACAACAATATCGTTCTTAGAAAAAAGAACCCCTTTGCCTTTAAAATATGTAACTTTATTTTTTTTGAATAGAAACTCCACCCCTTTTGTTAAAACTTGAATAGATTTATTTTTATTTGACATCATTTTCTCTATGTTTAGTTTTATTCCATCAATTTCTATACCTTGTTGGTTGAAATCTTTTTTAGCTTTATGAAAATTTTCTGATAAATTTAACAGACTTTTTGAGGGTATGCATCCAACATTGAGACATGTCCCGCCTAGAGCGCCTCTTGACTCGATACAAGCTGTTTTTAACCCGAGCTGCGCAGCTCTTATCGCACAAACATATCCGCCTGGACCTCCACCGATAACAACTAAATCGAAATTATTTTCCATTATCAAATATTTAAAAAAAGTCTTTTTGGTTGCTCTAGAGACTCCTTAACAATTTTTAGAAAAGATACAGCTTCTTTTCCATCAATTATTCTATGATCATAGGATAGCGCCAGATACATTACAGGTCTCACTTCAATTTTGTTTTCAATTACCACTGGCCTTTGAATTATATTATGCATTCCAAGTACAGCTGATTGAGGAGGGTTTAATATAGGTGTTGATAGCATTGACCCATAAATTCCTCCATTTGTGATGGTAAATGTCCCGCCTTGAAGATCCTCAATTGTAATTTTACCGTCTCTGGCCTTTTGGCCAAGTTCACCGATATTTTTTTCGATATCTGCAAATGACATTTCATCGGTTTCTCTTAAAACGGGTACTACTAAACCTCTATCAGTCCCAACCGCAATACTTATGTTGTAATAATTTTTATAAATTATTTCTTCTTCTTGTATCTCTGCATTTATTGCGGGGTAATTTTTAAGACCAATAACGCAAGCTTTAACAAAAAAAGACATAAAGCCAAGTTTCACTCCATATTTTTTTTGAAACTCGTCCTTATACTGATTTCTCATCGACATTACTTCGCTCATATCGACCTCATTAAATGTGGTAAGCATTGCGGCGTTTTCTTGGGCTTCTTTCAATCTTTTTGCAATTGTTAGTCTTAATCTTGTCATTTTGACTTTTTCTTCCGGACCATATTTTATTTTTCTTTCAGCAGGCGCAGGTTTGGAACCCATAAGACTCATTATATCCTCTTTTAAAATCACTCCATTTTTACCTGAGCCTTGAATTCTGCTAAGATCAACATTGCTCTCCACAGCTATTTTTCTAGCTGCTGGGGAAATTTGTTTATCTTTTTTAGGAGTTGGTTTCTCCTCATGAATGTTCTCTAAAATCAACGGTTCTTCCTCTAATTTTAATGGTTCTTCTTCTAATTTTAATGTGGTTTCAACTTTCTTTGCTTTATTACCTTTAGTTTTTTTAATCTTTGGAACTTTTTCTTCATCAAATAATTTTATTTTATTAATCTCTTTTTCTTTTTCAGGTGGACTATAATTATTTATTTCGTCAATATTATCTTTTGCGGAAGTAAAAGATTTTTCTACAGTGCCTAATAAAGATCCAACGTTGACTGTCTCACCCTCTTTAACTGTGATGGTTCCTAAAACTCCGTTTGTGGGAGAAGGAACTTCAACGTTCACCTTATCTGTTTCTAATTCTACAAGCGGCTCATCCGCAGAAACTTTTTCTCCTTGAGCCTTGAGCCATTTCGAAACTGTTGCTTCTGTTACTGACTCCCCAAGAGTTGGTACTGTAATTTTTTCTGACATTTATTCTTTAAGTATCTTTTCTAATATTTCTTTTTGTTGTGCAAGATGTTTGTTCAAATTTCCAGTCGCAGTAGTAGAAGATGCCTTTCTTCCAACAAATTTTACAGACTTATCACCAAAATCAATCATTTCTAAAGTTCGATCTATGTAATTTCTAACTGTATTCCAAGCACCCATATTTTTAGGCTCCTCTTGACACCAGATAAATTTTGCTTTGGTATACCGTTTTAAAATATTTGCTAAAGTTTTCGCAGGAAAGGGGTATAGTTGCTCAATTCTAACAAATGTAACTTTATCATTTTTTGTTTTTTCTCTAGCCTCAATTAAATCGTAATATATTTTTCCAGAACACATTACAACTTTCTTAATTTGGTCATCTCTTTTTTTAAGATCTAAAAGATTATTTATTTTAAAATAAGCATCATCTTCGAGAACTCTGTGAAATGTACTTTTCTTTGTAAATTCTGAAATTTTTGAGATACATTTTTTATGTCTAAGCAAAGATTTTGGAGTCATAATAATTAATGGTTTTCTAAACTCTCTATGCATTTGTCTTCTTAGAACATGAAAATAATTTGAAGGAGTTGTACAATTAACTACCTGTATATTCTCACCAGCACATAATTGTAAAAATCTTTCTAATCTTGCAGATGAATGTTCTGGTCCTTGCCCTTCATATCCATGTGGTAGTAACATAACTAGCCCACTCGCTCTTCCCCACTTCGACTCACCTGAAGAAATAAATTGGTCTATTATAATTTGAGCACCATTTGCAAAATCACCAAATTGTGCTTCCCACAATACTAATGTTTCTGGTTCTGAAAGAGAGTATCCAAATTCAAATCCCAAAACTGCCAATTCTGATAGCAAACTATCAATGATTTCAAAACTTTTCTGACCTTTTAAGATATTATTTAAGGGAATGTATCTTTGATGGTTTTCTTGATTTCTGAGAACAGCATGTCTCTGGCTAAAAGTTCCTCTTCCTGAGTCTTGGCCTGACAATCTTACTGAAAAGCCTTCTGTAAGTAATGTCCCAAATGCTAAACTTTCTGCAGTTGACCAATCGATAGATTTACCATCTTTTATAGATTGCATTCTTAAATCAAATATTTTTTTTAAAGTTTTGTGAATTTGAAAATCATCAGGAACTTTACAAATTTTTTTACCAATATCGACTAATTTACTCTTGTCAACTCCGCTTACTCCTCTTTTATCTTTTCCTAAACCTGGTTTAAATCTGGACCATGCTCCATCAAACCACTTTAATTCTGATTTATAATTTTTTGATGAAATAAATTCTTCCTCTAAAAATTTTTTAAAGTTTATTTTTTCTTTCTGCAACTCTGCTTCGGACGTTAAGCCCTCTTGGCTAAGTTTCTTTCCGTAAATAACAAGTGTCGAAGGATGTGTTTTAATTTTTTTGTACATTATTGGTTGAGTGAAAGATGGTTCATCTCCCTCATTGTGACCAAATCTTCTGTAACAAACCATATCGATAACAACATCTCTATTAAATTTTTGTCTGTACTCAGTCGCTATTTTTGCACAGTGAACAACGGCCTCTGGGTCGTCTCCATTAACATGAAATATTGGAGCTTGTGCAATTTTTGCAACATCAGAGGGATAAGGTGAGGATCTTGCAAATCTCGGAGCCGTTGTAAAACCGATTTGATTATTCACAATAATATGTATTGTCCCACCTATGTTATGTCCAGGAAGACCGGACATTGCAAAACATTCAGCAACTATTCCCTGCCCTGCAAATGCTGCATCGCCATGCATTAAAACAGGTATCACCTTTTTTCTTTCTTTATCATTATGAAAAAATTGTTTAGCACGTACTTGTCCAAGCACTACAGGGTTAACTGCCTCTAGGTGAGATGGGTTATCTGTAAGACTGATATGTACGGAATTCCCATCAAATTCTCGATTAGAGGATGCGCCTAAATGATATTTAACATCTCCTTCAAAATCTTTACCTTCTCCGACTGTTTTTCCAAAAAATTCACTGAAGATTGCTTTAAATGGTTTTCCCATCACATTTGCCAAAACATTGAGTCTTCCACGGTGGGGCATCCCTATTTTAATTTCTTTAGCTCCTAAATTTCCCCCTCTTTTAATTATTTGCTCCAATGCCGGTATTAGGGATTCGCCACCATCTAATCCAAATCTTTTCGTTCCAACAAATTTAACATGCAAGT
Source organism: uncultured Pelagibacteraceae bacterium (assembly GCA_902575095.1). GTDB lineage: Bacteria > Pseudomonadota > Alphaproteobacteria > Pelagibacterales > Pelagibacteraceae > Pelagilacustribacter. The sequence continues at coordinate 37,413 of CACGPY010000006.1, forward strand.
ATTTTTCAAAACCCTCTGCTTGTACTATTTTGTTCAATATCGCTCTCTTTCCGTTTTCGGTGAATGTTATATTTTTTTCTGGTCCTTCGATTCTATCTCTTATCCAAGACTTTTCTTCAGGATCTCCCATATGCATAAACTCATATCCGATATTTGAACAATAAGTTTTTTTAAGTATTGTCAAAATTTGATTTAGATCTCCATATTGAAGTCCCAGAACACCATCTAAAAAAATTTTTCTATTGTAATCATTTTTGGTAAATCCGTAGCTTTCTGGTTTTAATTCAGTATGCTCGTCTTTTTTTTGAATTGATAATGGATCAAGATTTGCAATTAAATGACCTCTTATTCGATAGGCTCTAATTAGCATTATAGCTCTGACAGAGTCTTTTGAAGCTTGTTTTATTGAATCTAAATTTAACTCAGTTGTTTCTGTTTTATACTGCTGTTTGTCTTTTTTTAATTCAGTAAAAGTTTTTTTAACCTTTTTTTCTGGCGACCAACTAGGTCCGATTAAACTGTCATAAACTAATTTTTCATCTTCACTTAATCCCTTAAAAAATTTTCTCCAACTTTCAGGTAGTGAATGAGGATCTGAAATATAATCTGCATAAAATTCATTAATAAATTCAGCGTTATTCCCCGCTAAGAATGATGTTTTTTTATAAATAGTATTATTATTTGATGATGACATTAAAAAATTTATTGTAACATAAATTACATAAATCAACCATTAAGTTTTTGATATAAAGTCTTGCCTATATCGGCAGGTGAATTTGAAATGGTAATACCCGCAGATTTCATTATTTCTATCTTATCCATGGCACCTCCCTTTCCACCTGAAATAATAGCCCCTGCATGACCCATTCTTCTTCCTGGAGGGGCAGTTAATCCAGCAATAAAACCAACCATAGGCTTTTTTATTTTTTCTCTTTTTATAAAATCTGAAGCTTCTTCCTCTGCAGACCCTCCTATTTCGCCAATCATAACTATTGATTTAGTATCATCATCTTTTAAAAATAATTCTAGGCAATCAATAAAATTTGTACCATTAATTGGATCTCCTCCAATTCCTATGCATGTCGACTGACCCATGCCATTAGCTGAAGTTTGTGCTACAGCCTCGTAAGTTAAGGTACCTGATCTGGAAACTATGCCAACAGTTCCTTTTTTATGAATCGCACCAGGCATTATTCCAATTTTGCATTCGTCTGGTGTTATAATCCCGGGACAGTTAGGTCCGATTAACCTTGAAACGCTTTTGTTTAAAACTTGTTTTACCTTAAGCATATCCATAACTGGTATACCTTCTGTAATGCAGACAATTAATTTTATTTTAGCTTCTATAGCTTCAATTATTGCATTACCTGCAAATCTTGGAGGCACATAAATCATTGTTGCATCAGCAGAAGTTTGGTCTTTCGCTTCTTGCACTGAATTATATATTGGTAGGTTTAAATGTTGCTGACCCCCTTTTTTAGGTGTTACACCACCAACTAATTTTGTTCCATATTTTATAGCTTGTTCAGAATGAAAAGTTCCGTGAGTGCCAGTAAAACCTTGGCAAATTACTTTTGTATTCTTATCTACTAAAATTGACATTTTATTTAACCGCTTCTACTATTTTTTTTGCTGCATCATTTAAATCTGAAGCTGATAGTATTTTTAAATTAGATTTATCTAAAATATCTTTGCCTTCTTTAAAATTAGTACCCGCCAATCTAACAACTAAAGGGATTGATAAATTAATTTCTCTTGCAGCATCAACAACCCCTTGAGCTAAAACATCGCATCTCATTATTCCACCGAATATATTTATTAAAATTCCCTTAACATTTTTATCAGCAAGTATTAACTTAAAAGCTGCTGAAACTTTTTCTTTACTCGCTCCTCCACCAACATCTAAAAAATTTGCTGGTTCTTTTCCATAAATTTTTATTATATCCATTGTCGCCATTGCTAAACCAGCACCATTAACCATACATCCTATCGAACCATTAAGTTTTATATACGCAAGGTCATACTTACTAGCCTCAACTTCAGCAGGTTCTTCTTCGTTTAAATCCCTTAGTTCTAAAATTTCTGGCCTTCTAAAAATTGCATTGTCATCAAAATTCATTTTAGCATCGAGACAAATTAATTCCCCAGGTTTTGTTATTATCAAAGGATTTATCTCTATTAGACTAGCATCTTTTTTAACCAGAATTTCATAAAGAGATTTAACTAATTTACTGGCAACTTTTTTTTGTTTTGTATTTAATTTGTAAATTGATATTATTTTTTCAATTTCTTTCTCGTTAGGTCCTTCTAATTTTAAATCTATTTTGTTGGTTGTAATTTTATCAGGAGTCTCATTGGCAACTTTCTCTATATCCATTCCCCCTTCGGTACTACTTATAAAAGCGATTTTTGATGTTTCTCTATCTATTAAACAAGATAAATAAAATTCTTTTGAAATGTCTGAAGCTTCCTCAATATATAACCTTTTAACTTTTTTTCCTTCTGGACCTGTTTGGTGTGTGATTAGTGTCTTTCCCATCATTAACTTGGCTTCTCTTTCTAAGTCGGCAATGTTTTTGATAAGCTTTACACCTCCCGCTTTTCCTCTACCACCTGCGTGTATTTGGGCTTTTAAGACAAATTCTTTACCTTTAAGTTTAGAAATTTTTTTAGAGATTTCATCTAATGAAAAAATTACAATACCGCTGGATACAGGAGCGCCGAATTCTTTTAAGATTTCTTTTGCTTGATGTTCGTGAATATTCATTATTGCTGTAATTTATTATTATATGACAAAATTTAATTTTATTCTTTTACTTTTAAAAAACATATCGGTAAAGTAATTTTATTATTTATTCATTAAAATGATAAAAATTGTTAAAAAAATCAAATTTTCTAACGACGAAAATAGAATGAGCTCTGTTGCTAATACTGTTAAGGCAAGAAGTCTTTACTACTCATCAAAATCTAAAAACGTTAGATTTTTACTTGAGAAAAGATTTTCTTGGATGAATAATTTTATTGATGAAAAACATGTTGGCATCGAAGTTGGTTCAGGAGCTGGTTTTTTAAGAGATTTTATAAAAAATAAAAACTTGAAGCTTACCGACCTTGGAAACGATGAACATCTTGATTTCAAAAATATAGATGCACAGAATACAGGTTTCTCAAAAGACAGTTTTGATTATGTGATTGCATCCAATATGATTCATCATATTCCGTTTCCAATGAAGTTTTTTAAGGAAATGAATCGAATTTTAAAGAGAGGTGGAAGATTAATAATTTTTGAATCCTATTGTTCTTTGGTTTTTCAAATAGTTACAATGATAATGCGCCATGAAGGTTTCGACTTTACAGTAGACGTATGGGATGAAGAAAAAGCTAAAAGTGATGAAAATAATGCTTGGCATGGAAATGTTGCTGTACCTCATCTAATTTTTGACGATAAAAATAAATTTGAAGAAAAATTAGGAAAATTTTTTAAAATTGAATATGAAAAATTATCAGAATGTTTTATATTTTTAAATTCTGGAGGCGTAACATCTAAAACAAATTGTATTCCAGTAAACAGATTTTTTTTTAATATTATACACTCAATAGATCGTTTTTTAATTAAGTTTTTTCCTAATATATTTTGTATGGGTAGAAAAATAGTACTTACAAAAATTAATTAATGTAATTGATTTGATTATATTAAAAAAAAATTTATGAAATCAAATATAATAATTCTTACTCCAGTTTATAATGATTGGAATAATTTAGAAAAACTTTTAAAAAGGATTAATAGAATTTTTTTTAAAAGATTAAAATCTAAATTTGAGCTTGTCATTGTCAATGATTGCTCACAAGAAAACTATAATTGTAAAAAATTAAAATTAAGAATGGTTAGTAAAATTAATGTTATCTCACTTTTTAAAAATGTTGGCAGTCAGAGAGCTATTGCAATAGGAATAAGGTATTTAAATAATGTTTATAGAAAAAAAAATTTTAAGACCATAATAATTGACTCTGATGGACAGGATAACCCTAATGTGATCTCAAAACTTTTATCTATAAGTAATCAAAAACCAAGTTTTTCTATTGCAATTAATAGAGGACAAAGAAAAGAGTCAAATTTATTTAGAATTTTTTACGAACTTTACTGCTTAATAATAAGAGTTTTTTATTTTAAAAAAATTAGATTTGGAAACTTTAGTCTTATTGATTCAAATCACTTAAAAGAAATTAGTAATAAAAGTGATCTATGGTGTGCATTTCCACCAACACTATCAAAATATATTAGTCAGATTGTTCACTTAACTGTCAATAGAGAAAAGAGATATGGCGGAGACTCTAAAATGAATTTTTTTGGATTGATAAGACATGCCTGGAGAGTTTTTTCTGCTTTAAGATTTAGAGTTTTTATATCATCAGTTATTTACGTTTCTTTAAGCTATGGCATCTTTTATGAAAACCATAAAACATTTTTTTTCTTAATATTTTTCTCGCTTTTAATATTTAATATTGTAAATTTTTTTCTTTCTTTCAAAAATAAGAGCGATTTTACGATGAATTATAGAAAAGCAAAGATTAGAGTTTTGTAGTACAGTCTTTTAACTCAATTTTTATTAAGATTTCATTTAATTCTTTTTTTTTAAAACAATTTTTTCCAACGAATTCTTTAATATTCAAAAAATCAAATTCATTAGGGAAAGACTCAACTATATAAATATTTTGAATTTTATTTTTAGTTAATTTATAATGAATTTTTTTCAAATAATCGTTATAAAAAATATTATCTTTTGAGGATGGAAATGTATTATTAGGAAAATACCATCTATTTGGAATATTTAGGTTTTCTTCTAATAACAAGGAAAAAAATTGATAATGTGTAATAATCATTTTTGAAGTTTTATCATCTTTAATTACTTTTAAAGACTCAGCAATTAAATCTAGTTCAGCTGACGGACTCATTATGGCATTTGTAGGTGTGATCCATTGTAATTTATTTAATTTTTTGTCTAAAATTTTTGCATCTATTCGACCAGATAAATTTATATTCTGAAGGTCTAAAAATTTTCGTTGTTCGTTATAAGTAAAGTGATATTTTAAGCTTGCAAATAAAACAATTGATATAAGTAAAATATTTCTGATTTTGTAGTCACTGTCTGGTCTTATTTTTTTTAAAAGTACAATTAATAAACCACATAAGATTGGTATAAGTGAAAAAATGAATGTTTGATTAGCTGTTATCAATTGATGAAACATAAAGCTTAAAATACAGAGAAGAACAAAAACGTTTAGTAATATTATTTTATCAAAATTAAATCTAGTTTGGTTTCTTTGAATGTGAAAAATTATCGAGAAAACAAACATTATTATAAAAATATTTAAAAATTTAAAATGACCAATCACACCTCTAAAAGTAAATTTATTGACTAGTTTTGCACCTGCAAAAGCATCTATTTCATTCAAAATTCTACCTTCACCAATTGTAAAAGGGAAAAAAATTAATTGATTTAAAAAATCGCTGAGGCTTATTTTTAAAGTTATAAAATATAATATAACAGCAGTAAGGGATACAAAACTTCCCATAATAAAAAACTTTAAGTAATAATTATTGAATTTAAAAAAGTATACAATTGCAAAAAAAATAATTAGTAAATTTATTAATCCCGATGGTAATTGCATGCTTAGAAAAGACAACAGCATGGTATTTGGTAAAATTATCCAATAAATTTTTTTTTCTTTTTCTATAGCAAGATAGAAAACAAACATAGAGATTAAGCTAATAATTAAAGAGTGTTGGTAGGGAAAAGGTGTACCTACAACTGGGTAGCATAATATGCCTACACTTAGTGATAATATGAAGTTAACGAATAAATTCTTAGTAAATTGATTTAAAAAGAAAAAAAAGAATAAACTTATTAAAACATTAAAGAAAGATGAATGAAAAATATATGCATTCCAATTTAATCCAAATAAATAAAAAAAAACACCTTGGATATAATCAACTAAAATTCCAGAAATTACCCAGTAATCTTTAATTGGGTGATAACCATTAAGAACATTATAGCCAGAGTCAAAAAATGAAAATGTATCGATAGGATATAAACCGATATTTGCGTAATAAAAATTTATGAAGAAAGAAAAAGTTGTTATTACAACACTTAAAAAAAATTTTAATAAATATGATTTATTTAACATCAAATTTTATTTTTTAAACTACTAATTACTTTTAGTTTAAACTAGGATCTATAGCACTAGCAGCATTAAATAAATCTCTTACTGAGTCTATAGATTTTTTAAAGTTATTTTTTTCTTCTGAAGATAGATTGAGCTCAATTATTTTTTCAACTCCTTTTGCTCCAATTATTACTGGCACTCCAGCATAAATATCTTTAACATTGTATTCTCCATTTAAATAAACTGCACACGGTAATTGTTTTTTTAAATCTTTAAGGTAACATTCAGCCATTTCTACACCGGATGCTGCAGGTGCATAGAATGCGGAACCCTTTTCTAAATATTTTACAATTTCAGCTCCTCCTTTTTTTGTTCTATCAACTATTTTATCGAGTTTTTCTTTAGAAATTCTTCCTTCTTTAACAAGATCAAGAATTTTTTTTCCTTCAACCTCTGTTGAGGCTAACATTGCAACCATGCTATCTCCATGACCGCCTAGGACAAATGATTTAATCTTTTGCACTGGAACTTTAAGTTCTTGTGATAAAAAATAAATAAACCGGGACGAATCTAGTATACCTGCCATTCCTACAACTTTATTTTTTGGTAGTCCTGAATATTTTTGTAAAGCCATAACGATCACATCTAGTGGATTAGTTATACATATTACAAATGCATTTGGTGAAGTTTTTTTTATTCCTTCTGCAACCTGCTTAATGATTTTTAAATTAATACCAAGTAAATCATCCCTCGTCATACCTGGTTTTCTTGGTACTCCTGCTGTTATGATTATCACATCAGAGTTTTTTGTATCGTCATATTTATCAGTTCCGATTAGACTAACATTGAAGCCATTAACAGGTGATGATTGGGCGATATCTAAAGCTTTACCTTTAGCTATCCCTGCAGCAACATCGAATAAAACAACATCAGCCAATTCTTTAAGTGCTATTAAGTGAGCTAAAGTTCCACCGATTTGACCTGCACCTATTAATGTGATTTTTTTTTTCATTTACTTCCTTTTATTTCATAGTTGGCATTACAAATTCTGGATCAGATCTAAGTCCTGAAGGCCATCTCGATGTAATTGTTTTAAGTTTAGTATAAAATCTTACTCCTTCTGGACCGTGCATATGTTGATCACCAAATAAAGATCTTTTCCATCCTCCAAAACTATGAAAGGCCATTGGAACTGGAATTGGTATATTTATACCCACCATACCTATCTTGGCTTTATTAGAGAAAGTTCTTCCAGAGTCTCCGTCTCTAGTAAATATACTTACACCATTGCCAAATTCGTGATCATTAACTAATTGTAAAGCCTCGTCAAAATCTTTGACTCTTACAACTGATAATACAGGACCAAAAATTTCTTCTTTATAAATCCTCATATCTTTTTTGACATGATCAAATAAGCAGCCGCCAATATAATAACCATTTTCGTAACCTTGAAGTTTAAAATTTCTTCCATCTACAACTAATTTAGCTCCTTCTTTTTCACCAATATCAACATAGTTTTTGACTTTAGCTAAATGATCTTTAGTTACTAGAGGGCCCATTTCTGATTGTTTATCCATTCCAGGACCAACTTTTAATGCTTCAACTTTTTTTATTAAAGAATCTACAAGTTTATCTCCTATACCGCCAACTGCAACCGCAACAGATTGAGCCATGCATCTTTCTCCGGCAGATCCATAAGCTGCTCCCATCAATCCATTAACTGCTTGATCTAAATCACAATCAGGCATTACCACACAGTGATTTTTGGCGCCACCAAGAGCTTGGACTCTTTTCTCATTTTTTGCACAGTTTTCGTAAATATATTTAGCGATTGGTGTCGAACCAACAAAGCTCATTGCGACTACATCTTTATTATTTATTAAAGCATCCACTGCTTCTTTGTCCCCGTTTACTACATTAAATACCCCGTCTGGAAGACCTGCATCTTTTAAAAGTTCCGCTAATCGCATTGAACATGAAGGGTCTTTTTCAGATGGCTTTAAAACAAAAGTATTTCCGCAAGCAATTGCCATAGGAAACATCCACATTGGAACCATCGCAGGAAAATTAAAAGGTGTAATTCCTGCGCAAACTCCTAGGGGTTGTCGAATAGACCAGCTATCAACATTAGTTCCAACATTTTCTGTAAATTCACCTTTTAGTAGTTGAGGGATACCGCAAGCATATTCAACCACTTCTAAACCTCTTGTTAATGAACCTCTTGCGTCTTCATAAACCTTTCCGTGTTCAGCAACAATAATTTTTGTTAGTTCATCAGAATTTTTTTCAATCAATTCTTTAAATTTAAACATTATTCTTGCTCTTTGTAGAGGAGGAGTATTTGCCCAGGACGTAAAAGCTTTCTTGGCCTTTTCAACAGCTTGATTTACATCTTTTGTAGAAGCGAGTTTTACATCTGAACTTTGTTCACCTGTTGCCGGATTGAATACTTTACCTATTCTTTTTGAATCTCCACTAAATGATTTACCTCCAACAAAGTGTTCAATAGTTTTCATGATGATATTGAATAAATAAGCTTTTAACTTGTTGCAAGCATTTTCTTGATGGATCCAATAGCTTTTGCCGGATTTAATCCTTTTGGACAAGAATTAGTACAATTCATAATCGTATGACATCTATATAATTTAAGCTCATCTGCTACTTTTCTGAGCCTCTCTTTTTTATCTCCATCTCTGCTATCGTTTATCCAACGATAAGCTTGTAATAAGACAGCAGGTCCTAAGTATTTATCGCCGTTCCACCAATAGCTTGGGCAGGAAGTTGAGCAGCAAGCACATAATATGCATTCATAATAACCATCTAATTTTTCTCTATCCTTTTGAGACTGTTTAATCTCCTCTTTTTCTTTTCCAGTTTGTTCAATTTGCAGCCATGGTTTAATCGACTCGTACTGCTTATAAAGAGTAGTTAAATCTCCGATTAGATCTTTTAATACTTTTAAATGTGGCAAAGGATAAATATTTAAATCTCCGTTAATGTCAGTATGAGATTTAATACAAGCTAAGGTATTTACACCATCTATATTCATCGCGCATGAGCCACAAACCCCATGAGCACATGATCTTCTAAATGTAAGTGAAGGATCTATTTCGTTCTTTATTTTAAATAAAATATCTAAAACTTTTGGTCCACAATTATCCATATCAACTTCAAAAGTATCAACTCTAGGGTTTTGTTTTGTGGATGGGTCCCATCTATAAACATTTACTTTTCTTAGATTTTTCGAATTTGTCTCGTCTTTAAAATACTTACCAACTTCTATTTTTGAACTTTGAGGTAAGTTAAATTGCACCATTCTTAATAAACTCTTTCCTTTGGAGGAAAATATTGAACGTCGTTCGTTAGTGTTCTTGAATGAACATCTCTATATTTTATCTCCACTTTTTTGTCATTTTGCCAAGCTAAAGTATGCTTCATAAAGTTTTTATCATCTCTTTTATTATAATCCTCTCTTGCGTGAGCACCTCTACTTTCTTTTCTGCTATAGGCTGAGTCCATAGTAGTCAATGCTTGTCTAATTAAATTATCGAACTCCAGAGTTTCAACCAATTCAGTATTGAAAAGTAGAGATTTATCTTTAACCGAAATATCTTTCATCCCTTCAAAAGGCTTTCTAATTTGATCTACGCCTTCTTTTAATGTCTTTTCAGTCCTGAACACCGCACATTTTGATTGCATTGTTTTTTGCATATTCAATCTTAATTCTGCTGTCTTAGTAGCGCCTGAGGAGTTTCTAATTTTATCGAATCTATCTAAGCATTTATCTGTTTCTGAGCTTGAAATTTCCTCATGTGCCATACCAGGTTTTATAAGTTCTGCTGCCCTTTTAGCAGCTGCTCTTCCAAATACCACAAGGTCAATTAATGAATTTGAACCTAATCTATTAGCCCCATGTACTGATACGCAAGCTGCTTCCCCGATAGCCATAAGTCCAGGTACTGTTTTTTCTGAACCATTTAAAGTTAAAACTTCTGCTTTATAATTTGTTGGAATACCGCCCATGTTATAATGCACTGTTGGCACTACAGGAATCGGCTGTTTATTTACATTCACATTCGCAAAGGTTTTTGCAGCCTCGGTTATACCTGGAAGCCTTTCTTCTAAAACCTCTTTATCCAGATGATCTAAATGTAAATTAATATGATCTTTATCTTTACCAACACCTCTCCCTTCATTAATTTCCATCTCCATTGATCTGCTCACTACATCTCTGGATGCTAAATCTTTTGCATTAGGTGCATAACGTTCCATAAATCTTTCACCCTTACCGTTTACTAAAAATCCACCCTCTCCTCTTGCGCCTTCAGTTATTAAGCATCCTACGCCATAAATTCCAGTTGGATGGAATTGTACAAACTCCATATCTTGTAAAGGTAGTCCAGCTCTTAATACCATCGCGTTGCCATCTCCTGTACAAGTATGTGCTGAGGTAGCTGAATAATAAACTTTTCCGTAACCACCTGTTGCTATTATTGTAATATGAGATCTAAATCTGTGAATAGTCCCGTCTGTCAAGTTCCAAGCTATCACTCCTTTGCACTCACCGTTTTTCATAATTAAGTCTAGCGCAAAATATTCGATAAAAAATTCTGTATTATGTTTTAGTGCTTGACCATAAAGAGTGTGTAAAATTGCATGACCTGTTCTATCAGCAGCTGCACATGTTCTTTGTGCTGTGCCATTTCCATAATTTTTTGTCATTCCACCAAATGGTCTTTGGTAAATTTTTCCATCATCGGTTCTACTAAATGGAACACCATATCTTTCTAATTCCACCACTGCTCTTGGAGCTTCCTTGCATAAATATTCTATGGCATCCTGGTCTCCTAACCAATCAGAGCCTTTAACGGTATCGTACATATGCCATCTCCAGTCATCTTCACCCATGTTTCCAAGTGCTGCTGAAATACCGCCTTGTGCTGCAGAAGTATGACTTCTTGTTGGAAATACTTTTGAAATACAGGCTGTTTTTAATCCAGCTTCTGATAAACCTACAGCAGCTCTAAGACCAGACCCACCAGCTCCTAAAACAACAACATCATACTCGTGATCTATAATTTTGTACGCGCTCATTATGATAAATTATATATTCCTATAATAGTTATTAAAGGGATTATTATAGCAAATATATTTAATATTTTATTTGCGACATTTTTGATTTTTTGATCTTTAATATAATCCTCAAATATCTCGCTCATTGTCAAAGCTGAAAAAAAGAAAGCTACTACAACAAATATAGAAAACAAAATTCTTGTTGGCTGTTTTGTAAAGAAAAGAACTACTGTTTGATAATCATTATCATAAATAGAAACAAAATTTAAAATAAACCAAACCATAAAAGGAATAAGTAAAAAGGAGCTTATTTTTGTAAATAACCATTTTTTTGTAGAAACATGCATATTAAAAAATATTTTTTCCAATTAAATAAAATAAAGCTGTAAGTACAAAAGATCCAATTAAAGCTAAAACTCCGGTTATCTTTGAAATTTTTAAATCAAAACCATATCCTAAATCCCAAAATAAATGTCGTAATTCATTTAAAATATGAAAGCTAAAAGTCCAACAAAGTCCGATAGCTACGAATTTACCTAGGAAACTTTGAAAGAAACTATTAATAATTAAGTAGCTTTCTGCTCCGAGTAATAAAGATGTACTCCAGAAACAAATTATCGTGATGGCAATAATATTTATCACTCCAACAATTCTGTGTGTAATTGAAAGCAAAGAAGATATTTGCCATCTATAGATTTGAAGATGAGGGCTTAAAGGATTATTTTTTTTTTCCATAATCAATTTATAAACTAAAGTTATAATTTTTTCACCAAATGCTCTGCTATCTGAACAGTGTTTAAAGCTGCACCTTTTAATAAATTATCAGACACAACCCAGATATTAATAGCTTTAACATTTGAATTATCTTTTCTGATTCGAGAAATATAAGTTGTATAATCTCCCTCAGCTTCAAGCGGTGTAATATATCCGCCATCTTTTCTCTCATCTATAACTTTGCATCCTGGTGCATTGCTTAGAATTTTAACTATATTTTCAAAATCATATAAATTATCAAATTCAATATTAATAGATTCGGAATGCCCGGTTCTTACTGGCACTCTTACACAAGTTGCTGTAACGTCTATATCTTTATCAAGAATTTTTTTGGTTTCATTGGTCATTTTTAATTCTTCTTTAGTGTAACCATCTTTATCAAAAACATCGATATGAGGTATTAAATTAAAGGCAATTTGTTTAGTAAAATTTTTTGAATTAATTTTTTTATTTTCTAAAAAATCTTTTGTTTGTTCTAAAAGCTCATCCGTTGGTACTTTACCTGCACCTGATACAGCTTGATAAGTTGATACAACAACTCTGTTTATTTTATATTCATCATGTAAAGGTTTAAGTGCAAGAACCATTTGCATTGTTGAACAATTAGGATTTGAAATAATATTTTTATGCTTGTCTAACGCTTCAACATTTACCTCAGGTACAACTAAAGGAATGTCCTTTTGCATCCTAAAATAACTAGAGTTATCTATAACTATAGTTTTTTTTGCAGCTTTAGGAGCCCAATCTCTGGCGATTTGGCTACCTGCAGCAAAGAAAGTAATTTGGGCTTTAGAAAAATCATAGCTTTCTAAACTTTCAATTATAATTTCTTTCTCTCTAAATTTTATTTTTTTCCCAGCACTTTTTTTTGATGCAACTAAATATAGTTCTTTAAATGGAATTTTAGATTTTTCTAAAATTTCAATAGTTTTTCTTCCTACGTTCCCTGATGCTCCGATAATTGCAAAATTCATATAATTATTACTTTATTTTAATTTTGCTATAATTGCATCACCCATGACAGAAGTAGAGACCTCTTTCATATTTTTTGACATTATATCTTTAGTTCTTAATCCATCATCCAGAACACTTTGAACAGCTTTATCCAATTGTTCTGCCTCTTTATCCAAATCGAGAGAATATTTTAAGGCCATAGATAAACTTAAAATTGTAGCGATTGGATTTGCAATATTTTTTCCAGCAATATCTGGCGCTGATCCATGTACAGGTTCATACATTGATCTAATTTTACCATTTTTGTCTTTAGCTCCCAAAGAGGCTGAAGGTAGTAAGCCTAAAGACCCAGTTAACATCGCAGCTTCATCTGAAAGAATGTCTCCAAATAAGTTATCAGTAACAATTACATCAAATTGCTTTGGATCTCTTAATAATTGCATTGCGCAGTTATCAGCTAACATATGACTTAATTCGATCTTTTTATATTCTTTATCTTTAAGTGCCTGAACTTCTTCCCTCCATAAAATGCCTGCCTCCATTACGTTAGATTTCTCACATGAAGTTACTTTATTTTTTCTTTTCTTCGCTAAATCAAATGCAACTCTTGCCACTCTTTGAATTTCACTTGTGGTGTAAGTGTGCGTATTTATACCTTTTCTCTCATTATTTTTTATTGGCTCAATTCCTCTGGGTTCACCAAAATAAATCCCACCTGTTAGCTCTCTAACGATCATTATATCCAAGCCGGAAATAATTTCTGGTTTGAGCGAAGATGCATCAACTAATTGTTTAAAACATATTGCTGGTCGTAAATTTGCGAATAATTTTAATTCTTTTCTAAGTTTTAAAAGTGCTCTCTCTGGTCTTTTTGAAAACTCTAAATTATCATACTTAGGTCCTCCAACAGCACCTAATATTACAGCTTCACTTTCAAGTGCTTTGTAAAAAACTTCATCTGTGATTGGTTTTTTATGTTTTTCGTAAGATGCGCCCCCGACTAAACCTTCCTCAATTTTAAAATCTAAAGATTTATTTTTGTTAAACCATTCAATTATTTTTCTTACTTCTCTTACTACCTCTGGACCAATACCATCACCTGGAAGTAGTAAAAGTTTCCTATCTTTTACTTTAATCATTTTTTATAAGCCAGGGCTTATCTTCCATAAGTATTTTTTCAAAATTATCAATTTGGGAAATTTTTGCCATTGACAAAGCAATATCATCTAAGCCTTCCATTAAACATTTTTTTTTAAATCCATCTAATTCAAACTTTATTACTTTGTTTCCATAATTAATTTCTTGCTTTTCTAAATTTATTGCGATTTCTTCTTTTCTCTTTGAGTATTCGGCAAGTTCTAAAACTAACTTATCATCAATTTTAATAGGTAAAATTCCATTTTTAAAACAATTATTATAAAAGATATCTGCAAAACTAGAGCTGATAACACACTTAATACCAAAATCTGATAAAGCCCATGGAGCGTGTTCTCGCGATGAACCGCATCCAAAATTTTTTCCAGCTAACAAGATCTTTGATTTGTTGTAAGGTTCTTTGTTTAAAATGAAATCATCGTTTAATTTGCCATTCTCGTCATATCTCATTTCATAGAATAAGCTTTTGCCTAATCCAGTTCTTTTTATAGTTTTTAAAAATTGTTTTGGAATTATCATGTCGGTATCTATGTTTTGAAGTGACAGGTAAGATGGTATCGATTTTAAATTAGAAAATTTTTCCATTTTATATCTCTCTCACATCTGTTAGATGACCTTTGATCGCTGCAGCGATAGCCATACCAGGACTAACTAAATGAGTTCTTCCTCCTCGGCCTTGCCTGCCTTCAAAATTCCTATTAGATGTTGAAGCACATCTTTCTTTAGGTTTTAATTGATCTGGGTTCATTCCTAGGCACATTGAGCAACCAGGCTCTCTCCATTCAAATCCCGCCTCTTTAAAAATTTTATCAAGCCCTTCTTTTTCGGCTTGCTCTTTAACTAATCCTGATCCAGGAACAACCATTGCGCTTACATTATTAGCAATTTTTTTACCTCTCAAAAGATCGGCAGCTACTCTTAAATCTTCAATTCTTCCATTGGTACAGCTACCAATAAATATTTTATCTATTTTAATATCTGAGATTTTAGTGTTTGCTTTAAGTCCCATATATTCAAGAGACCTTTTCATAGCGATCTTTCTGTCCTCATTTTTTTCTTTCTCAGGATCTGGTACAACACCAGTTACTGGCGATACATCTTGCGGAGAAGTTCCCCATGTAACTAATGGTTCAATATCTTTTCCATCTATGTTTATTTCTTTATCAAATTTACACTCTTTATCTGAGTACAAAGTTTTCCAAAATTTTACAGCTTTTAACCAATTTTCTCCTTTGGGTGACATAGATCTGTCCTTTAAATAATCGAGAGTTTTTTCATCCGGTGCTATTAAGCCTGCTCTAGCTCCAGCTTCTATGGTCATATTACATACTGTCATCCTCTCTTCCATGCTAAGATTGCGTATAACATTTCCAGCAAATTCAACAACGTATCCAGTGCCACCAGCTGTACCTATTGTACCAATAATTTTAAGTATTACATCTTTAGCTGTTACACCTTTTGGTAAATCGCCATTCACATTAATTCTAAAATTTTTTGATTTTTTTTGAATTAAGGTCTGAGTAGCTAGTACATGCTCAACCTCTGAAGTTCCAATTCCAAATGCTAAGGCACCGAACGCTCCGTGAGTAGCAGTATGACTGTCTCCACATACTATAACTGTTCCGGGTTGAGTGAAACCTTGTTCAGGACCTATAATGTGAACAATGCCTTGACGTTTGTCATTCACATCGAAAAGCTTTACACCAAACTCTTTACAATTACTTCTTAATGTTTCTACCTGTATTCTGGATTCCTCATCATCAATGCCTTTAGTTCTATCAGTAGTCGGAACATTGTGATCAGGTACAGCTAAAGTAAACTCTGGTCTTCTTACTTTTCTTTTTTGTAACCTTAAACCTTCGAAAGCTTGTGGGCTTGTAACTTCGTGAACTAAATGACGATCTACATAAATTAATGTAGTCCCATCATTCTGCTCGTGAACAAGATGGTTTTCCCATATCTTATCGTATAGAGTTTTTGACATTTAGTTTTATTTTTTTTCGCTAGTTTGCTTTTCAGCTTCAGCCTCGACTTTTTTGTCTTCTTTTTTCAGTTCTTCAGTTTTAGATACTTCTTTTACAGGCTCAACTGAAACAGCTTTTGGTTCCTCTGGTTTAACAGATACATCAACACCAATTTTCTTTTTAATTTTTTCTGCAATTCTGGCAGATTTACCTTTTCTATCTCTTAAGTAATAAAGTTTGGCTCGTCTTACTTTTCCTGATCGAATTACTTTAATTGAATCTACATTCGGGCTATACAACGCAAAGGTTCTTTCGACTCCCTCACCAAAAGAAATTTTTCTTACTGTGAAAGAAGAGTTTAAGTCTCTATTCTTTTTTGCAATACAAACTCCCTCAAAATACTGAATTCGTTCTCTTTTACCTTCAACAATTTTAACACCAACTTTAATAGTATCTCCTGGAGAAAATTCGGTAATTTTCTTGTTGGCTGTTATTTTCTGAATTGCTGCTTTATTTATATCTTCAATGTTTTTCATTTTTTTTCTCTAAGTATTTTTTCCAAAGATCAGGTCTTTGGCGTTGTGTTATAGCCTCAGATTGAGATAAACGCCACCCCTTTATTTTAGCATGATCACCAGAAAATAAGACTTCTGGCACTTTTTTACCCTCCCAATCTCTTGGTTTTGTATATTGAGGATACTCCAAAAGATTATTCTCAAAACTTTCATCTTTAGCAGAATTAGCATTACCCAAAACACCTGGAAGAAGTCTTAATAATGCATCTACAAACACAAATGATGCACTTTCACCACCTGATAAAATAAAATCTCCGATGCTGTATTCTTCTATATTTCGTGTCTCTAGAAGTCTTTGATCAATACCTTCAAAGTGACCGCACAAAATATTTATTTTTTTAAGCTTGCTAAAAGATTTTACCTCTTTCTGATCTAGCCTTTTGCCTTTAGGAGATAAATAAATTATTTTCTCTTTAACTTTTATATTTTTGTCTAAAGCAGACGCTACCACATCTGGTTTTAATAACATGCCACTTCCGCCACCAAAAGGGGTGTCGTCAACTGTCCGATTATCATCAAAAGCGTAGTCTCTTATATCTACAATTTTAAGACTCCATTTTTGTTTTTCTTTAGCTTTTTTGTAAATACCCAAATCTAAAAGCCCAGGATATAAATCTGGATACAAAG
>CACGPY010000007.1 GCA_902575095.1 uncultured Pelagibacteraceae bacterium
CTTTTTATTAATTAAATCTCTAATAGCTTTCGTTTTTTCTAAAACTTCAGGCATAAATTTTTGACCACCGAAACCAGGTTCAACACTCATAATTAAAACAAGATCAATCTCATATAAATAATCTTTAATTAAATCAATTTTTGATTTCGGTTTAAGAGAAATTCCTACTTTTTTATTAAGATCTTTAATTAATTTTATCGTTTTAGGAACATCCAAGGTTGCTTCTGGATGAAAAGTAATGATATCTGCACCTGCATCAGCAAAGTTTTTTATGAAATTGTCTACAGGTGAAATCATCAAATGAACATCAAATGTTTTTTTTGTAAGAGGTCTTAGTTTTTTTATTACATCTGGCCCTATAGTAAGATTTGGAACAAAATGACCATCCATCACGTCTATGTGTATATAATCTGCACCAGCTTTCTCTAATGAAATAACTTCATCACCTAATTTACTGAAATCAGCAGATAAAATTGAAGGAGATATTTTTATTATATCGCTCATAATTTGTTTATATTTTAAACTAAAATTTTGTCAAAAAAATTAAGGTCTTAATTGAATAACTGGTAAAGCTGTCTTGAAAAATCACTTTCAAGTGGAAACGCCAGCATTCCCCATACATCGTAGCCTAAAATATATGGCATTGCGTAGAATCTAAATAAATAGAAAAACCATGCAACGTAGAGAGCTATAAATGGCCCAAATAAAAAACTTGGTGTAATAAATTTAAATAAATTTATAATTGGATTTGTATATTTTACAAAGACTCTCATGAAAAAAAATGAAGAGTCTTCTCTTTGAAAAATATTCATGAATGCTCGTCCAATCAAGGTCCACATAATTGTTCCTAATATATAATCTAAAACAATTGCCCAAGTAGGTATCATAATTTTAAAATATCATGATTTAGGTAAAAAAAAAGGGGCGAAAAAATCGCCCCTTTATATTTTAAATTATTTATTTTTAGTGTTGCTTACCAAGAATAGCTTTACCTGTAGGTATTCTTGTGTCGTCTACCATTTTTTGAACAGCTGGGCTTGGTTCTTTAGTCATTAAACTGACCACAACCATTACAACTAAACAAATTGGTGCACCGATTAATCCGAATCTTAAGTGGTCGATACCTAAGAATGGAGTATTTACACCACCGAATATTGGCACAGAGAATTTAGGGAACACCCACAACAAGTATAATGTTCCTGAAGCAATTCCCGATACAATACCAGCGATTGCACCAGCTCTAGTAGCTCTTTTCCACCATACACCAAGTACAAGTGGGAAGAACAAGCCTGACATTGCAAAGTCAAATGCCCAAGCAACCGAACCTAAGATACTTGTTAGCCTGAAAGAGGCTATGTAAGCACCAGCAGCTCCGATTATTACTAGAAGTACACGAGCAACTAAAAGTCTTTTAGCTGTATCAGCTTTTGGATCTATGATTTTGTAGTAAATATCATGAGATAAAGCATTTGATATCGCTAACACAAGACCGTCAGCAGTTGACATAGCAGCAGCCATACCACCAGCAAACACTAATCCAGAGATTACAAACGGTAGTCCTGCTACTTCTGGAGTAGCTAATACCACAACGTCACCTCTCATAAACCATTCGTTCAACTGAAGTACACCGTCACCATTAAAGTCTGCGATAAATACTTGTTTAACTTCAGACCATCTTTGTACCCATTCTATCGACTGAACTTCAGAAATAGATTTTCCGATAATTCCAGTTGGTAGATTCGGATCCATTAATGCCAACTTAGACAATGTCGCTAACATAGGCGCTGAAGAGTAAAGTAAGAAAATAAAGAATAGCGACCAAGCTACTGATTTTCTTGCTGCTCTTACAGAAGGAGTTGTAAAGTATCTCATTAAGATATGAGGTAACGATGCAGTTCCCACCATCATACAAATCGCTAACGATAAGTATTTCCAGACAGCCATTCCACCTTCAGGTACTCCAGAGTGAGTTCCAGAGATGTATTTCAATCCTCCTGGTACCCCAGCTGCTTTCATATCTGCGGCGCTGTTTTTAACTAGTCCAAATTGTTGTTCAAGTTCACCAAGTCTTGCAACTTCATCACCTAACATTAAGTGAGGGAAAATTCCTCCACCAACGTTTGAACTGATCCAGAATACTGGTATCAAGTAAGCGATGATTAATACAATGTACTGAGCAACCTGAGTCCAAGTTACGGCTCTCATTCCTCCAAGCATTGAACAGATAAGGATACTTATTAATCCTACCCATACACCTGCTTCAAACGGAATTCCAAGAGCTCTAGAAGCAATTGTACCCGTAGCGTTAATTTGTGCAGTTACATAAGTAAATGATGCTATGAAAAGCACGAATACTGCGCAAGCTCTTACAAGATTACCGCCGTATCGTGTTCCGATAAAATCAGGAACTGTGTAACATCCAAATTTTCTTAGGTACGGAGCCATTAAAGTTGCAACAAGTACGTATCCACCTGTCCAACCTACTAAGAAGGCCATATAAGTATAACCACCAAAGTAAACTCCACCCGCTAAGGCTACGAATGAAGCACCTGACATCCAGTCAGCTGCTGTTGCCATCCCGTTAAATACGGTAGGCACTTGTCTTCCTGCAACATAGTAGGCATCTACTTGTATGGTTCGTGATAAATAACCGATTAAGGCATAAATCAAAACCGTGAAAGCCACAAACATCACTCCGATGTTTTTAGCTGACACACCAGCTTGTTCCGCAATAGCCATCAAAATGATGAATACTATGAAACCACCTGTGTAGGTCCCGTATATCTTAGGAAGGTTTTTTATAAAATCTCCTTTAAACATTAGTCATCCTCTCTTTCTGAGAAACCATGTTCTTCGTCGATTTTTTCTTGTTTATTTGCAGTCCAAAACAAAATTATCACAAAGGCAAGAAGTGAACCTTGCGCAGTCATGTAATATGCTAGTGGATAGCCAAGAAAAGACATCGTGTTCAGTTCTGAACCAAACATGAAGATCACTAATGAGAAGAAAGCCCAAAGAACCAATGTAACTATCATATGGTTTTTGGTCTTATTCCAATATGCGTCTTTATTTGACATATTTCCCCCTATTTATTTTTAACTTTTTACGTAAAAAGTATTATTAGTTGTAGGAACCTTACCCATTATGAGTTTAATTTAAAGAGAAAAAAGGACCCTAAAACCAATTTGAAATGCTATAAGTTAAGTAAAATAAGGGTTTTTAAAATACAACGTGAAATTGAATCTTGAAAAACTTAGAATTACTCTAAAAACAATGGGCGAATACTTATTTCCTGTTGAGAAAGTAACAAGCTATTTTAAAAGTATTAAATCAAAAGGCGATCTTCAAAAATTTATTCAGCAAAGATCAGCTCATGTTACTCAAACAACTTTGTACGGTTACCTAAAAACTAGAATTGGCGTGAAGTATACAGCAATGGTTGATGACGAGGTTTTTTCCAAATCAATAAATATTGCAAAATGGAATATTTATATGATCGCAATTGCTGATTGCGCTTTTTATACTTTTTCATATTTAATAAGTAAAAAAAATCTTAAAGAGAACGATTGTAAAGAAATTTATTTAGATATAATAGAAAAAGAAAAAGTTAATGGTTTAAGTGACGAAGTGCATCTTAAAGCTAAGAGAGAATTTTTAAATCGATACGAAAAAATAGATTTTCATAAATATTATTTAGATAATCCGTTTAAAGAAAGCTGTATGGCATTATATAATTGGGCACCAATAGCAGATGAATTAAAAATTTTAGATAAGGAAATAGTTTTAAATTCAATGAGATTAAAATGGAATTTAAAAATAGATGAATTTAAAAAGTTGACAAAAAATTTAAATTTTAATTAATCTCTATTTTGTCTATTTTCAACCAAGGAAGTGACAACGCTTGGGTCAGCTAAAGTTGTAGTGTCGCCGAGATTATCAGGTTCGTTCGCAGCAATTTTTCTTAAAATTCTTCTCATTATCTTTCCGGATCTAGTTTTAGGCAAACCTGGTGCAAATTGTATCACATCCGGGTAACAAATAGGACCAATCTGTTTTCGTACCCATTGTTTTAAATCTCTTTCTAAATCACCAGTAGGTTTCTCTTCAGCATTAAGTGTAACATAACAATACAAACCATTGCCTTTAATACTATGAGGAAAACCAACAACTGCAGCTTCAGCGACCTTAGGGTGAGCAACAAAAGCACTTTCGATTTCTGCTGTTCCTAAATTATGTCCTGAAACTATAATTACATCATCAACTCTGCCTGTAATCCAGTAGTAACCATCTTTGTCTCTTCGACAACCGTCACCTGTAAAATACTTTCCATCGAATTGCGAAAAGTAAGTATCAATAAATCTTTGATGATCACCATATACGGTTCTCATTTGACCCGGCCAAGAACTAGCCATACATAACCTTCCTTGTCCTTCGCCTTTAATAATTTTTCCATCTTTATCTACTAATACAGGTTTAATTCCGTAAAATGGTTTTGTTGCTGAACCAGGTTTTAAATCTATTGCGCCTGGTTGAGGTGCTATTAATATTCCTCCGGTTTCAGTTTGCCACCAGGTGTCAACTATTGGACATCTTGAGTCACCAACTGTTTTGTAATACCACATCCATGCCTCTGGGTTTATCGGTTCACCAACAGTGCCTAATAGTTTTAAAGATTTTCTGCTCGTTTTTTTAACCGGACCGTCTCCCTCTCTCATTAAAGCACGAATAGCTGTAGGAGCAGTGTAAAAAGTGTTTACTTTATATTTATCTACTATTTGCCACCATCTTGAATTATCAGGATAGTTTGGAACTCCTTCAAACATAATTGTAGTTGCGCCATTAGCTAGAGGACCATAAATAATATAACTATGACCAGTGACCCAACCAATGTCTGCAGTGCACCAATAAACATCATTAGGTTTATAATCAAAAATATATTGATGAGTCATTGAGGCATAAACCATGTAACCACCTGTTGTATGCAAAACACCTTTTGGTTTACCTGTTGAGCCAGATGTATAAAGAATGAATAATGGGTCTTCAGCACTCATTTCCTCTGGGTCGCATTTTGTTGGCGCAGAAGAAATTAATTTTTTATACGAAACATCTCTTTCATTATTCCAATTAACTTGATTACCTGTCCTCTCAACAACAACACACTTTTTAACATTTGGACACTGATCTAGAGCCTCATCTGCTATTTTTTTTAATGGAATTATTTTTCCCCCTCTAACTCCCTCATCTGCAGTAATTAAATATTCTGACTCGCAATCAGTAATCCTTGTAGCAATCGAGTCTGGAGAAAACCCTCCAAAAATAATTGAATGAACAGCACCGATCCTAGCACAAGCAAGCATAATGTATGCCAGCTCTGGGATCATAGTTAAGTAAATTGTAACTCTATCTCCTTTTTGAACACCTAAACTTTTTAAACCATTTGCAGCTTTACAAACATTTTGGTGTAACTCTTTATATGAAATTTTTTTGGAGTCAGCTGGATCATCACCAACCCAAACAATAGCTGTTTTGCTTGGATTTTTTTTTAGGTGTCTATCAATACAATTAGCTGAAGCGTTTAATGTTCCATCATAAAACCACTTAATTTTTACCTCCTCTTTGCTGTATTTAACATCTTTAATCTTTGAATATTTTTTAATCCAAGTAATTCTTTTTCCTTCTTTAGCCCAGAATTTATCATTGTCTTTGATTGAGAGTTTATATTTCTTTTTGTATTTTGACTCATTAACATAAGCATGATTTGCCCAACTATCTGAAACTTTTATTAAAGATTTACCATCACCATCTTCAAGCAGTTTTGGCGCTTTAAAATTAAACTTTCTAGGTTTTGCTTTCCTTGATTTAGATCTTGTTTTTTTTCTTTTTTTGGATTTCGATTTTTTTGTTTTTTTTACTTTTCTAGATTTCTTTTTAGATCTAATAATTTTTTTAGACTTTTTTCTTCTAGTCTTTTTAGTCTTTTTAGATTTTTTTTTCTTTTTTTTTCTTTTAGCCACATTTTCTCCTAATTAGGTTTTATTTTACCCATCTTATAAATAATTTTCCAGCTTTTATAATCAATTGGCATTACTGATAATCTACTCTGTTTAATAAGTGGTAAATGAGAAATAGTCTTTGTTTTTTTAATCTTTTCAAGTGATATCGGGTATTTTATATACTCTTCGAACCTAACCTGGACGGCTACAAATCTTTTTTTTTTATCAGTTTTGTCAATAAATGCTTCTTTAATTACTTTTACTATGCCAACAATTTCTTTTCCAATATTCGAATGATAAAAAAAGCATAAATCACCTTCCTTCATTGCTTTTAAATTATTTGCTGCTTGATAGTTTCTAACACCATCCCAAGCTGCTCCTTTTTTTCCAGCTTTTTTTTGTTGATCAATTGACCAAACGTCAGGCTCAGATTTTACTAACCAATACTGCATTATAATTTTAATCCAGGTCCTTTCATGTAAGGAGCATTTTTATCTAAAGGCCATCTGGATTTAGCTGAAACATTAACATCGTCGATCATATTTCTTTTTAATCTTTGTATACCTGCCCAAGCAATCATAGCAGCGTTATCACCACAAAACTTAAGATCTGGGTAAATAGTTTGAAAGCTCATTTCGTTGGATAAAAATGATAAATTTTTTCTTATTGTCTCGTTGGCTGCAACACCACCAGCTACTATAAATTGAAAACTTTTTTTATTTGTTTTTTTTCTAAACATTTCAACAGCAACTTTAGTTTTTTTGTAAAGAATTTTATTAATTGTATTTTGAAAAGAGGCTGCTAAATTATATTTTAACTTATCTTTTCCGTTAATTTTTTTTGACTCTTTTAATACTGCGGTTTTAAGACCGGCAAAGGATAAGTTGCAACCTGCTTTATTTATTATTGGCTCGGGAAGTTTAAAAAAATTTTTATCTCCTAACTTTGCAAATTTTTCGACATTTGGCCCACCGGGATAACCAAGATCAAGCATCTTAGCTGTTTTATCAAACGCTTCACCCAAAGCATCGTCAATTGTTGTTCCCAGTTGCTCATATTTATTTACATCTTTTACTATTAAAAATTGGGTATGACCTCCCGAAATTAATAATAACAAATAAGGAAATTCAATTTTTTTTTCTAAACCAGGACTTAGTGCATGTCCTTCTAGATGATTTACACCAACAAATGGTTTATTTGAAAACGCGGCGATTGATTTTCCAATATTTAAACCAACAGTTAAACAAACTATTAAACCAGGTCCAGCGGTTGCAGCAACACCATCCACTTCATCAATAGAAATTTTACTCTCTTTTATAGCTGTATTAATTATATACTCAATATTTTCTAGATGAGCTCTAGCAGCTAATTCAGGGACAACACCACCAAATTTTTTGTGCTCCTCGATCTGACTTGAAACCAAGTTTGACAGGATGTCCGCAGTGCCTTTATCGTTTTCTCGTATAACAGCTGCGGCTGTTTCATCACAACTCGTTTCAATTCCAAGAAAAGTTATTTTTTTAGCCATTGTTAGTTTTATGATTTAAATAGTATAATTTAACTCTATCAAATATATAATCAACTAATGACTAAAATTACAATCGGCGCTAGAGGTAGCAAGCTTTCAATCGCATATGTTGAAAAAGTAAAGGAGCTTTTAATTCAAAGAAATAAAGAATTGAATAGAGAAAACATATATTTCAAAGCAATAAAAACTTCCGGAGATATAAATCAAAATAAAAAATTGTCTGAAATAGGAGGAAAAAAACTATTTTGTAAAGAAATTGAGGAAAAGCTTTTAAAAAAAGAAATTGATATCGCTGTTCATTCATTAAAGGATATGGAGACAGTGGAAGATGATAAACTGACCATAGGTGCATTTATAAAGAGAAATGATTTTAGAGATGTAATTATAAGCAGCAAAATCAAAAGTTTAGAGGATCTTCAAAGAAAAATAGTTATTGGTTCAAGCTCTAGAAGAAGGGAGCTCCAACTAAAAAAAATTAATAAAAATATTTCAGTAATAAACATGAGGGGAAATATAGACACTAGGATAAAAAAAATTGAGCAAGATAAACTAGATGGAATAATTTTAGCAGCAGCAGGAGTTAAAAGTTTAAATTTAGAAAATAAGATAGGCTTCTCGTTTAAAGTCCAGGAAGTTTTACCTGCAGCAGGACAAGGCATAATAGCTGTCCAATGTAATAAAAGTGACGACACAATAAAAAATTTATTGAGAAATATTAATGACCAAGAAACAGAAATATGTGCAAGATCTGAACGCGCTATGCTTGAGGCTATTGGTGGAGATTGTGAAACAGCAGTTGGTGGTTTAGCTGTAGTAGAAAATAATAATCTTAAATTGACAGCTCAATTATTTTCAGACTCAGGATTAAAAAGCTATGAGTATGAGATAACAGGAAAAATTAGTGAGGCAGTAAAAATCGGGAAATCAGTAGGGGAAGAATTATTAAAACTCGCAGGATCGGAATTTAAAAAAAAATGAATATTCTAATTACAAGACCATTAATAGACTCAGAAGATTTAATGGGAAAGCTTTTTTCTCTAGGACATAAGATAGTTCACATCCCAACTTTAAAGATTTCAGCAGTCGATGTTAGTCCAGTTGACGCAAAAAAATACGATGCATTTATTTTTACTAGCGCCAATGCTATTCGAAATTTAAAGTTGAACAAGCAAGATAATAGTAAGTTATGTTTTTGTGTGGGCTCCATTACAGAAAAAATTGCAAGGCAAAATGGATTTAATAATACAATTTCTGCAGGTGGAACTGTAAACGCTTTAAAAAATATTATTTTAAATTCAGATCAGATCGATAAAAAAAAATCTATTGCTTATTTTTGTGGGGATTACATTTCTTCCAATCTAGATGTCGAACTTAAAAATGATGGATTTCAGATTGATAAGATTATCAATTACACCTCTGAAAAAATTACTGATCTTAATGAGGAAAATAACAAAATAATTAACAATCATCCTCCTGACATAATTTTTATTTATTCAAAGAGGAGCGCAGAAAGCTTTATTGAAATAGTAAAAAAATATTCTCTTAATGGGCTGATGACAGAGTCTAGAGTATTATGTATAAGTGAAAAAGTTTTAAGTGTATTTAAAGACACGGGGTGGAAAAAATTGGAAGTTTTCCAACCAGGAGAAGAGTTA
The DNA here is from genome assembly GCA_902575095.1 of uncultured Pelagibacteraceae bacterium. Classification (GTDB taxonomy): domain Bacteria; phylum Pseudomonadota; class Alphaproteobacteria; order Pelagibacterales; family Pelagibacteraceae; genus Pelagilacustribacter. Next base: position 9,177 of record CACGPY010000007.1, read on the forward strand.
GAAAAATTGAAAGTTTAAACATATGGAAGTGCTACAAAACTTTAAAAATTTATTTTTTGATGTGTGGAACAAAGGCATATCTGGAATTAATATTTCAGAGATTATAATTGCATTGCTAATTTTTTTATTTTTTTTATTTTTAAGGGGTGTTTTTTCTAAGTTTGTAGTCAAAAGACTAGAAAATTACGTATCAAGATCTACAAATAATTTTGATAACTCTCTTGTTTTTTCAATGGAAGGACCAGCAAAGTTCTTTCCAGTAGTATTAGGATTTTTTGTCTCTACAAGTTATTTAACTGTTGAAACACAAGCAGCTGAATTTTTAGAAACTGTTAATCGATCTTTAATAACTATTTTAATATTTTGGACATTTCATCAAGTCATTGGTCCTTTATCAGTGGTTATCAAATCAGTTGGAGGTCTACTTTCAAAAGATTTAATTAATTGGATTATAAAAGCCATAAAAGTTTTAATTTTCATTTTGGGAGCTGCAGCTGTCCTCGAACTTTGGGGAATAAAAATTGGCCCCATCATTGCTGGTCTAGGTTTATTTGGTGTAGCGGTTGCACTTGGAGCTCAAGATTTATTCAAAAACTTAATCTCAGGCATATTAGTTTTAGTTGAGAGAAGATTTCAAGTAGGTGATTGGATTTACGTAGAGGGAGTAATCGAAGGAACTGTAGAGAGTATTGGCTTTAGATCAACTGTAGTAAGAAGATTTGATAAATCTCTAGCAACGATTCCAAATTTTCAATTTGCTGAAAATGCAGTGATTAACAATACTCAAACAACAAACAGAAGAATTAATTGGATGATTGGTTTAGAATATCGAACTACTAGTGAACAATTAAAAAATATTAAAAAAGAAATTGAAGACTATATTAAAAATAATAATGATTTTGTTAAATCAGAGGACACTTTGTTATCAGTTAAAATAGATCAATTTGCTGCAAGCTCTATAGATATTAGACTAATTTGTTTTACAAAAACAAGGCAATTCCAAGAGTGGCTTAATGTAAAAGATACTTTGGCTTTAGAGATTAAAAACATTGTAGAAAAAAATAAAGCTTCATTTGCATTCCCAAGTACATCGGTTTATGTGGAGAAAAATTCATGAAATCAGCTTTAATTCTGTTTGATAACATAATTACTCTCTACATTTGGATATTAATCATCAACGCAGTTATAAGTTGGTTAGTTGCATTCAATATCTTAAACACTGGAAATAGGTTTGTTTATGCAGTTCTTGATTTTTCCTACAGATTAACTGCTCCACCTTTAAACTATATAAGACGATTTCTGCCTAACTTAGGTTCGATAGATATTTCTCCTGTAATATTAATTTTAGCACTAATGTTTTTGAGAAATTTTATTTTTGAAATGTTTGCCCCAAGTTTATTTTAATGATGATTATTGACGGAAAAAAAGAAGCTGAAATTTTAAGACTAGAGATTAAAAAAGAAATTGAGTCATTAAAATCTAAAGATAACAAAGTTCCTGGATTAACCGTCATATTAATTGGTGATTTTGCACCAAGCCACATTTACGTTAAGAACAAAGAAAAAATTGCCAAAGAGGTCGGAATTAAATCAAATGTTGTCAGGTACTCAAAAGCAGTTAAAGAAGAAGAAGTTTTAAAAAAGATTGAAGATCTTAATAATGATATCGATGTTTCTGGTATATTAGTTCAACTACCTTTGCCACCTCAAATTGATAAAGAAAAAATTATAAATGCTGTAAGTCCTAAAAAAGATGTAGACGGATTTCATCCTATGAATGTTGGCAACCTTTCATCTGGACATCACTCTTTAGTACCTTGCACGCCTTTAGGATGCTTGTATTTGATAAAAAAAGTTGAAAAAAATTTATCAGGAAAACATGCAGTTATAATTGGTAGATCAAATTTAAATGGTAAACCTATGGCTCAATTACTTTTAAAAGAAAATTGTACAGTTACAATTGTTCATTCAAAAACAAAAGATTTAAAACAAGAATGTTTAAAAGCTGATATCCTAGTTGTTGCGGTTGGAGTAGCTAAATTAGTAAAAGAAGATTGGGTAAAAAAAAACTCAATAGTTATTGATGTAGGAATAAATAAAGTGGGAGATAAAATTGTAGGGGATGTTGATTTTGATGCTGTAAAAGAGAAATCTAAAGCTATAACTCCAGTACCTGGCGGGGTAGGACCAATGACTATAGCTTGTTTACTTAAAAATACTCTAGATTGTTTTAAAGCTCGTTAGACTTTGATTTATCGATTTTTAAGAATTTACTATTTCTAAATCTAATTATTACAGTAGCTAAGGCCACAATTAAAATTGCAAGAGATATATAAATTAAGTTTGTCGGGTCGCTTTCTTTGTCTTGCAATATAATAAATCGGGCTAAGGCTGTTATTGCAATTACTAAAGGATAAGTAATTCTAACTGCTCTTGTTTCCCAATAAGATCTAACTAATCCGATAACTTCTATATAAATGAACATCAAAAGTAGATCTGCTAAAGTAATATCTCTGTTTTCATACATTTCTCTCATTTCCAAAAAGAAAGCAATGATCGTTGAGATAAGGACAACTACAACAGCGACTAGTTGAATATTTCGAATCGAATTGTTCATCTACTAGTATTGTATCAAAAATTTAAGCTTTATTTAACTGTTTAGAATGAAATTTTATAAAATTTTCAACTTTTTTCTTATTAAAGGTTTTATTTTCTTCAAAAGAAACTTTTTTCATTGAATAGGCTTTGTTTTTTGTTTTCCTTGAAAGAATTGTAATATTTCCCTTGTATAGGCTCAAAACTATTTCGCCAGAAACTTGATTTCTTTTTTTATCAATTATTTTTTGAAGTTTGATTCTTTTTTTTGAAAACCAATATCCATTGTAAACTAATTCTGCATACTTAGGCATAACTTTCTCTTTATCGTGGGCTGTTTTTTTATCTAAAGTCACTGACTCCATCGCTCTATGTGCAGCATATAGTAAAGTTCCACCAGGCGTTTCGTAAACACCTCTTGATTTAATTCCAATAAATCTATTTTCAACAAGATCTACTCTTCCAACACCATTTTTCCCAGCAAGTAAATTCAATTTATCTAAAAGTTTATCAGGTCTAAATTTTTTTCCATTTACAGCAATTGGATCACTATTTTTGAAAGTAATTTTTACTTTTGTTTTTTTATTTGGAGCTTTCTCAGGTGAAACAGTTCTTTGAAAAATAAACTCTGGCGCAGAATTTTTTGGATTTTCTAAAACCTTACCTTCAGTAGAAGTGTGAAAAATATTATCGTCGACAGAGAAAGGCGGAGCACCTTTTTTGTCTTTTGGGATTGGAATATTATTTTTTTTTGCATATTTAATTAAATCTGCTCTTGATTGCAATTTCCATTCTCTCCAAGGCGCGATAGTTTTAATTTTTTTTCCACCAAAAAAAGCATAACCAAGTTCAAATCTCACCTGATCATTACCTTTACCTGTAGCTCCGTGAGATACTGCGTAGGCCTTAAATTTTTTTGCAATGGCAATTTGCCTTTTAGCTATTAGAGGTCTAGCAATTGAAGTGCCAAGTAAATAAATACCTTCGTAAACAGCATGTGCTCTAATCATTGGAAACACATAATCTTTTACAAATACATTTTTTAAATCTTCGATTATTATATTTTTAACCCCAAGACGTTTTGCGTTGGCTATAATTTTTTTTCTATTAATTTCTTGTCCAATGTCTGACGTATAAGCAATTACTTCTGCGTTATAATTTTCTTGTAACCATCTTAAAATAATTGAAGTATCTAATCCACCAGAGTAGGCTAATACAATTTTCTTCATCTAGCCGCAGGTCTTTTTTGCGGTGTTATATGCTTTTGTAAATCCCATCATTGAATAATGATCAGTAGTTTCCGCACCTTTTATTGTTCTAGCTTTAACAATTAGATTTGTTGCTCTTTTCATTAATTTTATAAAATTTCTTTCTTCTTGATCATCTAATAGCCAAGCGAAATTTTTTTGCGAGAAAAAGGAATACCTTTTTTTTCCCGAGCTGGCAGTAACAGTAGAGCTTTTATAATCGTGGCCACTTGTAACGCTAACTTCGTCTTTAATGTTCTCACCAGGTCTAAAAGTTACAAACAACTTAGATTGTTCCCTCTGAATTGCCCCAGGAGCTCTCTTTGTAGGAACGGTTTGAGCAAAACAAATTTTACCTTTTTCGGTCTCAGCCACAAAACTTTCCCAATTTTTATATTTCCCAGTTGATCTTGGCGTATTAGCAAAGGCGTTAAAAGAAAAGATTACGAGAGTAATTAAAAGAAATAATTTTTTGATCACCATAATTCGTTTTTATACTAAATTAATTTGATTTCAACGCTCGATTAAGGTGATGGATTTGGGTTGTTGTTGTGAATTTCATTCACTCTTTCCATCATTTCATCCGTAAATTCTATGTTTATACTTTCAACGTTTTCTTTTAGTTGATCCATTGTGGTTGCTCCGATAATATTACTTGTCACGAATGGTCTAGAATTAACAAAAGATTGTGCTAGTTGAACCATTGTTAGGTTAAAATCTTTAGCAAGTTTAAAATATTTATCATAGGCCTCCATAGCTAAAGGATTTAGATGTCTCTCCCAACCTTTGAAAAGTGCCATTCTTGAATCTTTAGGCATTTTACCATTCCTATATTTTCCAGACAATCCTCCTGCTGCAAGAGGATAATAGACTAGTAAGCCACATTTCTCCCTAATAGAAATTTCTGACATACCTATTTCGTAAGTTCGGTTCACTAAATTATATGGATTTTGTACTGACATCATTCTTGGAGCACCTTTATTTTTTGAGATTTCAAGATACCTAGATAATCCATATGGTGTTTCATTAGACATACCGATATGTCTAATCTTTCCACTCTTAATATACTTTTCTAAAGCTTCAAGTATACTTTCAAAACTATTCCAATTTCCCTCTTTATTATTAAATAGATAGTCTCTTCTCCCAAAGAAGTTTGTAGATCGTTCAGGCCAATGTAATTGATATAAGTCAATATAATCTGTTTTTAATCTTTTTAAGCTACCATTAATAGCTTCGCCAATTTTCTTTTCATCAAAATTATTACCTCCACCTCTTATCCAGTCACATCCTGGCCCAGCAACTTTGGAAGCTAAAATAATTTTATCTCTATTTTTTCTTTTTTCGAACCAATTGCCAATCATTACCTCTGTTTTACCGTAAGAATCAGAAGTTGGTGGCACAGAGTAAATTTCTGCAGTATCAAAAAAATTTACTCCTTGCGATACCGCGTAGTCCATCTGCGCAAAAGCTTCTTTTTCAGTATTTTGAGTTCCCCATGTCATTGTACCTAGGCAAATTAAACTCACATTAATATCTGTGGTACCAAGTTTTCTAAATTTCATATAAGTTAATGTTTACAGCTCTTTTTTAGGTCAATTTTTGACTATTGAAAAGTTTTTAAAAAAACATATATATAAATTATGGAATTAAACAAACAAACATCAAATGTAAGATCATCAGCCTCTGAAGCTATTATAGATCAGGGCTTACGATCTTATATGCTTAAAGTCTATAATTACATGGCTTCTGGTGTTTTATTGACAGGTTTTATAGCTCTAGCATTTTTTAAAATGGCTGTGGTAACCTCAAACGAAGGACAGATTATTGGTTTAACAAACTTTGGAAATACAATTTACGCTTCGGGACTTAAATGGGTTATCATGTTGGCTCCTTTAGCAGTAGTTTTTTATATGAGTTTTGGAATAGCAAAAATGTCCGCAGCAAAAGCTCAAACTACATTTTGGATATTCGCAGCATTAATGGGTGCATCGCTTTCATCAATATTTTTAATGTATACTGGAACAAGCATAACTAGAGTTTTTTTCATAACTGCTGGAACATTTGGTGCAATGAGTATCTACGGCTATACTACTAAGAGAGATTTAACAAAGTTAGGATCTTTTTTAATGATGGGTCTTTTCGGAATTATAATTGCGTCATTAGTAAATATTTTTATGAAATCAACAATGATGTACTTTGTAATTTCTATAATCGGTGTTTTAGTTTTCGTAGGATTAACAGCTTATGACACTCAAAAAATAAAGAACATGTATTTAGTAAGCGACAGCGGAGAAATTATGGGTAAAAAAGCTGTCATGGGTGCTCTAACATTATACTTAGACTTTATTAATCTTTTCATAATGCTTTTAAGACTTTTCGGTCAAAGAAGATAATTACTTAACTAATTTTAGTTTATTCCAACTAGTTTTACTTATCAGCTGATTTAAATTTTCAGATTTTTTTAGAATAGCTCCGTTTTTATCTTTGATAAGATATTTTTCATTAAAATATTTTGGTTTAAGATTTTTTAAAATTCTCAAGACAGGTTTTTCAGATGCTCTTTGATAAACATCGAATGAGACTTCTTTTATACCAGAGGTAAACGAATAATCTTTCCATGAACCGTTAGAAACCATTTTTGCATACAAATTTAAGATACTTTGTAATTCTTTTTTAATAAAAAATTTTTCTTTTTCATTTCTTCTAGTTTCATTATTAACTACTAATCTTATTTTATTCATAACTTATATCTATTTATTAGTGGCAACTGCATCGCTGTAAAAATTATTGTTATTGGTAACATTCCCCAAACTTTAAAGTTAACCCAAGTTGCTTCAGGCTGAGTTCGCCAGACAACCTCATTTAATAAAGCTAAAAATATAAAAAAATATGCCCATCTTGAATTAAGTTTTCCCCATCCTTCTTCATTTAATTGAAATGCAGTCTGCAAAAAAAGTTTTAAAAAATTTCTATTAAACAAAGATTTGCTGACAAGAAGAATACCCGCAAATATTAAATTTACTATTGTTGGTTTCATATAAATAAAAATTGGATTATCAAAATATAATGTTAAACCACCGAATAATGAAATCACTACTGCACCAATTAAAGGTACATAAGGAATTTTTTTTTCAACAAAATACATGATAGCCACTGCTATTAATGTTGAAATTATTAATGGAGGAATAGCTGCACTTAGGTTATTGCCGCTTTTATAGTAAATAGTAAAAAAAATTAATAATGGGCCAAAATCTGTAATAAATTTCAAAAACGACTTATTCACAAACAGTTATTAGCATATAATAAAATTTTATTAAATTAGATATTGATTTCTGAATAAAAATTATTAACTATTTGATATGGGCGCAAGTAATACAGCTAAATTTTCAATCGGTGAAGTCGTTAAACACAGGCACTTCGATTTTAGAGGCGTAATTTATGATGTGGATTTTGAATTTAATAATTCAGAGGAATGGTATCAGTCAATCCCGAAGGAAGTAAGACCGAGAAAGGATCAACCATTTTATCATTTACTTGCTGAGAGCAATGATGTCACATATGAAGCTTATGTTTCTGAACAAAACCTTCTTTTAGATCAATCAAAAGAACCTGTGAAGCACCCGCTAATAGAAGAAATCTTTGCAGGAAAAAAAGGCTCGAGTTACCACAAAATATCTAATTAAAACTCACTGCCTAAAATTTAACATTTTTTATTCAAACCTCAGACACAGAGAACTTGTATGTTTTACATGTTTTAGCCCAATTGAGGATAAACTTCTTTAGTTATACTCCCTCCTAATTCTCAGTTGGGCCCATAATATAACTTCACATAAAAAAAATATTATAGTAGTTACAGTCTGATGTTTAAAATTTTGAATCTAAGCAATATATTTTATTGGATTGAGAAATTAATTAGATTTATCAATTCGATCTTTTTTATTTTACTTTTGGTAGCACTTTCTTTTGCTTTAATTTTTTCACCACCTGATTATTTGCAGGGAGATAGTGTGAGAATAATGTATGTTCATGTTCCTTCAGCATGGATTGGTTTAGCTTCTTTTTCTTCAATTGGGATATTATCTATTGCACATTTTATTTTTAAAATTAAAAATATTAAGTTAATAACTAAAAGTATTGCTCCAATAGGTCTTATGTTTACGTGCTTGGCATTAGTAACTGGTTCTATTTGGGGTCAACCAACATGGGGAACATGGTGGGCTTGGGATGCTAGAATAACATCAATGTTGATCCTTGCTCTTTTTTATATTGGATTTATCTCAACTCACAAATTTATTTCGGATGAAAACAAAGCAAACAAAATTTCTAGTATTATTGCGATAATAGGTTTAATCAATATTCCTATAATTAAGTACTCTGTAGATTGGTGGAATACACTTCATCAACCGGCCAGTATCAAATTAACTGGAGAGAGCTCAATCCATTCTTCTATGTTAATGCCATTATTGTTAATGTTTTTAGTCTTAATACTGTATTGTGCGCTAATTTTTCTAATGAAATACAAGACAGAAATCATTAGAATAAAGAAAAAAAACTTAAAAAGACTATGATACAAAATTTTTTATCAATGAACGGATATGGTTTATTTGTTTGGGGGTCTTTTGCAATTACTTTTATTGCGTGTGGATCGCTTTACTACAAAACATTCAAAACACTTAAAAAATATGAAAGAGATTTTGCGAAAGAGATTAACGAGCTTTCATATGAAAGAAAGAAAATAGTCATCGAGAATTCAAAAATAGCTTCACAAGTTTTATCCTCATCTAGCAAAACTATTTAAAGCATTTAATGCTCCCAAAAAAAGTAAAAAAAAGAGCGTCACTCTTAGCCATAACGTTACTAATATCGGTAATAGGAATATTTTTTATACTTCAATCATTAAATAAAAATATTTTATATTTCAAATCCCCAACAGATATTAAAAAAAATCAAAATATTAATTTTGATAAAAAAATTAGAGTAGGAGGAATGGTTAAAAAAAATTCATTGATAATTAAAGAGGAAGAAATAAAGTTTATAATCACTGATTTTAATAATGAGTTAAATATAAGCTTCAGCGGTACAGTTCCTAATTTATTTTCAGAGGAAAAAGGTGTTGTTGCTGAAGGAAAATTACAAGACAAGACTTTTTTTATTGCCGATAGAATTTTAGCAAAACACGATGAAAATTACATGCCTCCAGAATTAAAAGATATGATGAAAAAAAATGCTAAGTAATCTAGGAAATATATTATTATTTTTAAATGTAATCTTAAGTTTAAGTATTATTTATGCTGCTAACAGAAATCTAAAAATATCTGGAGGAGTAAATAAAAATATTTTTCAACTAAGTTTAATCCAGAGCACCTCAATAATTATTTGCTTTTTTGTTTTGATAGCCGCTTTTATTGTATCAGATTTTTCTTTAATTACAGTTTATCAAAACTCGCATTCTTTGAAGCCTTTATTTTATAAGATCGCAGGAACATGGGGAAATCATGAAGGTAGCTTGTTGCTTTGGGCAATCATTCTCTCAATATTTTCTTTTTTATTTTTAGTTTATAATAAAAATCACCCAAAAAATTATAGGCTTTTAACTTTAATAGTTCAAAATATTTTAATACTTGGTTTTCTTTGTTTTATACTTTTTAACTCAAATCCTTTCAGTAAAATTTCTCCAATTCCATCAGAAGGTTTAGGTTTAAATCCAATATTACAAGATCCTGCTTTAGCTATTCATCCGCCATTACTTTATGTAGGTTTTGTTGGTGCATCTATTTATTTTTCAGCAGCAATAGCATCGTTAATTACTAATTATTCAGAAAAATCATTTTCTCTTTCTATTAAAAATTGGGTTTTAATATCATGGTGTTTTCAAACACTTGGAATTCTTGTTGGTTCTATATGGGCTTATTACGAATTGGGCTGGGGAGGTTTTTGGTTTTGGGATCCAGTAGAGAATGCTTCTTTATTGCCTTGGTTTGCTATGACTGCTTTATTTCATTCATTAATTGTTTTTGAAAAAAGAAACCTATTTTATTTTTGGGTAATAATACTCTGTTTAATCACATTTACTTTAAGTGTGACAGGTACCTTTCTGGTAAGATCTGGAATTTTAAATTCTGTTCACACATTTGCGAGTGATCCAACGAGGGGGATCTATATATTAATATTTTTAAGTTTAATGATATTTGGATCTATTTTTCTCCTCTTTCAAAAGTATAAAAAAGAAAATTATGATTTGAATCGCAATAGTAAAGAAACATTCATTTTAGTTAATAACTGGTTCATGATGTTTTACTTAATTACGGTTTTGCTTGGAACTATTTACCCAATTTTTACTGATGCTTTAACAGATAACAAAATTTCGGTAGGCCCACCTTTTTACAATGCAATTATATTTCCAGTAGTTGTTGCATTTCTCTTACTTATGGCTCTAGGACCTAAAGCAAAATGGATTAAGAACAAATTTGAAAACATCAGAATTTATTTTCTTATACTAACCGGCGCTATTGGTTTAAATTTAGCAATAATATTTTTCTTTAAAAGCTATTCCCTATTATCTAATTTTATTATTATCAGTGCTCTATTTTTGATCATTTCCTCCTTAATAGATATAGCAAAAGCTCTTAAAAAAAATAAATTAGATTTTGCTAGAATTATTTCACATACGTCTTTTGGTTTTTTAGTTTTATTCATTGGATTGAATGATATTTTTTCTGTGGAAAAAGATTATAATATTAAATTGGGAGAAACAAAAAACTTTGAGAATTACTCTATTAAGTTACAGAATTTAGATTTAATAAATTATAAAAACTATCAAGCGGTTATAGGTAAATTAGAAATAAAAAATATAAATTCAAATCAAACTAATATTTTAAAACCGGAAATAAGAATTTATGAAAAGCCCAAAACCTTAACTTACGAAGCAGCTATTAAAACGAGTTTAATAAAAGATTATTATTTAACCATGAGCAATATTGATAGATCAGATTATTATAATATTAAATTTCAAAAAAAACCGTTAATGGCTTGGATTTGGATTTCAGTAATTATGATTGTTGTTGGTGGCTCTATAAGACTATTTAGTAATGCAAAAAATAATTAAGATAATAATTTTATTCATTTTCATATTTGTAATAGGTATATTTTATGTAAGTTTAACAAGAGACACAAATTATAATACTTCAAGTCTTATAAATAAGGAGACGCCAGAATTTAAAATTATTTCTTTTGATAATTCAAATTTCTATACAAGAGATGATATAAAAAAAAATAATTATACACTTATTAATTTTTGGGCATCATGGTGTGCTCCTTGCAGAATTGAACATCCTATATTAATGAAATTATCCCAAAAAAAAAATTTAATTTTACTAGGTATCAATTTTAAAGATAAAGAACCCCAAGCTAAAACTTTTTTAAGTGATTTAGGTAACCCTTATGATTTATTAGCGAAAGACAAAAATGGTAAACATTCAGTGAAATTTGGTATTTATGGAATTCCAGAAAGTATATTAATAAATAAGGAATTAATGATTATACAAAAATTTGTAGGACCGCTATCAGTTGACGATTATAATAATATTATCGAAATTATAGAGTAATTATGAAATTAAATTTAATCTTATTATTATTTATTTTATTTTCAAAATTTTCTTTTGCAGTAGAAAAGTCTGTTGATCCAAATTTAATTCATAAAAATTTACGCTGCCTAGTCTGCCAAGGACAATCAATTTCAGACTCAAATTCTGATTTTGCTCAAACAATAAAATTAGTTGTGAAAGATTTAATTGATGAGGGTAAAACAGAAGATGAAATTTATGAATTTATGTCTGATAAATATGGTGACTGGATTGTGTTTAAGCCTCAATTTAATACTCAAAATTCCTTGTTGTGGATTTTGCCTTATATAGCACTAATTTTTGGAGGGTTTTTCATTTTCTCTTTTCTAAAAAAAAGACAATAAAGCACTAAAGGAAACTGTACATATTAAACATTTAGTTGTATTTTTTTATATGAAATTTAAACTGCTAATAAATTTATTATCTACTTTCATCATATTTGTTCATGCACAAGCAGAGCAGGGAGATGCAGATATCTCGTTTTACACTGGTACTTTTGATGTAATAGATAAAGAGGGGGATGACCAAACCACTCTATTTGGAATTGAACATAAAAATCCAAACTTATTTAGGGATACTCTTCTTGGAAAGTTCAAACCTGTTACTGGAGCTTTTATGACAGGAAATAGTTCAGTTTATCTTTACACAGGGATCGAAGGACAGTATGGAATTGGTCCATTAAAAATTTTGCCGAGTTTTACTCCTGGTTATTATGAGAAAGGCGACGGAAAAGATTTAGGTAGTGTACTAGAATTCAAAAGTGAAGTTAAAGTAGGTTTGGATATTTTCGAAAATTCTAAATTAAGTTACAGTTACAGTCATATTTCAAATAATGACTGGGGCGATTCTAATCCAGGAACAGACAATCAACACATAACATTTTCAAAAAACTTTTAATAATAATGAATCTTGAAGATTGTTATAATTTTGAAGATTTTAGAAGATTAGCAAAAAAAAATTTACCAGCTCCAATTTTTCATTACATAGATGGAGGTTCTGATGATGAGACTACTTTAAAAAGAAATACAGAGTCATTTTTAAAATGTGATTTGGTTCCTAATATACTGGCAAGTGTTGGAGAACCTGATCTCTCAACAACTGTTTTTGGTCAAAAAATTGATATGCCTTTATTTTTAGCACCAACTGCAATGCAAAGGTTATATCATCACGATGGAGACAAAGCATCCGCTAGAGCTGCAGAAAAATTTGGAACCTTTTACAGTATGTCAACTATGGCAACTTCTTCTATTGAGGAAATAGCCAATATTGCAAGCGGACCTAAAATGTTCCAACTTTATATTCATAAAGATCAAGGTTTAACAGATAATTTAATAGATAGATGTAAAACAGCAGGATTTAAATCTTTGTGTTTAACTGTTGATACAGTTGTTGCAGGAAATAGAGAAAGAGATCATAAATGGGGTTTCACCACACCACCAAAATTAACTTTAAAAAGTATAATGAGTTTTGCGATGCATCCTAAATGGGCATTTAATTATTTGACTAATAAAAAATTTGAGTTAGCAAATGTTTCTCATTGGACGAAAAAAGGATCTAGTATCGCGAAAGGAGTAATGGATTATATTAACGAACAATATGATCCTGCGATGAGTTGGAAGGATGCTGAATATGTTGTGAAAAAATGGGGAGGACCATTTGCATTAAAAGGTGTTATGTCGGTCGAAGATGCAAAAAGAGCAATTGATATTGGGGCTTCTGCAATTTTATTATCCAATCACGGCGGAAGACAATTAGATGGTTCACGATCACCCTTTGACCAACTGCCAGCAATAAAGGAAGCTGTAGGAGACAAGTTAGAAATTATTTTAGACGGAGGGATAAGAAGAGGCACTCATGTTTTAAAAGCTTTATCATTGGGTGCAACAGCTTGTAGTTTTGGAAAAGGCTTTTTATTTGCTTTAGGTGCTGGTGGTCAAGCTGGAGTAGAGCAAATTTTAAAAAGAATGAGAGAAGAAATAAGAAGAGATATGATTTTATTAGGCTGTAAAAGCATAAAAGAGCTAAATAGCTCCAAAATTGCTTACAGGTGATGCAAAAAAACTAATATGCAAAAGCGACAATTTATTTTAGGTTAAAAATATGAAACTCGCGAAAAATTTGGAAAGATTGGGTACTGAAACTGCTTTCAGTGTATTAGCTGAAGCTAAAAAACTTGAGGCACAGGGAAAAGAAATGATCCACTTAGGTTTAGGGCAACCTGATTTTAAAACTCCCCAACACATAATGGATGCAGCAAAAAAAGCTATTGATGATGGACATCATGGATATGTTTTGGCGAACGGTATTACAGAATGCAGGCAAGCTGTTTCTAGAAAAATAAAAAGTTTATATAAAAAAGATGTAGATCCTGAAAGAATTATGATTATGCCGGGAGGAAAACCTACAATGTATTATGCAATTCAAATGATTGGGGAACCTGGAGCAGAGATAGTTCATCCAACTCCTGGGTTTCCAATCTATGAATCAATGATAAATTATACTGGAGCGAAAGCTGTTCCATATGACTTAACAAAGGAAAAAGATCTTAAGTTTGATCCAGAAAAAATTTTATCTTCAATCACTGACAAAACAAGATTAGTAATTTTAATTAACCCTAACAATCCAACTGGTAGTTTTGTTGAAAAACCTGCAATAGATTTTCTTGCCGAAGGATTAAAGAAACACCCACATGTCTACATATTAAGTGATGAAATTTACAGTAGACAAATTTTTGACGGAAAAGAGATGCCAACATTTTTTAATTATCCTGACCTACAAGATAGATTAATAGTCTTAGATGGATGGAGTAAAGCTTACTCTATGACTGGTTGGAGAATGGGCTGGAGTGTATGGCCTGAGAGCTTAATCTCACACGTAACAAAATTAGCAATAAATAGCTTTTCTTGTGTAAATGCACCATCACAGTTTGCTGGGATAGCTGCATTAGATGGTCCTGACGACTCTATTCACCACATGATGGAAAAATTTGATCAAAGAAGAAAATTAATTCATAAAGGTCTAAACGATTTGCCAGGGGTTACTTGCAGTATGCCTGGTGGTGCTTTTTATGCTTTTCCAAATGTTAGCGGAACAGGGATGAGCGGATCTGAATTTTCAAAAAAATGTATGCATGAGGCCGGTGTGGCAATTGTTCCAGGAACGGCTTTTGGTAAGACATCTGTTGATTTTGTGCGTTTTAGCTTTGCAGCTTCTCAGGATAATATTCAAAAAGCACTAGATAAAATATCAAAAATGCTTAAGTAAGGGAACTTATGAGTAGTTTACAAATGCCAAAAGTTGATAGTTCAATTTTATCAAAAAAAGATAGGATTGTTTCTGATATAGGGAGAATAATAAATCCAAAAAATGTTCTTTCACATCCAGATGAATTAAGACCTTTCGAAACTGATGGTTTAACCGCGTATAGACAAATGCCTTTAGTCGTGGTTATGCCCGAGACTGTAGAGGAAGTAAGTAATATATTAAAATATTGTAATAATAATAAAGTTAAAGTAGTTCCAAGAGGAGCTGGAACAGGTTTATCGGGGGGATCATTGCCTTTAGAGGATTGTGTGCTGATGGCAATGGGAAAATTTAATAAAATTCTTGAAATTGATTACGAAAATAGATGTGTTGTAACTCAACCTTGCGTAACAAATTTGGCAATCACTCATGCTGTTCAAGATAAAGGATTTTACTATGCTCCAGATCCTTCAAGTCAAATTGCATGTTCTATAGGTGGAAATGTAGCTGAAAATTCTGGAGGCGTGCACTCTTTAAAATATGGAGCTACAACAAATAATCTTTTAGGAATTGAAGTTGTGCTTATGGATGGAACAATAACAAAATTTGGTGGTAAGGCAATGGACTCAGAAGGTTACGACTTTTTAGGTTTAATGACTGGATCAGAGGGTTTATTAGGAGTTATAACAGAAGTAACAGTAAAAATTCTTAAGTCACCAGAGATTGTTAAGGCTGCATTAATTGGCTTTCCAACCATTGAAGACGCAGGAAATTGTGTAGCAGAAATAATTGCAGAAGGATGTATACCTGCAGGAATGGAAATTATGGACAAAGCCCTTACAAAAGCGACAAACGATTATTCGAAGGCAGGATATCCAACAGACGCAGAAGCAATGATGATAGTTGAGTTTGATGGAACTGAGCATGAAGTAGAGGCTTACATTGAAAAAGCAAAACAAATTGCTGAAAAAAATAATTCATCTAGTTTAAAAGTAAGCAAATCTAATGAAGAGAGATTAAAATTCTGGGCAGGTAGAAAAGCAGCTTTTCCAGCTTGTGGAGTTTTAGCACCAGATTACATGTGCATGGACGGTTCAATACCAAGAGGTAAACTTGCAGAAGTACTTAGGGAAATCACAAGACTATCAAAAAAATATGATTTACCAGTTGCTAATGCTTTCCACGCAGGTGATGGAAATCTTCATCCATTAATTATGTTTGATGCTAATGATAAGAACTCGCTTAAGAAGTGCGAAGACTTTGGAGCTGATATATTAAAATATTGCGTTAAAGTTGGTGGAGCTCTTACAGGTGAGCACGGAGTAGGAATAGAGAAAAGAGAATTAATGTGCGAGGCTTTCAATGATAAAGACATTCAGCAACAGCTCACTATAAAAGTAGCTTTAGACCCTAATTCATTATTAAATCCAGGAAAAGTTTATCCAATACTTAGAAAATGTGCTGAGGAAGGGAGAGTTCACGTCCATGGAGGAAAAACAAAATTTCCAGACATCCCTAGATTTTAACAAAAATATTTTTAAACCATCTACAAGAGAAGAAATTGTAGAAATCGTAAAAAATTGTTACAAAAAAAGTATTCCCTTAGAAATAAGCGGTTTACAATCAAAAAATAAAATTGGTAGAAATTTTCAAGCTGAGAAAACTTTAGACCTTTCAAATTACAAAGGTATCATAGATTATAAACCTGAGGAGCTTTATATTAAAGTTAAGGCAGGTACTCCTATAAGTGAAATTGAAGAAGCACTTAAAAAAAACAATCAGCAATTAGCTTTTGAGCCTAATGACTTTGGTTACTTATTTTCAGGAGTGAGTAACAGCGGTTCGATCGGAGGGGTAGTTGCTTGTAACTTTGCAGGATCAAGAAGATTTAAAGTAGGAAGTGTTAGAGATCATCTTCTTGGTTTTCAAGGAATTAATGGAAAAGGTGAAACTATAAAGTCAGGTGGAACAGTTGTAAAAAACGTGACCGGCTACGACTTGTGCAAGATATTATCTGGATCTTTTGGAACACTTACAGTCTTAACAGAAATATCAATTAAAGTTTTACCAAAACCAGAGACAAGTAAAACACTAATTATAAAAATTCCTCATGTTAAAAAAGCTCTTGATTATTTAGGACAATCTTTATCATCATCCACCGATCCCTCAGGAGGAGTTTTTTATCCGGATTATTTTGGAAAAAATTTCATTTTAAATGATCTTACACATGATGGAGGCTTGACCGGTATAAGAGTAGAAGGTCCTATGAACTCAGTTGACCAGAGGATAAATAGACTTGCAAAAGAATTAGCTCTTATTGATAACGAGTTTTCAGTTTTAGATAGCGTCCAAACAGAAATTTTTTGGAATAAAACAAAAAACTTAGAGGTTTTTAAAAATTCAAAAAGTAATTTAATAAGAGTAGTTGTGCCTATAAGTGAAACGTTACAAGTTATTCAAAAGCTTAAAAAAGATGATTTAAATTATTTTATTGACTGGGGTGGCAGTCTTATCTGGATGGCGTTTGAACACTTAAATTCTAAAATCCTTTTAGAAATAAAGGAAATAACCAAGAACCACCAAGGATACTATACATTAATTAAAATAGAGGATGACTTTAAGGCCTCTGCGGACATTTTTACAATAGATCCAATTAAGTATAAAATCAGTGAAAAAATAAAAAAAAGTTTTGACCCGAAAAGAATTTTTAACCCAGGTAAGATGTATACAGGAATTTAAATGCAGACATCATTTACAGAGAACCAATTAAAAGACAAAGATAACAAAACTAGTGAAACAATTATAAGAAAATGTGTTCACTGTGGAATGTGTAATGCAACTTGCCCAACTTACGGAATTAACGGAGAAGAATTAGAAGGTCCAAGAGGGAGAATATATCTAATAAAAGATATGTTAGAGAATAAAAAACCTGCTACTAAACAAATTGCAAAACATATTGATAGCTGCTTATCATGTTATTCTTGCATGACAACTTGTCCTTCAGGTGTGAATTATATGCATCTAATTGATCATGGAAGAAATTATGTTGAAGAAACTTATAAAAGACCTTTCTTTGATAGATTATTTAGAAATATTCTCTCGTTCGTATTACCAAGACCAAAAGTATTTTTATTAATGGCTTTGTCTTCTAAAATTATTAAACCTTTTAGTTTTTTATTTCCAAAATTCCTCAAAAACGCATTAAGTTTAATGCCAGACAAAATACCTTCTAAGAAATTAAAAGAAAAAAAAGTTTATGGAGTTACGAAAGGTAAAAAAATTTCAAGGGTAGCATTATTAACTGGATGTGTTCAAAGAGTCATCTCACCTGAAATAAATGAGTCGACAATTAGACTTTTAAATAGACATAATGTTGAAGTTGTTGTGATGCCAGATATCTATTGCTGTGGTTCTTTAAATCATCATTTAGGTAAACAAAAATTAGCACACGAGTCTTTTAAAAATAATATAAATAGTTGGCATGATGAATATCTTAAAAATGGTTTGGATGCGATTATTAGCAATACCTCAGGCTGTGGTACAACTTTAAAAGATTACGGGCATATTTTTAAAAATGATAAAGATTTAAAAAAAAAAGCAAAAAAAATTTCTGAGTTAACAAAGGACATCACCGAGTATCTTGATGAGAATTTAAAGTTAAATATAAATATGAGCACTGAGAAAAAATATAAAATTGCTTATCATTCAGCTTGTTCGATGCAGCATGGGCAAAAAGTTCATCAACAACCTAAAGATTTAATTTCAAAAACTGGTAACGAGGTTTTAGAAATACCGGAAGGACATCTATGTTGCGGATCTGCTGGGACTTACAATATTCTTCATCAAAAAATGGCAAAATCGTTATTAAAAAATAAAGTCAAAAATATTGAGAAAATTTCTCCTGACTTTATTTCAACAGGAAATATAGGATGTATGACACAAATTTCGTCTGGAACTAGAATCCCTATCATTCATACAGTTGAATTACTTGATTGGTTCACAGGTGGACCCAAACCATATAAATTAAATAATTTCTAAAATGAAAAAAAAAATTTTTGTTACTAGAAGGCTCCTTAAAGAAAACGAGGAGAAGCTTCAAAACTTATTTGAAGTTAATTTAAATAAAGATGACAAAATTTATACGTCTCAAGAAATTATTGATGGATCTAAAAATTATGACGGAATCTTAAGTTCGGTTACTGATCCAATTAATGCTGACACTATATCTAAGTTATCAAGCTCTATTAAAATTATCGCTAACGGCGCAGTTGGTTTTGGAAATATAGATATTCAAGCTGCTAAAGCAAAAGGAATTACAGTTACTAATACCCCAGATGTTTTGACTGACGCCACAGCTGACATCCAAATATTACTTTTATTAGGAGCGTCTAGGAGAGCTTATGAGGGTCGTATTGCAGCCGAAAGTCAAAACTGGAAATGGTCTTTTGATTTTTTATTAGGAAAACAAATGTCAAATAAGAGATTAGGAATTCTTGGAATGGGCAGGATAGGAAGAGCGGTAGCTAAAAGAGCGAAGGCATTCGGTATGGAAATTCATTATCATAATAGATCTAAACTTTCTTCTGATTTAGAAGATGGTGCAATTTATCATAAAGATCTTAAAAGTTTGTTTGAACAAAGTGAATTTTTATCAATCAATTGTCCTGCTACTCCAGAAACAAAAAACTTAGTAAATAGAGAAACATTAAAGTATTTAAAAGAAAATACTGTTATAGGTAATGCTGCCAGGGGAGATATTGTGAATGATGACGCTATGATAGAAGCTTTAAAAAATGGAACAGTCTTTGCATATGGATTAGACGTTTATAATGGCGAACCAAAAATTCATCCAGAATATTTAAAATTAAAAAATATTTTTTTGTTACCCCATTTAGGCAGTGCGACTAAAAGAACAAGATGGGATATGGTTTACAGAGCTACAAAAAATTTGGAAGATTTTTTTTCAGGAAAAAAACCACAAGATCAGGTAAACTAATACACCTTTAGATTGAATCTTATAAATTTACTTTAAAATAATTCTAAAAATATATGGAGACTCTGATTTGAGTTTGTGCTTAAATCTTGATGTTAATTAACTAACGGAGGACATATGTCAAAAAAAATAAAAGGAGTAAAAACTCCATCAAGACGTAAGTTCTTTAAAGCAGCAGCAGCTACGGGTGCTGCAGCGGCAGCAACTGTTGCAATGCCAAACATTGCATTAGGCGCTCCTCAGACTTTAAAGATGCAAGCGGCTTGGCCGTCAGGCGCTAACATTTTCTTTGAAATGGCTGGCGACTACGCAAAAATGGTAGGCGACATGTCTGGAGGTGAATTAAAAATTGATCTTCAGCCAGTTGGAGCTGTAGTTAAGACTTCGGAGATTGGACAAGCAGTAAGTTCAGGTGTACTTGATATGGGACACTGGGTAACAGCTTACTGGTATGGAAAAAATCCAGCAGCTTCTCTATTCGGTACTGGTCCGTCATACGGAATGTCATCTCAAGAAATTATGGGATGGATTGAGTATGGTGGCGGTAGAAAACTTTATGATGAAACACTTGCAAAAGTTGGTTTCGATTATATTGGTTTCTTCCATATGCCTATGCCTGCACAGCCTTTTGGATGGTTCAAAAAGAACGTAACAAAAGTATCTGATGTAAAAGGTATGAAGTACAGAACAGTAGGATTAGCGACTAACGTATTAACAGCAATGGGAATGGTTGTAAGACAATTACCAGGAGGTGAAATTCAGCCTGCAATGAAGACAGGTTTGATTGAAGCTGCTGAGTTTAACAACCCAACTTCAGACTCTCAGTTTGGTATGCAAGACGTTTCTAAGCATTATCACTTAGGAAGCTTCCACCAATCACAAGAGATGTTTGAAATTCCAGTAAATAAGAAGACATTTAATGGACTATCGCCTAAACATCAGGCTATTCTAAAAAATGCTGCTTATGCTGCGAACAGTGATAACTACTTTAAAGCATTAGTAAGATACTCTGCTGACTTATCTAAATTGATGAACCAGCACAAAGTAAATGTGTATCAAACATCTGATGCGATCTTAGCCCAACAATTAAAAGGTTGGGATAAAGTAATCGGAGATTTCAATAAGAAAGATCCATTCTTTAAAAAGATTGTAGATTCACAGAAGAAATATGCTAAGAGAGTTATGAAGTACTTGCTCATGAACCAACCTAACTATAAGTTGGCTTACGAGAATGAATTCGGCTCTATAGCTAAAGTTAAAATTTAATTATATTTTAAACGTAAAAAGGGGGTGATTTATCACCCCCTTTTTTTATGGAAATAATAAAAAAATTAGCATAGTTTAAAAATTCATGAGGGGATTTATTCATTTTGCAGATACTTTAAGCACTTCCGTTGGAAAGGCGTTTTCTTGGTGTATCGTAATTTTAATGGGCGGAACTTGCTACGAAGTAGTTATGGCATATGCCTTTAATGCTCCTACCTTATGGAATTTTGATTTCAGTTTACAAATGTACGGTGCGATTTTTATGATGGCAGGTGCTTATACTCTTTCTACCGAGGCTCATGTGAGAGGTGATGTAATTTACAGACTTTTTAAACCAAGAACTCAGGGTTACATCGATTTAGTTTTATATTTTATATTTTTCTTTCCAGGTGTGCTTGCTCTTGCATTTTATGGTTATGAGTACGCTTCGCTTGCATGGAAGATAAAAGAAACAAGTTGGAACAGCCCTGCTCAAATTCAAATTTATATGGCTAAATCTTTAATTCCTGCTGCAGGAATTTTATTAACGCTACAAGGTATCAGCGAAGTTTGTAGAGCAATCATTTGCATTCAAACAGGACACTGGCCCGCAAGAATGGTTGTAGCAGAGGAAACAGAAAAAATGTTAATGAGAACTTCACAAGACGAGGATCAAAAAGATGTTATTTAGTTTAACTAATCCTGAAATCGCAATTTTAATGATGGGAATATTCCTATTTGCAGTGCTACTTGGATTTCCAATAGCATTTACATTAATGGCAATGGGAGTTGGTTTTGGTTATTACGCTTACTTTGATCCAACAAGAATGGAACATCTTTTTGATAACAGAATTTTCCAATTATTCGTTCAAAATACTTACACCGTTATGGATAATACAGTTTTGACAGCGGTCCCACTCTTTTTATTTATGGGGTATTTAGTTGAAAGAGCTGGAATAGTTTCAAGATTATTTTTTGCGATTAGACTAGCTTCTCATAGACTACCAGCTTCAATGGCAGTAGCTGCATTAGTTACTTGTGCTTTATTTTCTACAGCGACTGGAATTATCGGAGCCGTGGTAACTTTAATGGGGCTTCTTGCTTGGCCAGCGATGATCAGAGCTGGATATGATAAAAAGTTTGCTTCTGGAGTAATTTGTTCTGGAGGTTGTTTGGGTATTTTAATTCCGCCTAGCATTATGTTAATCGTTTATTCTGTAATTGCTCAACTCTCTCCTTTAAGATTATTTGCTGCAGCAATTTTTCCAGGATTATTATTAGCAGGATTATATATAGGTTATGCGGTAACTTTAGCTTATTTTAATCCTTCGATCGCACCTAAACCACCTAAGGAAGATATTCCACCAAGATCAGTAATTCTAAAAGAGGTAATGGTTTCTTTCTTACCGCTTTTCTCTTTGATAATTTTAGTATTAGGAACTATTTTAGGAGGACTTGCAACTCCTGCAGAAGCGGCAGCGGTTGGAGCATTTGGGGCATTAGTACTTTCATATTTTTATAAAACGCTTAAGTGGAAAAATTTTAAAGAGTCGGTATTTTTAACTGCAAAAACGACTGCCATGATTATGTGGTTGTTTATAGGATCATGGACCTTTGCTTCAGTTTTCTCTTATTTAGGTGGACACGAAGTATTTGAACATTTCTTTAAATCAATGAACCTACAACCTTGGCAGTTCTTGGTAATTACTCAAATTATAATTTTCTTACTGGGTTGGCCATTAGAGTGGACAGAGATATTAATCATTTTTGTACCGATATTTTTACCTTTAGTGGCATTTTTTGAAGTTAACCCTTACTTTTTTGCAATGTTAATTGCTTTAAATTTACAAACTTCATTTTTAACTCCACCCATGGCAATGTCCGCGTACTATTTAAAAGGTGTACAAAGTAAAAATGTAGAGTTAATGGAAATATTTAAAGGTATTATGCCTTTTCTAGGTATAGTTATATTAGCTATGTTTTTAATGTATCTCTTCCCGGGAATAGCTCTTTGGTTGCCAGATACATTATTTGCTAATTAACGAATTTAAATGATAGACGTTACATCTTTAAGTGCTTACGAATTATCTCAAAAACTTCATTTAGGTGAAATATCATCCGTCGATCTCTGCACAGCATATCTAGATAGAGTAAAAAAATTTGAAAAGGATGTTCAAGCTTGGCAATTTATAGATAAAAAACTTTTAATGGAAAAAGCTGAAGAAGCAGATACTTACAGAAAATCAGGAAAACCCCTAGGGCCACTACATGGGATGCCAGTCGCAATTAAAGATATTATTGGAACTTATGACATGCCAACTGAATGTGGGACAGTTTTTAGAAAAAAAATGTCCAACTCACAAGACTCTGAAATTGTAAATTTACTAAAAAATTCGGGAGCAATTATAATGGGCAAGACTGTCACTTGCGAACTTGCATACATACATCCTTCTAAAACTAAAAATCCACACGATTACTCAAGAACACCCGGAGGATCATCAAGTGGATCAGCAGCAGCAGTTGCAGCTCATATGGCGCCTTTATCTGTTGGTTCTCAAACTGGAGGTTCAGTAATTAGGCCAGCATCATATTGTGGAGTTGTTGGTTATAAACCTTCTTATGGACTAATCTCAAGAAATGGAGTTCTAAAAGTTTCAGATAAATTGGATACAATGGGTGTATTTGGTAAAACTGTTAAAGATGTTGCCTTGCTTGCTAAGTCATTAATTAGAAAAGATTTACATGATCCTTCAACTGTCTACTTTGCTGCAGAAAAGATGGTGGAGGAATGTGAGAAAGGCCCTGTTTTTGATCCTAAGTTTATTTTTTATAAAACAAAAAATTGGAAAAATATTAACAAAAAATCACAGCAGGCTTTTGAATTTTTAATAAAAAATTTTAAAAAGAATATAGAGGTCTTTGACACACCATCATATTTTAATGATATTCCAAAGTACCATCAAATAATTCATGAAGTTGATATGGCAAATAATTTTCAAGTTTATTATAAAAAAGATAAAACAAAACTTTCCAAAGAAATGAGAGAAGCTATCGCCAGAGGATTAAAATATTCGGCAAAAGAATATGGAGACGCTGCAGATTTTATGAAGCAAAGTTATGAATCATACAAAGAAGTTTTTGAAGACTACCATGGAATTATAACTCCATCATCAAGCGGTGTTGCTGACAAAGGATTTAAATCTACTGGAAGTGCAGACTTTCAAAAGATTTGGACTTATCTTGGTTTACCTACAATTTCATTACCTTTACTTACAGGAGAAAATGACTTACCATTAGGTGTTCAATTAGTTGGCGATAAACTTGATGATTTAAGATTTTTAGGAACAGCTAACTGGCTTGAGAAAAACTGTAGAGATGAAGGATAAAGTTACAATAATTATAGGAGTTGCACTCTGTACCTTTTTTTTAATTGGTTTAGCAACAACATTGACTAGATCAATGATGATAGGTTTATTTGATGTGCTTCCTGTTTATATTTTAATGGGTATGGTAATTGTAATGATGTTCTATGAAGCCTTCATTGACAAAAAATAACTCTTACGCTCCTTATTTACTTTTGTTAATTCAGCCAATTTTTATGGCTACAAATACTATTGTCGCAAGAGGAGGCGTAGAGTCCGTGCCTCCTATTTCTTTAGCGTTTTGGCGATGGTTTACAGTATTCATTATATTGTTTCCTTTTTTTTTTAACGAAATTTTAAAATATAAAAAAGAATTTAATAAAGAGTTTTTTAAGCTGTTTTTTTTAGGCTCAATGGGCTGTGGTATATGTGGAGCTTTCCCAAATCTTGCAGGTATGACAACAACAATGGCTAATATTGGTATAATATATACATCTTCACCAGTAATAATAATTTTTTTATCAATTCTATTCTTTAAAGAAAAAATTAATTTTTTAAGGATATTAGGCTTATTAATTTGTATTACAGGTGTTTTTACAATTATATCTAAAGGTAATTTAGATTTTTTAATTAACCTAAATTTTACAACAGGCGATCTATGGGTTTTGGGAGCAGCTTTAGGTTGGGCTCTTTACTCAATTTATTTGTTAAATTGGAAATCAAAATTTAGTTTGATGGCCCGATTTACTTTGATCGCAATGTTCGGATTTATGTCACTTTTCCCATTTTTTATTTTAGAAAATATTTACTTTGCAAAGACAAACTATAATCAGACATTCTTGTTCTGGATTGTATTTGCTGCTATCTCACCTAGTATTATAGCTTTTTCCTTGTACACACGATTACAAAAATATGTGGGCGCTTCCTTTGCCGGGTTTACTTTATATTTATTCGCAGTCTACGGATCTATCTTTGGAATTATAATTTTTGAAGAACCCCTTCTCAGTTTTCATTATTTAGGTGGTTTACTGGTTTTTACTGGAGTTTACTTCGCTAGGAAAAAAGTATGAAGTATCTTTATTTAGCTTTATCGTCAATTATATTAGCCTACATTGTAATTGTACTTTTCACTTATCTATACCAAAGAAAACTACTTTATCACCCAAGTGAAAATAACTACACGGGAGATGAAATTCAATTTGATTATAAAGAAGTTTTTATTGAGGTTGATAAAGATATAAAACTTAAATCATGGTTTTTGGAAAAAGATTTAAAAAAATATAAAACTATTTTATTCTTTCATGGAAATGCAGGCGATTTAACTAATAGGGTTCATAAGCTTAATGAACTAAATAAACTAGATGTAAATATTCTTATTATTTCATGGAGAGGATTTAGTGGTAATCCAGGCAAGCCCACAGAAAAAAATTTATATAATGATGCTAGAAAGTCAGTCGAATGGCTTAACAAGGCTGGAGTTATAAATAAAAACATAATTTTATATGGCGAGTCACTAGGCACAGGTGTAGCTACAGAATTGGGTCAGAATAATTCTTTTGGAGGAATTGTTTTAGAGTCACCTTTTACCTCGATTGCTGATGCGGCAAAAATTTATTATCCTTATTTGCCAATCGATTTATTAATAAAAGACAGATACGACTCTTTAAAAAAAATCAAAAATATAAATGTTCCTGTTTTAGTGATGCACGGTAAGAAAGATAATGTTGTCCCCTTTAAAATGGGGGTAAAATTATTTGACAATGCCAATCAGCCTAAGTTTAGCTATTTTTCTGATATTGATGATCATATGATGGAGTTTAATGATCAACTTATAAATTCTTTAAAAAAGTTTTTAGGTTTCAATACCTAAAAGGGCTTTTGAATAATATTCAGCATTAAAGGGTTGTAAGTCATCTTCTTTTTCTCCCATCCCTACTGCAACTATAGGTAAATTATATTTTTTACAAATAGCTAAAACCACACCACCTTTTGCTGTACTATCAAGTTTAGTAATAATTAAACCTGTCAAATCATGTATCTTACTAAATTCTTCAACTTGATTAATTGCATTTTGTCCTGTAGTTGCATCTAAAACAAGAATTACTTCGTTAGGATAAGAAGGGTCGATTTTTTTAAGGACATTTATAATTTTTTTGTACTCTTCCATTAAATTTTTTTTGTTTTGAAGTCTTCCCGCTGTATCAATTAAAGCTACATCAATTTCATTTTTTTTTGCAAACTCTGCAGTCTTAAAAGCTACAGAAGCTGGATCACTATTGATTTCGGATTTAATAATATCAACTTTGACTTTCGCAGCCCAAACTTGCAATTGATCTATAGCTGCTGCTCTAAAAGTATCTGCAGCTCCAAAAACCACAGATCTATTATTGTTTTTAAAATACTTTCCAAGTTTTCCGATACTAGTTGTTTTTCCAACCCCGTTTACTCCAGACACAACTATTACTGCAGATTTGGCATTTCCCATCAGGCTAAGATCTTTTTCGTACTTTTGAAGATTAATTGCTAATTTATCCGCTATCAGTTTTAAAATTTCTTTATGGTCTTCTAATTTTTTATCAACTTTGAAGTTCTCAAAATCTTTTCTTAATTCTTTCGCAACTTCTACGCCTGCATCAGATGTAATAATTAATT
Source organism: uncultured Pelagibacteraceae bacterium (assembly GCA_902575095.1). GTDB lineage: Bacteria > Pseudomonadota > Alphaproteobacteria > Pelagibacterales > Pelagibacteraceae > Pelagilacustribacter. The sequence continues at coordinate 36,135 of CACGPY010000007.1, forward strand.
CTTCAAATTCTGTTAGGACGTTTTCATCAATTTTTTTTTTGGAAAATATATTTTTAAAGCCGGTAGATAGCCCATCCGAACTTTTACCTAATCCTATCTTAAATTTATCAAATAAACCCATTTAGATTTCAAGGCTAGTATGTTTTATTTCTGAAACTGGACCTCTCATAAATATATTGAGATCTGAATCGATTTTAATATTTAAACTTCCTTCTGCAAATTTAATATTGATATCATTTTTTGTTAACTTCTTGATAAATGCTGCAACAGCAGTAGCACAAGCAGCTGTTCCACACGCTTTTGTTAATCCTGCGCCTCGTTCCCAAACATTAACTGTAATATTATTTTCATCATCTATTTGAGCAAAAGTAACATTGGTTCTCTCAGGAAATAATTCGTGATTCTCTATTTTTTGTCCTAATACTTTTAGATCATACTTAAAACAATCTTTAACAAAAAAAACTATATGAGGGTTCCCCACGTTGAGGCTAAATCCATCAGTGAATTCTTTACCATCAATATCAAGAGTTATATTTTTGTGATCTAACTTTTCTTTTAATGGAATTTTATTCCAATCAAATACAGGTTTCCCCATTTCCAGCTCAACATCGGACTCCCCAACAATTTTTGCATTTAGCAATCTATTATTTGTTTTTAATTTTATTTCTTTATTTTTTAAATCTTTGCTTAACAAGTAAGCTACACATCTACTTCCATTTCCACACGCACTAACCTCGCCTCCATCTGAATTAAAAATGGTTATGGGAAAAGTATTATTAGTTTCTTTTTCAATAAATATAATTTGATCAAATTCAATATTACGATGAAAAGACTTTAAATTTCTCAAATGAATTATTTTTTCTTTAGGTATATTTATGGATTTCTCTCTTCTATCTATGATAATAAATCTATTACCTAAACCATCCATTCTAAAAGCTTTAATCAAAGGCATATTAGTAGATTAGTATAATTATTCATTGACTTTTAAAACCCCAAATTGTAGTTTCCTCGAACTTTCCGCAAATACTTAAGTTTTTGCGGTGCTCTTGAAAACAAGAGTGTCGACACTAGTCAGCGAAGGTTCGCCCACTAGTGCGATAGGTATTGGACGTTATTAAAATGTTTGAAAACTTAACAAATAAATTAGAAAATATTTTTTCTAAACTAAAAAGTGCTCCTTCCTTAACGGAGGAACAAGTAGATTCTGGCTTAAAAGAAATACGCTTAGCTTTATTAGAGGCTGATGTAGCGCTGCCAGTTGTTAAAGATTTCGTTGAAAATGTAAAACCAAAAGCTATTGGCCAGGAGATCATTAGATCAACTTCACCTGGTCAAATGATAGTAAAAATTGTCTACAATGAATTAGTTAATTTACTTGGTTCAAAGAATGAGGAGATTAATCTTAAAGCAGTTCCACCAGTTTCTATATTATTGGTAGGTTTACAAGGTTCAGGAAAAACAACCTCAGCAGCTAAATTAGCAAAGTTAATTGAAAAAAATCATAAAAAAAAAGTTATGCTCGTAAGCTTAGACGTTTACAGACCTGCTGCTCAAGAACAATTAAAATTATTAGCAGAAAAAAATAATATACAAAATTTACCTATCATAGAAAAACAACAACCTATTGATATTACTAAAAGAGCACTCAACGCTGCAAATCTAAGTGGTTCAGATGTAATAATTTTTGATACCGCTGGCCGAACACAAATAGATTTACCAATGATGTCTGAAATTAAACAAATTAAAGAATTAACAAAACCAGCCGAAACTATTCTTGTTGCTGATTCTTTAACCGGTCAAATAGCTGTAAACGTTGCAAAAGAATTTGATACCGCAGTTAATCTTTCATCAATAATTTTAACCAGAGTTGATGGTGATGCGCGAGGTGGAGCAGCGTTGAGCATGAAACACGTAACTGGCAAACCAATTAAATATATTGGAGTTGGAGAAAAAGTTTCTGACTTTGAAATGTTTCATCCTGACAGGCTTGCTAATAGAATTCTTGGAATGGGTGATGTGGTTACACTTGTTGAAAAAGCGGCACAAGATTTAAGTAAAGAAAAAATTAAAGAAACTGAGGAAGAACTTAAACAAGGAATTTTTACGATGGACTCCTATCTATCGCAATTGAGGCAAATGAAAAAAATGGGAGGCATGGAGGGAGTTATGTCCATGTTGCCTGGTGTAAATAAAATGAAAGCTAAAATGGATCAAGCTAACATAGATGAAAAAATGCTTATTGAAAACGAGGCTATCATTTTATCTATGACAAAAAATGAAAAAGAAAATCCAAAAATCATTAGTGGTTCTCGCAGAAAAAGAATTTCACAAGGCGCTGGAGTAGATGTTTCCAAAATAAATAAGTTGCTTAAACAATTTAAAATGATGTCAGATATGATGAAAAAGATGTCACAAGGAAAAAAAATTCCATCTGGAATGATTCCAGATGAAATGCTCAATAAACTAAAATGAAAGGTAAAACATGTTAAGAATAAGGTTATCAATGGGAGGAGTAAGGAAAAGACCGATATATAAAATAGTTATCGCTGATGGAAGATATCCACGAGATGGTAAATTTATTGAAAAAATTGGTTCTTACAATCCATTACTTCCAAAAGATAAAAAGGAAAGAATAAAAATAGAAGCTGAGAGAGTAAAATATTGGATGAGTAAAGGTGCACAACCAACTCTTAGAGTCTCTAGACTTTTAGGTGAACTCCAAATAATGCCAATGCCAAAGACGGGAAATAATCCTCAAAAAGCTATTCCTAAAAAGGACAGAAAAAAAAGTGCTGAAGAAAGTAAAGAAGCACCTAAA
>CACGPY010000008.1 GCA_902575095.1 uncultured Pelagibacteraceae bacterium
AGAATTTGGTTCAGAAATTTCAGATAGCGAAGCTGAAAAAATTCTAACAGTGGGTGATGCGATTAAATTTATTGAAAGCAAAAGCAGTTAATTTATTAAATATTAAATGGTCAAAGGTGGTCAGAATTCACAAAATATAATGTTAATTTTGTCTTCACCTTCTGGTGTAGGAAAAACTACTCTAACAAAAAAAATTCAACAAAAATACAGTTCCTTTAAAATATCAGTCTCTCACACAACGCGATCTGCTAGATCGAACGAAGTTGATGGAGTGGATTATTTTTTTGTTAATAGTAAAGAATTTGAAAATTTGATTAAAGAAAAAAAATTTTACGAATTTGCAAAAATTTTTGACAATTATTACGGAACTTTGAAAGAAAATGTAGATAAGAATATAAAAAAAAATGATATTTTATTCGATATAGACTGGCAGGGCACCAAGCAATTATCTAAACACAAAAATCTCAATTTATTAAAGATTTATTTAATCACTAATAACAAAGAGGAGCTTAAAAGCAGATTAATCAAAAGAAATCAAAACTCTCAAAAAGAAATTGATTTAAGATTCAAATCTTTTGACGATGATATAAAACATTGGAGTGACTATGACTATGTATTGATTAATAAAAATCTTGAAGCCTGCTTCAAGCAAATTGAAGAAATTATTAAAGTTAGTAAATCAAAAATATCTAACCTTCTTCATACAATTCAGTAATTTTATAATAAATTTCAGGATTTATTTCTGAAGGTCTACAGTTAAGGTTTAATTTTGAAATCATATTTATTTTTTCTTGGCTAAGAATCTTTTTAATATTTTTATTAATCATTTTTCTCTTATTTGAAAAAAAAATTTTAGTGATTTTTTCTAGTTTATAAACATTTTTGAGATCAAATATAATTTTTTTAGGACTGAAATGGATTACCATTGAAAGAACTTTTGGTTTTGGCCAAAAACAGCTAGATGAAACTAAAAATTTTTTTTCAATTTTTAGCCTTAAGTTACTTAGAATTGACAATCTTCCGTAATTTTTTGTTCCAAACTTTCCTACAATTTTTTCACCTAATTCTTTTTGAAACATAAAAATTAAATCTAAAAAATTTGGTGGCCATTTTTTAAATTTAATTATTTTTACTAAAATTTGAGAAGATATATTGTAGGGTAGGTTGCCAAAAATAATAGTTTTTTTTTTAATGATTTTCTCTAAATCGAATTTAAGAACATCATGATTATAAATTTTGATATGTGTATGTTTTTTATATCTTTTTTTAAGAGCTTCTGATAATTCTAAATCTTTTTCAATGATAGATAATGACTCCGGTTCTCGTTTTATTATTTCATCTGTCAAAGCTCCTTTTCCCGGTCCAATTTCTATTATATGCTTTCCTTTTATCTCAGCTAATTTTAATATTTTTTTGATTATATTTTTATCAATTAAAAAATTTTGTCCTAATGATTTTTTTGGAAATTTCATTATCCAAATTTATTAATGAATTTGATGCAATCTAACAAGCTCGAATAATCAGCAACATTTTTTTTTATAATATCTTTACCGACTCCATGGTCAGGGGATACCCTTAAGTACTTCAAACCTAGAGTTACATTAATTGCATTGAATTTATAGATAGATTTAAATGGCGTTAAAATTTGATCGTGATACATGCCTACAATAATGTTAAAATTTTTATAATCTTTTACAAAAAGAGTGTCTGCCACCAAAGGTCCTTTAACATTAAAACCTAACTTGTTTAACTTTTTAATAGCTGGAATAATTTGATTAACTTCCTCTGATTTATCTCTTAACTCTGCATTATGGGGATTTAATCCCATTATTCCGATTTTTGGTTTTTTTTTGTAAAATCTTTTATACCAATTTTGCATGGTGTGTACTTTAGCAATTATTTTATTTGAACTAATATTTTTAGAAACGTCTTTTAAATTTAAATGGGTTGTTACAGGGCAAACTGAAAGATTTTTACTTTTTATCATCATAACTTCTGTGTCTTTTTTAATTTTACATTTATCAGCTAGCAGTTCAGTAACACCAATATTTTTTTTAGGTAAAAGTTTTTTATCAATAGCACAATTGATCAATCCCGCAGTTTTTTTACTTAAAGAAAGTCTATGAGCTAAATTTAAACACTTTTTGATATAGGTAGAAACTGTTTTTTGTTTAACATCAAATGGGTCATCAAAATTAAGATTTACATCAATAATTTTTAATTCCTTCTTTTTTGAAACTTCATTTAAATTTTTGACATTTTTTAATCTTATTGGATAATTCATTTTTTTAAATTGCCTGTGAAGTAAATTATAGCTTCCAACTATAAAAATTTTTTTTTGTGTATTTTGACTTATTTTTTTCCAACTTTTAAATATTATTTCAGAGTTGATACTATTTGGATCTCCACTAACAATAATTATTTTTTTCATATTTATTTATAATACTCTATGAACTTATTATTTCTTAGTTGAGATAAAAAACTATTAGAATATAAAGCAAATAATTCATTTTTTTTTTGATCTGTAATTTCTTTTACAAAAGACTCAACTTCTATTTTTGATGGATTAGATATTTTTTTATTATTAAGCTTTAAAATCAATATTCTATCTTGTTTTTTTAAAGGCTTGGAAATTTCCCCAATATTCATTTTTTTTAATACAATTAAAATGTCATTCGATAAAGAATTAGAATTAATCCATCCTAATTTACCCTCATTAGATGAAGTGGAAGAAACGCTAAATTTTACTACTGCATCCTCAAAACTGGTGTTTTCTATTTCATCTTTAATAAAATTTATTTTTTCTTTATCAGACTTTTCATCGCTACTTATAATTTCAATCTCTGATAAATTATATTTAATAATTTTTTTTCGATTTTTAAGCATTTTGTCGGCCTCAAGTTTTATTTCGTCTTGATTGACATTAATTTTTTTTGAGTATGCGCTATATATTAAATTTCTCCATTTAAATTCAATATCAATTTCATCGACAAAAGTTTCAAAATTTATATTATTCATTTTAAATTTTAATCTAAGATCATCAATGTTATTTGAGCTAATCGAATTAAGATAAGTATCAATTCTTTGACTATCTCTTTTAAAATTGTACTTTCTAAGCTCTATTTTTTTTAATCTATTTTGAATTAAATTTTCTAAAGACTTCTCCTTAAATATATTTATATTTTTTTGATTAATTTCCTTATTTGCTATTATCAAATTAGTTAAGATTTTATTTTTTATATCATAGCTTGTAATAATTTCGTTCTCAATTTTTACAACAATCTTATTAATTTCTTTAGATTGGGTGCTATTTGTTAAAGTAATAAAACACAAAAATATAAAATAAAATAAATTTGTTATTTTCATTTATTGAACTTTGGAGAATTTATACTTCCAAAAGGTGTAAGAGTAATATTGAACATTAAAGAATTTTCTGGCTCTAACTCAGAATCATTGTAAAACTCTCTTCTATATACCAAGCCAGCCCTCAAACAATCATTAATATATTCATAGCTTAAATCGTAAAACTCTGATGAATTCGTGATTAAATCTCTTTTTGTTTCAAAAGATATAAGACCATTTTTATTGTTATCGTAACTTACTTTAGTTTTAAAATATTCTTGATTTCCTATATGCTTGCTTTCTTCGATATAATTAAAATTAAGATCTAAATTTCCCATTTTAATTTTAGAACCTAAATCATTATAATTTAAATCTTGATAATTTTGATCCAAAGAAAATTTGTAGTTAAACTCTAGATTATCAGTGGCTTTAAAACTTGTTGATCCAACTAAGTCAGAAAGTTTTTCATCTAAACTAGATTTTGAATGGTATTTTTTATTTTCTTTCTCATTAATAATTTGCGCAACTGAAAAATTAAATTTATCAGCATTATTCTTTTTAATATTATAATCAAAACCAATAGTAGCAGAATTTCCTGTTTCAAAATTATTAATGTTATTTAATCGATCTAAGTTAAAAGCATCAATAGGTGTTAACCTTGATCCGCTACTTTCTTTTCTCATACTACCGGGGGATAACTTCAATAATACTTTTGGTGTTAGTAAATGATTAGAGTTATCTTTTTTTCTTTGAAAATCTATTTCTGTTAGTAAGCCTATAGCACCAAACATTTCACTAGTTGTATCTTCTTTATATACCTTAACATTTTTTGCCTCATAATTTATATTTTTTAATTTTCCTAAGAGCTTACTTTTTATTGCAGAATTAATTATTTTATCATTAGACTCCCACTCTAAATCATTTACCAAGAAATTTGTTTGTTTGTTAGTATCGTAATTATGTGCCTTGAAATTAGTTTGAAGATCAATATTACCAAATCTTTCACTGCTTAAAATATTTTTGTCAATAGTAATCTCTGGGAACACATACTCGTATTTATCGTTTTGACCCTCTTTAAGTGTCTCATACAAGCTAGCATTAAAACCAAAAAACAAATCTTTATCTGAGTGAGTGAAGTTTATTGAATTTTCTAAAGTTTCTAAATTGTAATCAACTAAGTTGGAGTCTATTTTGTACAACTTTAAATATTTATCATCAGAAACATTCTGAGTAATTAAACTAAGTGAATTGTCGGAACCTTCCTGACCTTTAAAATTTTTTATAAATTTAGAAAAAAAGTGCGATTTTTCCCCTGCCTTTTTTGTTCTGCTTGTATTTTTATAACCCTCAGTATAACCAAAATCAGTTAGAAAATTTGAATTTGCAAATGCTTGATGATACTCACCGATAAATAGAGGGTTTTCATTTACAAATAATTTGCTGGTTACTGTAAAATTTTTATCATTATTTACTGACCAAAAGAAAGGAATAGAAACTCCTGCTCCTAAATTTTTACTATCGGATAGTGTCGGTGGTAGTAAACCCGTTCTTCTTTTCACCGATGGATCTGGATGAGATAAAAATGGCAAGTAGAATATTGGAATGTCATAAATCTTAATTACCGCATTTTCATAATAAATTGTTTTTTTTTTATTATCGTGTGTCATATCACTGGCTAGTAAGGTCCATGGAGGACACTTTTCATCCTCTTTTAATTCGCACAAGGTAAAAACACTTTTTTTAAATGAACTACTTTCTTTATTTAATCTCATAGTATTTGCAAAAACTCTGGGGTCATTTTTGCTATTAATTTTAAAATCTTGATTATTTAAAAATGCTTTAATATCAGTTCCTATAACTTCCTTTTTCTTTGTATCAATATAGATTTGAGAAAACTCATACGTATTATCAAATTGATCTATAATTTTTACATAACCGATTGATTTAAAAATACTTTTTGTAGCAACGTATTCAAAATTATCCAAAAAAACAGTGTTCCCGCTTTCATCTTTAAGAATAGCACTTTTATCAGATTTCATTATTTTATCTTTATGATCAAAATAAATATCATTACCTTCGAGAGAGTAGTTTTGTGACGTAATCAAAGTTGTAGAGCCTATTGTTTTAAATATTTTTTCAATATTATTAAATTCCGCATAATTAGTTTTGATAGTATTATTGAACTTATCTTTAGCGATAATATTATTTTTTAAGATAACTTCCTGAGTGTTTTTATTAAATTCAGCAAACTCACTTGTGATTTTTTTTTCTTTAGTTTCGACTGAAACGTCGTTCTTAAATATTGTAGTTTTCTGATCTTTATTCAGTGTAATATCTTTTGCTTCAATAAGAATGTTTTCAGCATTAACTTTTGCGCTAAAAAAAATTATACTAACTAAGATAATAAATCTATTTTTCATTTATTTGTAATATTCCTATAAAGGTAAACAATGCCAAAGCTATAATTGGCGACCAAATTGATAATATCATAGGTATTCTTCCTGTTTTTCCTAAAGCTAAGGATAAATCTTTCAAATAATAAACCAAAACACAGGTTGCGAGCCCAACGATAATATATTTAAGATTTTCTGATTTTTTTAGGGTATGCATTGTGAGTATTGATGCTATCGCAGTCATTAAAAGCAAGAAAAAGGGAAGAACTAGCATTAAATGCAAACTCTCTTTAATAAAATCTTTATTATAACCTTTATTTATTAATTCTTTGTAATTAAAGATCAGATCTATAAATGATAAGGTATTTGAATTATTGAATAAATTAATGATTTTTTGATGATTATAATTAGAAGTGATCTCATATTCCTTCAAACTTTTTTTAACGAAAGCAGAATTTTCTAATTCAAAAACTGTAGCGTTTGTCAGGATCCAATTGTATTCTTCTATATTAGCTTCTTTACTAAAGATTTTTTTTTTTAATAAAAAATCTTCATCAAACTGAAAAATTTTGACATCAATTAAATTTGTTCCTTCAGGCTTTGTTGCGGTTATAACTCTTTTTCCATCTATTAAATTTTCTTTTATCCATAATCCATTTTTATTAAATGAAACCAAATGTTCAATGTCTCGAGCATATTGAGATTTTGTTTTCTCATAAAACTGTAACATCGATGAAGTAATTGGATTGACTATTACTAAAATAAGCCAACCAATAAAAAAGGATGTTAAAGCGAAAATAAAAAAAATCTTTAAATTTGAGAATCCATTTATCTTAAGAGTTAACAAGTCCTTGCTGTTTCTTAATTTAATCATATATAGCATACTTGAAATAAAAATAATAAATGGAAGTAAATTTATAATCATACTTGGAACAAATATACTTGTAAGCATTAAAGGCATGAAAAAATTTACATCGATTTTTTTGAAAAATTCTATTTCTTCAAATAGATTTAAAATTACTCCAAAACCATAAATTATTAAAACTAAAATAAAAAAATATTTAAAAAAATTTTTTAATATGTAAGTTAATATTACTTTGCTCATATATTAGATATTTTTTTTTTGAATTTATAAATTAGAAATAAGTAAGAAGTGATTATTAAGAAAAATGGTAAAATGATGTATGTATCTCTAATCTGGTCACTCATACCAGTATATCTTATGAAAAGTTCTGTAAAAATTAATAAGAAAAAGTTAATAAAATAAATTAAAAATTTGTCAATAAATACTGTGCTATTTCTTATTAATAAAAAAGAGCATAACAAAGATATAACTGGGATATAAAAAGGCAATATCAATCTTCTTATAAGATTTGGCATCATTTCTTTTTTTGCATCTTGGTTACAAAACTTATTTTTGTTTTGATTGCCTACAAAACAATTGAGTAATTTAAATGTAGATATTTCTTGCAGCTTTGGCATTTTGATAGTTGAGGTAGCGAGATTTGTTAAATTTATATCTAATTGCTCAAAATTTATAACTTCAACTGTGTCTTTTTTTTTAGCAGAAATAATTTGACCATTAATTAAAAACATATTTCTTTTATTTATTATTCCCTTTTCAGCAATAATCGTCGTGCTAGAAACATCATCTATATTTGATGAAAAGTTTTTTAAATTATTCCCAGTGTCGTGAATAAATAATTTATCAACCTCATTATTAATTTTTTTATCAACAATAAATGTAAAACCTTTAAAAGAGTCACTAAATTGTTGAGACCTTATTGTTGGTAAAAAAGAGTTCAATTTATCTTGGCTTAATAATTGTCTTGATTTATTTAAAGCCAGTGGTGTCAAGAATGCTGACAACATTAGGTAAAAAATTAATACAATTATTGAAGATAATAAAATTAAATTTACTAGTTCTATCTTTTTAACACCAGATGTCCAAAGAATGATAAATTCACTATCGCTAATATGTTTTATAATAAAAACAACTACAGCAATAAAAAATGCTAAAGGTATAAATTTTGGGGCAATTCCGAATATATTCAAGAAAGAATATTGAAAATATGTAAAAACAGGATAACCATTATCCACAATAAGTTCTAAAAAATTTACAGCCCTAACGGTTAAAGCAATTAATGAGAGACCTAAAACTATAATTAAAAAAGTTTTGATAATTTCTATAAAATAATTTTGATAAATTTTGTTTTGAAGCATTTGAATATTCTGTATATAATTAATTCATCCATATAATAAATTCAACTAAAGAGTGAATATTGACAATATTAACGTTGAAATTTGATATTTTTACACATATATACCACTCATCATTTTAGTAAGAGCTGTTAAAATCTATGTCTATACAAATTAACTTCATAAAAAAAGTAGAGAAAAATCTCTCTGCTAACACCGCTTTTTTTGTAGACGATAAGTTTAATACCAAGAGTATAAAAAAATACGTCTTAGATAATGAATTATCTTATATTAATGATTTATTAAAAAATAGTGATATAAAAAAAAAAATTCTAGTTTTTGAAATTAATTCCAAAAAAAAAATTTTTTTAATTTCTGTAAAAAAAGACGCAAGACAGTTTGACATAGAAAACTTAGGAAGCCAATTTTTTGACCTTATAAATCATGGTAAAAAAAATCAATATTATATAAATACTGACAGTCTTAATGGCAAGCAGGAAGATTTTGTAAGTTATTTCCTACACGGACTTAAATTAAAATCTTATGAATTTAATAAATATAAAACTAAAAAAGAAATAAGATCAATTTTGATAAATGTTTTTGGTATTAAAAATAATCCATCTTCTTATCGTCAACTAAGATTTAAAGCTTTAGAAGAAGGGACTTTTTTTGCAAGAGATTTAGTTTCTGAGCCAGGTAATGTTTTACATCCTGATGAATATGCCAAAAGAATAAACGATTTAAAAAAAGATGGTCTTAAAATAACAATTTACGATAAAAAAAAATTAAAAAAACTTAGAATGAATGCTTTGCTTGGTGTCGGGATGGGAAGTGTTAGAGGATCTTATCTTATAACAATGGAATGGAATGGTATTAAAAATAATTCTAAACCTTTGGCGTTTGTTGGTAAAGGTGTAACTTTTGATACGGGGGGTTACTCGCTAAAACCTGCAAGATTTATGGAGGATATGACATACGATATGGCAGGTTCGGCCGCTGTAGTCGGTTTAATGAAAAACTTAGCATTGCGAAAAGCAAAAGTAAATGCAGTGGGAGTTGTAGGACTTGTAGAAAACATGGTTAGTGGAATAGCTCAGAGACCTGGAGACATAGTTAAATCTTATAGCGGTAAAACTATCGAAGTATTAAACACTGATGCTGAAGGAAGACTAGTTTTAGCCGATGCTTTAACATTTACTGAAAAAAAATTTAAACCTAAATTTATTGTTGATCTTGCCACTCTTACAGGTGCCATAATAGTTTGTCTGGGTTCAGAATATGCAGGATTGTTTTCAAATGATGATAAACTCTCAAAACAAATTATTGATGCTGGTGAAAAAGTTGAAGAAAAATTATGGAGAATGCCTCTTCATAAGAATTATGATAAGCTTATGAATTCAAAAAACGCTGATGTACAAAATATAAATTACGTTGGAGGTGCTGGCTCTACAACTGCCGCTCAGTTTTTACAAAGATTTATCATCAATAAAACACCTTGGGCCCATTTAGATATAGCTGGCATGGCTTTTTCAAAATATGGAGGCGCTCTAAATTCTCGAGGCGCAACAGGGTTTGGTGTGAGATTGCTCAATCAATTAATCGAGGAGAATTATGAATAATATTGAACAAACCTTATCAATAATAAAACCAGATGCTGTAGAAAGAAATTTAGTTGAAGATATCAAAAATATTTTTATTAAAAATAAATTTAAAATTAAAGATACTAAAAAAATTCATATAACAAAAGAAGAGGCTTCAGAATTTTATAAGGTTCATCAGTCAAAACCTTTTTATAGTGATTTATGTGCTTATCTATCATCTGGGCCAATAGTTGTAATGATTTTAGAAGGTGAAAATGCTGTTTTAGCTAATAGAAGGCTGATGGGAGCAACAAATCCAAAAGATGCTAAGGATAATACAATAAGAAAGTTATACGGCATTTCTATCGATAAAAATTCAGTGCACGGTTCAGACTCTATTGATAATGCTAAAAAAGAAATAAAATTCTTTTTTAAAAACTAGGTATTTCTAAAAATTTTTATAATAGCTTCAGGAAAAGCTTTATATTCTAATTTTTGCGTTTTATTTTTTAGAGATAATTCATCATCTTTATCATTAATTAAGAAATTTTTTTTAATAATTATTTTACCGTCATCTAATTTTTTATTTACATAATGGACAGTGCAACCAGCTACTTTTTCTTTATTTTTTAACATTCTAGAAAAAGTATTTAACCCCTTAAATTTTGGCAATAGAGAAGGATGAATATTTATGATTTTTCCTCGAAAATTTTTAATAAAAGTGTCAGAAATTATTTTCATATAACCTGCTAGACAAATAAAGGATATTTTGTGTTCTTTAAGATGAAATAAAATTTTATTCTCAAAGTTTTTAATTTTTGTATTAATGAAAACATAAGGAATTTTATGCTTTTTCGCAAAATTAATTCCATATGCATTTGAATTATTACATATTACCAAATTAATTCTTACCGGAAAGCTATTATTTCTGGAATGTAAAATTAGATTATGAAGATTTGATCCTCGTCCAGAAATAAAAACACAAGTTCTTTTTTTTACCATTTTAAAAATTTTAATAGATTAATTTTTTTTCTATTGTTTGAAATATAACCTATCTCATATGGTGTAAAATTATTCGGAAATAATTTTTTTACTTTTCTAACGTTTTTTCTTGGAACAATTATACAGAAACCAACACCGCAATTAAAAGTACTAAGCATTTCTTGATCTGAAATATTCTTGCTTTTCAACCATTTAAAAACTTTAAGTATTTTAATTTTTGACAAATCTATATTTAAAGATAAATTTTCTGGAACAGACCTTAACAAATTTTCAATTAAACCTCCTCCAGTAATATGAGCAGCAGCATTAATAAGATTTTTATCAGCTAATTTTAAAATTTCTTTAGAATAAATTTTTGTAGGTTTTAAAATTTCATTTTTGAGATTAGAGGGTATTTTATTCTTTTTTAATATTGATCTTACTAACGAGTATCCATTAGAATGAATACCATTTGATGGTATTGCTAAAACAATATCATTGTTTTTAACTTTATTTTTATTAAGAATTTTTTTTTTTGAGACTATTCCAACACTGAACCCTGCCAAGTCAAATTGATTGTTTGAGTAGATGCCTGGCATTTCGGCGGTTTCCCCACCAACTAATCTACAATTTGATATTTGACATCCTTTGAAGATTCCTTTTAATATTTTTTTTGTTTTATTTAAATTTAATTTTCCAATCGCAATATAATCTAGGAAAAATAGTGGCTTAGCTCCTTGAACAACTAAATCATTAACACACATAGCAACGAGATCTATACCAATAGTATCAAACTTTTTTAGTTTATTAGCTAATTCTATTTTAGTTCCAACTCCATCTGTACAAGATACAATTACTGGGTCCTTAATTTTAATTTTGCTTATATCAAATAATGAACCAAATCCACCAATAAGCTCTTTATTTATTGAACTATCCGTTTTTTTGACATCTTTTTTGGATAATTTAGATATATATTTTACTAACTTATTAGCCAAAGAAATGTTAACACCACTTTTTTTATAACTATTTTCAACTTTTTTCATTTATAAATTGATATTGATTTAATATGAAACTTTATAAAATAATTATCATTCTAGTAGTTTTTTTTAAAACTGAAACTCTTTTATCAGAAAATAACTTATTTAGTGTTAATAATATTCAATTAGAAAAAAAAAATAAAATTACCAACAATGCTTTGGCCAACCAAGCAATAAAAAAAGGCTTTAATCAACTTATAGCAAAAATTTTGTTAAAAGAGGATATTAGAAAGCTTTCAGATCTAAATAATTCTACCATAAAGCAATTAGTATCTTACTATCAAATTTCTGAAGTTCAAAATGATAATGATAATAAGGAATTAGTAAGTTTCAGTATTACTTTTGATAAATTCAAAACACATGATTTATTTTACAGAAGAAACATATCTTATTCTGAAATATCAGATAAAGAATTATATATATTACCAATACTAATAAAAGATAATGAAATTTTTATTTTTAATAATAATCATTTTTATAAAAATTGGAATGAAGTTTATAAAGATAATTTAATTGAATTTATACTTCCTTTAGAAAATATAGAAGTCATTAAGAATATTAACACAATGAAAAATAATTTATTAGATTTAGAAGTAAGAAATTTATTCAAAGAATATACAAATAAAAATTTAGCTCTAGTAATTATTGAAGAAAATAAATCAAAAATTAAAAAGGCTTTTATTAAAGCTATGATTCAAGATAAAAATATTACAAAAAATTTAATTTTTAACACCGAAAATTTGAAAACGAATTTTTTAAACGAAAAATTAATCACTGAAATTAAAAAAGAATTAATAGATTTAGTAAAATCAAAAAACTTAATAGATATAAGAACACCCTCTTTTTTAAATGTAAAATTAGAACTAAACAAAAATAGCAACTTAGTTAAGTTAAATTCAAGATTGCAAAATATTGATTTGATAGAAAATGTTTATGTTCAGGAATTAAACAAAGATTATATGAATTTAAGAATTAAATATTTAGGAAAATTAAATAAAATGATAAATCAACTTAAAAAAGAAAATATCGATTTACAGTTATTTGGTGAAACATGGCTTATAAAAACTCTTTAAAAATGGACCAATTAATTTTCAAATTTCCATTTGCAAAGAAATATTACGAACAAGATTTTTATGTTTCAAGTAATAATTTTTCAGCGTTTAAATTAATTGAAAGTTGGCCAAATTGGCCTGGTAAGTGGTTAAACATTTTTGGGATTACCGGTTCAGGAAAAACACATTTGGCAAAAATACTAGAAAAAAAAATCAAAAAAATTAAATTAGTTGATGCTAAAAATATAAATGATAGAACTATTCAAGAATTAAATTACCTTGATTGTTTAATAATTGATAGTTTTAAAAATAATGTAGATGAAAAACTATTTTATTCGATTTTAAATCAATCCAAACAGTTAGAGAACTATATATTGATTAACTCACATCAATCGTTGAATAAAATGAAATTTAAACTAATAGATCTTAATTCAAGAATAAGAAGCTTTATTTTTTTTGGAATAGAATTACCCACCGATGATCTACTAAAAGTAATTATTTCAAAAACTTTGTCAGAAAAACAAATAAATGTTAGTCCTAAAATATCTGACTTCATTATAAAAAATGTAGAAAGATCCTATGAAAAAATGTTTAAATTTCTTAAAGATGTAGATGAATTTTCTTTATCCACTGGAAAATCTATTAATATTAATTTAATTAAAAAAATACTAAAACAATGAATAAATACAGAACACACAACTGTTCAGAATTAAGTGAAAAAGAAATAAATGAAAATGTTCATCTTTCTGGATGGTTACACAGAAAAAGAGATCATGGAAATTTGCTATTTATAGATTTAAGAGATCATTATGGCATTACTCAATGTGTAATTGAAAATAATAATAAGTTTTTTTCAGTTTTAGAAAAATCTAGACCCGAGTCAGTTTTAAAGATTAGTGGAAAAGTAGTTAAGAGAGCAAGCGGTACAGAAAATTTGGATCTAAAAACTGGTAAAATTGAAATTTCAATTGATTCTTTAGAGATCTTGTCCAATGCAAAAGAATTACCCATGCCAGTTTTTGGAGAACAAGAGTATCCCGAAGAAATTAGACTCAAATATAGATTTTTGGATTTAAGGAGAGATAATATGCATAAAAATATTATTCTAAGATCAAAAGTAATTTCGTTTATAAGGTCTGAAATGTTAAAATTAGGTTTTTTAGAATTTCAAACTCCAATATTGACTTCCTCAAGCCCGGAAGGAGCTAGAGATTTTTTAGTTCCAAGCAGATTAAATCCTGGGAAATTTTATGCGTTACCACAAGCTCCCCAACAATTTAAACAGTTAATTATGGTTTCTGGTTTTGACAAATATTTTCAGATTGCACCATGTTTTAGAGATGAAGATGCTAGAGCTGATAGAAGTCCTGGAGAATTTTATCAATTAGATTTAGAAATGTCTTTCGTAGATCAAGAAGATGTTTTTAAAGTTGTAGAAAAATTAATGATAAATCTATTTAAAGCCTTCTCGCAAAAAAAAATATTAAACGAGAAATTCCCAAGAATTTCTTTCCAAGAAGCAATGCAAAAATATGGTACAGATAAACCAGATTTGAGAAATCCTCTTGTAATAAAAGATATAACCAATATTTTTTTAAGAGATGATGTAAAATTTGAAATATTTAAAAAACTTGTAAAAACAGGTTCTGTTGTTAGAGCCATTATAACAAAAAAAACTAAAGATAAACCAAGAAGTTTTTTTGATAACATTGACAAATGGGCTAAAGACCAAGGAGCTTCAGGGCTAGCTTATTTTACTATAGAGGGAGACAAAGAAATTATAGGGAAAGGACCTGTAGGTAAATTTTTCAGCGAGGACTCTATTAAAGAAATAATGAGTGTCTGTGATGCTGAAGTTGGCGATAGTATTTTCCTAGCTTGTGGTAAAACTAAAGAAATTGAAAAAATTTTATCTCTTGCAAGAGATAAAATTGCCGGCGACTTAAAGATTATAGATAAAAATAAATTCTCATTTTGCTGGATAGTGGACTATCCTATGTATGAATTGGATGAAAATTCAAAAAAAATTGTGTTTAGTCATAATCCCTTTTCAATGCCGCAAGGAAATATTGATAATATAAATTTTGATAAACCTTTAGATATTAAGGCTTACCAATACGATATTGTTTGCAATGGAATAGAGTTGTCTTCAGGAGCAATTAGAAATCATATACCTGAATTAATGTATAAGCTATTCTCTATAGCTGGGTACAGTAAAAAAGAAGTTGAAGAAAAGTTTAGTGGAATGATAAATGCATTTAGTTATGGTGCACCGCCTCATGGAGGTATAGCTCCTGGGATTGACAGAATAGTTATGTTACTAGCAGAGGAAGAGAATATAAGAGAAGTTACACTTTTTCCAATGAATCAAAATGCACAAGATTTAATGATGCAAGCTCCCTCAGAAGTAAGCGCGGATCAATTAAAAGAGCTAAGTATCAAAAAAAACATCAAGAAAAACTAATTTTTAGTTTTTAAATTAATTCTAACATCTGAAAGGTCGACTAATTTTTCTTCATAGTTACTTCTTACAAAACCTTTGGATGTTATATTTTTTACTATTTTGAGAAATTTATCATCTTTAGTTTCATCATTTATATTCTTAGTGCTAGCAATAGATGGAGTATGAGCTAATTCCTCTTTGCCTAAATAAGAAATTGCAAGCTCTCTAAAAACATAGTCAAGTATAGAGGAAGCACTTAATATTCTGTCATTACCATTAACATTTCCTGAAGGTTCAAATTTAGTATCTATAAATGCATCAACATACTCATCAAGAGGAACTCCATATTGCAAACCTAAAGATATTGCTATTGCAAAATTATTCATCATAGCTTTCACCAACTCACCCTCTTTATTTGTGTCAATGAATATTTCCCCAATTTTTCCATCATCGTACTCTCCGGTATGAAGATAAACTTTATGATCACCTATCTGAGCTTTTTGGATGTAGCCCTTCCTTCTATCAGGCATCCTAAATCTTAAATTATTTTTAGTTTTTAATCCTGATGAGTTGATGGAGCTATCTTTTTTGGCTTTATTAATTTGATTTGTTATATTACTAGGTAGAGCCTGACTAATTTTAGCTTTCGGTTTTAGATCTTTTTTTCCACCACCGATTTTTTTTGTTTTTCTATTATTAAGTTTAACGTCAATTACTTCAACTTCACCATCAGTTCTTTGATCAATATTAGACATCTCAGTTTCGTCTAAATTATTTAAAGTGTGAACAGTTTTAAAAGTGCAAGTATAGTAAGTTTCAACAAGGTATTTTTTCATAAAATTTATGGAATCTCTTTATAAAAATATATATTAATTGTATAAAGTGTCTATTATATAATAATACAATTTAAAATTGTGTGGATTTAAAATTAAATATGAACTTCAAAATATTTTTTACTTGGTGGAACAAGCAAACTTTTGGAACTTTTTTAAAAACTTTATTTTTTGGAAAATTCGTTGGATCAGATGAGTATGGTAATAAATACTATAAAAATAAAAATGACGAAAGATGGGTAATTTATTCAAAAAATATCGAAGCGACTCGAATTACCTCTGATTGGTATTTATGGATTCACCATACCATTGATAAAATTCCAGATAAAAAAGATACAAAATATTCATGGCAAAAAAAACATTTAGAAAATCAGACAGGTTCAAAAAACAGTTTTAAACCAGTTAAGATAAGAAAAGATAACATTAAGAAAAAATATGAAACTTGGAAATAAAATTTTTGCTTTAATTATTTATTATTTTTCAATATTAAATTTTTGCTTAGCTGAAGATAAAATAACAACTTCTCCTCTCATAAATATAGATAAAATTAAACCAAGTTTTGAAGTTGTGGACGATGAAACTGAAAAGTCTGTTTTAAATCAAAATTTAAAACAAAAAAATTATACTAATAATTTAAAGAAATCCCAAGCTATATTAATTGGGTTAGATAAAATTACTGCCAAATCATCAAAACTAATTGTAAATTTAAATGAAAGTAAAAAATTTGGACCTTTAGAAATAAAGATATTAAAGTGTGGGAAAGTAAAAGTAAATAACAAAATAGATAGTGTAGCTTACATGCAAGTAAAAGATTTAACAAAAAATGAAAATGAGAAAGTATTCATATTTAATGGATGGACATTTGCGTCAGATCCCACTTTGACGCCTTTTGATCACGCAATTTATAATTTACAGTTAATTAATTGTAATGCAGCTTAATAAAATTTTTCTTTTCCAAGCCAATTTGTATCAAAGTCAGAATTAACAAATTTTTTGTGATGAAGTATTTTTTTATGTAAATCAATAGTTGTTGTAATACCCTCCAAAACAAATTCATCTAATGATCTTAATGTTCTTTGTATAGCCTCAGTTCTATTTCTACCTTTGCAAATAACTTTTGCAATTAAACTATCGTAGTAAGGAGTAATTTTACATCCTTGAAAAATAGAACCGTCTACTCTTGTTCTAAAACCAGATGGTTGATGACAAACACTTATAACTCCTGGACTAGGTTGAAAATCTAAGGCTGGGTTTTCAGCATTTATTCTACATTCGATAGTATGCCCTCTTGGATTAATATCACTTTGATTAAGAGCAGTGTTTCCCGTAAAAGCTATCCATAATTGTTCTTTAACTATATCGATCCCAGTTTGTACCTCTGTTACAGGATGCTCTACTTGAACTCTAGTATTCATCTCCAAAAAATAGAACTTTCCATTTTCGTATATAAATTCAACGGTGCCAGCACCTTCATAATTAATTTGTTCGACCATTTTTACTGTTTTTTCAAAAAGATCTTTTCTTAATTCATTGGTTAATACAGGGCTAGGGGTTTCTTCAATAAGTTTTTGATGTCTTCTTTGCACTGAACAGTCTCTTTCAGCTAAATGAACTGTTTTGTTTTTACCAGACATAACTTGAACCTCAATATGTCTTGGATTTTTGAAATACTTCTCAATATACAATTCGTCGTTATTAAAAAATTTTCTTGCTTCAGATTTTGCTGTAAGAAATAAATTTTCTAGCTTACTTTCCTCTTCTACAATTT
The DNA here is from genome assembly GCA_902575095.1 of uncultured Pelagibacteraceae bacterium. GTDB lineage: Bacteria > Pseudomonadota > Alphaproteobacteria > Pelagibacterales > Pelagibacteraceae > Pelagilacustribacter. Next base: position 17,629 of record CACGPY010000008.1, read on the forward strand.
TCATTCCTTTCCCACCGCCTCCACCAGCTGCTTTGATTAAAACCGGATAACCAATGTTTTTACAAATTGACTTAGCTTCCTCAAAAGATTTAACTCCACCCTCGGAGCCTTCAATTACAGGTAAACCAAATTTTTTCGCGATTCTTTTTGCCTCTATTTTATCTCCCATTTTTGAAATTATCTCTGCGCTAGGACCTATAAATTTAATACCGTGTTTATTTACAATTTCAGAAAATTTTGCATTTTCAGATAAAAAACCGTAACCAGGGTGAATTGCTTCTGCGCCAGTTAAATCAACTGCTGACATTATAGATGAAATGTTTAAATAGCTATTTTGAGGTTGGTGTGATCCAATACAAACACTTTCATCAGCCAACCTTACATGCATTGCCTCTGAGTCAACATCAGAGTGAACCGCAACAGTTTTTATGCCCCATTCTTTACATGCTCTAATAACTCTTACAGCTATTTCACCTCTATTAGCTATTAAAACTTTTTTGAACATTATTATTTATTTTAGAATAATTAAGGTTTGTCCAAACTCTACAGGTTGGCCGTCTTCTACTAAAATTTTTTTTACGATACCATCAGAAGTTGAGGGAACATGATTCATAGTTTTCATAGCTTCAACAATCATCACAGTTTGACCTTTTTTTATTTTATGCCCGACTTCAACAAATTTTTTTGCACCAGGCTCCGCAGCTAAGTACGCTGTTCCTATAATTGGAGACTTTACTCTTATTCCGTCACTATCATCAGAAGATTTTAGAACAGCCTTATTTGGAGGAACTACAGCACTTGTTTTTACTTGTTCAATGCCTTTAGAGGCTTTAGAGACTTTTATTTTTGTTTGACCCTCTTGATATTCTAATTCTGTTAATTCAAATTCTTTAAGATTGTCTACTAACTCTTTAATTAATTTTTTATCAATTTTCATTTTTTATAAAAACTTTTTCATAGCATTCAGAGACATTATGTATCCGTCAACACCAAAACCACATATAATCCCTTTAGCAACTTTACTTATAAGAGATTTATGCCTAAATTCTTCTCTATTATAAATATTGCTAATATGCAATTCTATAATTGGAATTTTCAATATTTTCAAGGCATCGTGAATGGCTACAGAGGTATGTGTGTATCCTCCAGCGTTAATGATTAAACCATCCTGACTATTTCTAGCGGTTTGAATTTTTTCAACCAACTCGCCTTCAATATTTGATTGAAACATTGATAGCTTTATGCCATTTTTATTTGCGTATTCATTACATTTTTTTTCTACGTCTTCTAAAGTAAAATTTCCATATTGATTTTTTTCTCTTTCACCTAAAAGGTTGAGGTTTGGACCATTAAGAATTATAATTTTATTCATAAATTTTATTATTGAATAACTTAATTATGGCAAAAATACAATTAAATGGAAAAAAAGTAACTATAAAATCTAATTATTCAATATTAGATCTTTTAAAAAAATATAAATTTGCAGATAAAAAAATTGCAATAGAACATAATGGAGTAATTGTTCCAAAATCAAATTATAGGAAAAAATTTTTGAAGAATAAAGATCAGGTAGAAATTGTTCATTTTATAGGCGGTGGATAAATTGAAAAAAGATAATTTTAAAGTTGCCAACAAATTTCTTAAATCTAGACTTATAGTCGGTACTGGAAAGTATAAAAGTTTCACTGAAACAGCTAAAGCTATTCAAGCATCCGGTGCTGATATGGTGACTGTTGCAGTCAGAAGAGTAAATATTTTAGATAAAAAAAAACCTATATTAACTGATTACCTCAATCCAAAAAAAATAACATTATTACCGAATACTGCTGGCTGTTTTAGCGCCAAAGAAGCATTAAGAACTTTAAGGCTAGCAAGAGAAATGGGAGGATGGAAATTAGTTAAACTTGAGGTATTAGGTGATAAAAAAACACTCTATCCTAATATGGTAGAAACTTTGAAGTCGACAGAGGTTCTCGTTAAAGAGGGATTTAAAGTAATGGTGTACTGTTCAGATGACCCATTGTTAGCAAAACAACTAGAAGAATGTGGAGCTTCAGCAATTATGCCTTTAGCTTCCCCTATCGGATCGGGACTCGGAATACAAAATAAAGTTAATATCTCTCTTATTATTAAACAATCAAAAGTGCCAGTTATAATTGATGCTGGCATTGGTACAGCTTCTGACGCTACAATCGCAATGGAATTAGGTTGTGATGGTGTTTTAATTAATAGTGCAATAGCAAATGCAAAAAAACCGATTTTGATGGCAAAATCTTTTAGGGACGCAGTTATATCGGGTAGAAATTCTTATTTAGCCGGAAGAATGAAAAAAAGTTCTTTTGCTTCAGCGAGCTCTCCGTTAGAAGGATTAATTTAATTTTTTTTTCTTCTTCTTACCCAAAGTGTTCTTATCTTTTTTTTTAATTTTGTTTTTTTTGTTTTATCTTTTGTTTTACTCAACTCATTTTTTTTCTCTTTTTTTTCTTTTTTTAGCACTGGTTTGTTATTTTTTGAATGCACTATTGGATTAATATTCTCAATTGTATTGATTAGTTTTTTTGATTTGTTCAATAAATCTATTTTATATTCAGGGATGACAAAACTATTATTTGAGAGTATTTTTACTTCATATGAGTATTTTTTTTGAAAATATTTAAGTTCTTCTAATAGGTTTTTTTCAATAAAAGTCTTTACTTTCTCTGGAACATAAGAATTCACAATTTTAACTTTGTCAGTAAAAGCCAAATGTTGAATTTTTTTTAAAATCTTTTGGGAAAATGACGACAAAGATAATTGAGTTTCCCATTTAATTGAGCCTTCGCGTAATCTTTGTCTTGTCATTTCAAGAAGACCAAAATTACTTATTCTTCCAATTTGAATTCTAGCTCGATCTTTTCTAATACTTTCTCTCATCTTCTTTTCAACTATTCTCCGATTATAAAAATTCATCATATCAATAAAATCAATAACAATTAGTCCAGATAGATCTCTTAATTTTATTTGATGGGCTATTTCTATTGCTGCTTCCAAGTTTGTATTGAGAGCAGTTTTTTCAATATTTATTTGTTTTGTTGATTGTCCCGAATTTATATCGATTGCAACTAAGGCCTCTGTGGGATTTATTACCAAATATCCTCCAGATTTAAGTTTTACTGTTGGCTCATATATATTATTTAATTCTTTTTCAATGTTTGCATCATGAAATAATGGAATTTTTCCTCTATATTTTCTTATATTTTTTACATTTTTTGGCATTAATTCTTTCATAAATTTTTTTGCTTTTTGGTATGCCTCATTACCTTCTACATAAACATTTTTTGTATCGTTATCATAAGTATCTCTAAGTGTTCTTTTTATTATATCTCCCTCCTCATAAACTAATGAAGGGGCGTTTGACTCTAATGCTCTATCTTTTATCTCTTCCCATGTTTTAAGAGTATTTTGAAAATCTTTTTCTATTTCATTCTTAGTTTTGTTTGCTCCTGCTGTTCTTACAATAACTCCCATACTTTTTGGTATTTCTATATCATTAAGTATATTTCTAATTTTTTGTCGGTCTGATGAATTAAAGATTTTTCTGGATATTCCGCCCCCTTTTGGAGTGTTAGGCATTAAAACAATATATTTTCCAGCCAAAGAGATAAATGTTGTAAGAGCAGCACCTTTTTGACCTCTCTCTTCTTTTATTACTTGTATTAAAATTACTTGACCAGGTTTAATTACTTCTTGGATCTTATATCTTTTAATACCAAAAGAAGATTTTACTTTATCTCGGTATTCTTTTTTATTATTTTCTTTTTCAATTTGATTAATATTATTTTCTATTTTTTCGTTTTTGTTTTCTATTGAATTTTCTATTTGTAGATTATCGTTATTAACATCAATAGTTTTATCTTTTAATTCTTCTCGAATCTTTTCTTCTGCTATACGTATTTTTTCTTTATCTTCTGATGGCAGTTGATAATAGTCTGATTGAATATCATTAAAAGCTAAAAATCCGTGTCGTTCTCGACCAAAATTTACAAAAGCAGCTTGTAGAGAAGGCTCAACTCTACTGATAGTGGCAAGATAAATATTATTTTTAAAATTTAAATTATTTTTATCTTCATATTCGTACTCTTCAATTGAATTATTTGATTTAAGAACAATACGAGTTTCATTTGGATGCGAAGCATCAATATATAAGTTTTTTTCCATTTTTTAAGAATTCCTTTAAAATTTTTTTCAAAATTTGATGTTTTTAAAATTTTCATAATGAGTATTTTATACAATTTTGTGCATAAATACACGATTTAAATGATTTATGCCCAAAGATAGTCAGAATTATTAATATAAATTAAGATATGTTTAAATTTATCAATTTTTCAATTAAGTTTTTAATAATATTTTTTGGGGTAATAATTTTTTTTACTTTTTCTACTTTATGGTACTTTTCCATTGGCTTACCTGATTATAAAAAACTATCAAATTATCAACCACCTATTTCAAGCAGAGTATATTCAGAAGATAGTAATTTAATAGCTGAATATGCTTTAGAAAAAAGATTATTTATTCCTTATGAGTCCATTCCTGAAAAAGTTATAAATGCTTTCTTATCAGCAGAAGACAAAAATTTTTTTAGTCATCCTGGTATTGATGCAAAAGGGATATTAAGAGCAATAATAAAAAATATAAAGAATATTTCTCAAAATAAAAGACTAGAAGGAGCCTCAACTATTACACAACAAGTAGCAAAAAATTTTTTACTTACCAACGAAGTTTCAATGAAAAGAAAAGTAAAGGAAGCAATATTAGCTTTTAGAATTGAAAGAGCTTATACTAAAGAGAGAATTCTAGAGCTATATCTTAATCAAATATACTTAGGTCAAGGAACTTATGGAATAGCAGCTGCAAGTTTAGAATATTTTGATAAATCAATTAAAGAATTAAATTATTCTGAGGCTTCCTTATTGGCAGCTTTACCCAAAGCTCCTAGCAGATATAACCCTTACAAATATCCAGAAGTTGCAAAATTTAGAAGAAATTTAGTTTTAAATAATTTAGAAGAAAATAATTTTATCACCCAAAAAGAATTAAATAAATTTAAAAATTTAAATATTAATTTAAAAAAAAGGGAAATTAAAATAATAAATGAAGCAAATTCATACACAGAAGAGGTAAGAAGAACTGTTAAAAATATTTACGGTTTTGAGAAACTTTATTCACAAGGATTGAGTATAAGCACTCCTCTTAAAATCGATTTACAGATTCAAGCCATGAAATCCCTGAGGAAGGGCATTGAAGATTATGATCGTAGGCGAGGATGGAGAGGTCCAATTACTAACAAAATTAAGAATGAAAATTGGGAAAAAAAAATTGATAAGTTTAAACTAGATCCTACTTTAAATTGGCAATTTGCAGAAATAATTTCCTTAGATAACAATCAAATAACTTTTAGAACAATTAAAAATAAGAAAAAAAATTTAGAAGGCATTTTGTTTTCAAAAAATTTTAAATGGACAATTCCGAAAAAAAAATTAGTCAAAGATATACATAAAATAGGTGATATCGTTTTTGTTAAAAAAGAAAATGATATTTGGTTGTTAAAACAATATCCCAAGGTAAATGGAGGAATAGTAATTTTGGATCCTTTTTCCGGCAATGTCTTGGCATTAGTTGGCGGTTTCAATTTTAAAACAAGTGAATTTAATAGAGTGACCCAAGCAAAAAGACAACCTGGATCTGCTTTTAAACCTATCGTATATGCAGCAGCACTAGAGAATGGATTTGCACCAAATAGTATTATACTTGATGCTCCGTTTGTTGAAAGCCAAGGTGTCGGTTTGAAAAACTGGAAACCAGAAAATTATGGAAAAAAATTTTATGGACCTTCAACTTTTAGAAAAGGAATAGAGTATTCTAGAAATCTTATGACAGTAAGGATTGCCAAAATCATAGGATTGGAGGAAATTTTAAAATTATCAAAAAAATTAAATATTTATCAAGAAATTCCAGAGTTATTATCTGTTTCTTTGGGTGCTGCAGAAACAACATTAATTAACCTTACATCTGCATATGCTCCATTTGTAAATGGTGGTAAAAAAATAGAACCAAAACTGATTTCAAGAATTCAAGATAGAAGAGGAAAAACAATCTTTCAGCAAAAAAGTAGAAATTGTACCGGTTGTGATAAGTTTATTAATCAAGAAATAGAATTTCCAAAAATAATAAATAATAATAAAAATGTAATAAGTGAAGAAACCGCTTACCAAATGACTTCAATATTACAAGGAGTAGTGCAAAGAGGAACTGCAAAGAAATTAAAATCTTTAAAAGTTCCTTTAGCAGGGAAGACGGGGACTACTAATGATAATTTTGATGCATGGTTTATTGGTTTTTCATCAGACTTAGTTATTGGAGTATATATAGGTTATGATAATCCAAAAACGCTTGGAAAATTTGAAACTGGTTCAAAGGCAGCTTTACCCATTTTTAAAGATTTTGTTGAAAAAGCATTATTTAAAGAAGATTTTAAAGAATTTAAAATTCCTGAAAATATTTACTTAACTGCTCTTAACTATGATAACGGGCTAAAGTCATTACCCGGTGAGAAAAATTCAATAATTGAGGCATTAAAATTAAAAGATATTAACAACTTGGATAATAATAACTTAATCACTTCAAATGGAAGTGATAATATTATTAAATTTAGACAATTCTATTAATGGAAAATTTCGAAATAACATTACAAACTACAGAAAAATGCCTTGAAAATATAAGGGGGTATCTTTGATAAAGAAAATGTTGAAAAAAGAATTAAAGAGCTAGAACAAGTTTCTCTCCAGGAAAATTTTTGGAAAGATCAAAACTTAGTAAAAAAAACTGTCAAACAAAAAAAATTTTTAGAAGATATTCTAAAATCATATAACGAAACATTGATTGATCTAAGTAATCTAAAAGACCTTCATTTATTAGCATTAAAAGAAAAAGATGAATCTACTTTAACAGATTGCAATGAGAGAATTAGAAAAATTTTAGCTGATGTAAGAAAAAATGAGATAAATTGTTTTTTATCTGATGAAAATGATGATTACGATATTTATCTTGAAATTCATGCTGGAGCAGGCGGTACTGAAAGTCAAGATTGGGCAGATATGCTCAGAAGGATGTATATGAAATGGTTTGATAAAAAAAGATTTAATTATGAAATTATTAGTGAACATAAAGGAGAGGAGGCGGGAATAAAATCATCAATTGTTAAAGTTGAAGGCAATTATTTGTATGGTCTTATGAAATCAGAGTCTGGTGTACATAGACTTGTAAGAATCTCTCCATTTGATAGTGGCGCAAGAAGACATACAAGCTTTGCGAGTGTATGGGTTTATCCTGCAATTGAAGATGATATTAATATAAAAATTGATGAAAAAGACTTAAGAATTGATACTTACAGGTCTAGTGGCGCAGGAGGTCAACACGTTAATACTACAGATAGCGCTGTCAGGATTACACATATTCCAACTAAAATTGTTGTACAATGTCAAAATGAGAGATCACAACATAAAAATAAAGAAACTTGTTACAAAATGTTAAAAGCCAGGCTGTACGAACACGAATTACAAAAAAAGGAGGAAGAAAATCAAAAAACATTAAATACAAAAACTGATATTGGATGGGGTCATCAAATAAGATCATACGTGCTACAACCCTATCAGTTAGTAAAAGATTTAAGAAATAAGATGGAAAGCACAAATCCTTCAAGTATTTTAGATGGCAATATTGATCTATTTATCGAAGAAGGAATAAAAAATAAAAAATAAGAATTAAAAATGAAAAAAATATTTCTTAATTTTATATTATTATTTTTAGTAATTTTAATTTTATTTATATTTGTTTTATCAACGATTGGTGTTGAAACAGATAAGTTTAACAAATTTATAACAAGCAAAGCCTCTGAGACTCAAAATATCAGCTTAGAATTAAATACAATCAAATTCAAAATTGATCCGGAGAAACTTAGCCTTTTTTTAGAAACACAAAACCCAAATATAAATTATAGAAATGTGATAATTCCTGCAAAAAGTATAAAAGTTTATATTGACTTCTTATCCATATTGAAATCTAAACCAAAAATAAAGAAAACAAATTTAGTTTTGGATGAACTAGATATTAAAGAATTAAATAAACTTTCATCTTTAATAAAACCGTCAAATTTTAAAAATATATTAAATAATAATATTAAGCAGGGAAAATTAATTTCAGAAATCGATATATTTTTGAGCGACCAAGGTAAATTTGATGATTTCATCGCAAGAGGAGAGATAAAAAATTTACAAGTTGAATTCTCTAATGAAATAAATTTAAATAGAACTAATTTAAGTTTTTTTGCAGATAAAAATGATATTTTAATAAAAAATATTTTTGGAAATTTTAACCAAATAAAAATATCAGAGGGCGATATTAAATTAAATTTTGATAGTGGAATTAAATTAAGCTCAAATTTTAATTCAAAAATTAATTTAAACAAAGAAAAATTAAAAAAATATTTAAAATTTTCAAATAAATTTAATTTTATTGAAATAATTAATACTTTAAATGCAGACCTTAATAATATCGTATCTATAAATCTTGATGATACCTATAAGGTTGAAAATTATAAATACAAAATTTCTGGTAAAGTTAAAGAATTAGGTGTAGAATTAGATAAATCATTTAAGAATAGTCTTATTAACGAAGAAATAAAAAATTTTTATTTTTCAGACCTAGAAATTCAATCAATTTTTTCACCTAAAAATATCGATCTGCAGGGCACAGGAAAATACTCAACAAATTATTCAAATTTTTATCAAATAAATTTTAAAAATATTTTCAAGGATGATTCTACAAACTTAAAATTAGATTTTGAATACGGAAATAATTTTGAAATAGATCTTATAAATTACAAAAAAAAAGACTCTAAAGCTAAAATATCCTTAGATTTAAGGAGTAATAAAAGTGAATTTTTTATAAATAAACTTAATTTTGATGAAGGCAACAATTCATTTAAGATCAATGGGCTTAAATTCAAAAATAATAGTTTTTTAACTTTTAATAAAATCAAAGTTCTTACAACTAACAACGATTTCTACATTCAAAATGGAAAAAAAATCTTAATTAAAGGTAGTAAATTTGATGCAACTAATTTGGCAAAATTTTTAAGTAATAAAAGTAAGGAAAATATATTTAAAAAAATCAGTAGTAGTATAGAAATTGACTTCAAAAACGTAAAAGCCCCTTTATCAGAAAAACTAGAAAATTTTAAATTAATTGGTGAAATCAAAAAAGGTGAATTTATAAAAATATCCTCAAAAGGTGACTTTGGTGGTAATAATTTTTTAGATATATCTATGAAGAAAGATAAAAATACTAATAAAAGATACTTAGAAATTTATTCTGATCTTACCCGGCCATTATTAACAGAGTATAGTTTTTTTAATGGTCTTTCTGGTGGAAAATTATTTTTTACTTCTATTATGGATGCCGAAAAATCAATCTCTAAATTGAAAATTGAAAATTTTAAAGTATTAAATGCTCCAGGAGTAATACAATTATTATCTCTTGCCGATTTAGGTGGGTTAGTTGACCTAGCGGAAGGTGAAGGGTTGTCTTTTGATTTATTAGAAATTGATATGGAAAAAGAAAATAATTTTTTGAAATTAAATGAAGTTCTAGCTTTAGGTCCAAGTATGTCTGTTCTAATGGATGGTTATCAGGATGAAAATGGACTAACAAGTGTGAGAGGAACGTTAGTTCCAGCTAAAACTTTAAATAAAATGATTTCCAAAATACCTGTTATTGGAAATATAGTAATACCTAAAGAGATAGGAGAAGGACTGTTTGGAGTTAGTTTTAAAATGAAAGGTCCCAAAGGAAATATAAAAACAACTATAAATCCGATAAGGACACTAACGCCAAGATTTATTCAAAAAATTATTGATAAAAATAAAACTACTAAATAATTTTTAATAAGAAATGTTTCTTTTTCCCATAAGAAAGTTTTAATATATTTTTTTTAAAATCTTTTTTCTTAAGATTTTTTTTTTCATCATTAATTACCACACCATCAATTTTAAACCCTTTGTTGAGTATAGCCCTACGTGCTTCACTTTTTGACGACAAAATCTTATTTTTTGCAATCAGATCTAAGATATTTATTCCTTTTTCTAGCTGTTCAGACTCAATTTTAATTTCAGGTAATTCAGATCCGATTCCACCCTTTTTAAATGTATCCCTAGCAGTTTGTTCAGCCTTTTTCGAAGCACTTTCTCCATGAAGTATTTTTGTGGTTTCGTTTGCCAGTAAGATTTTAAGATTATTAATATTTTTTTCTTTTTGGCAAATATTTTCAATTTCTTTAGGATCGATCTCTGTAAAAAAATTTAAAAATTTTTTAACATCTCTATCGTCTGTGTTTCTCCAAAATTGCCAATAATCATAAGGTGAAAATTGATCTTCATTTAACCAAATTGCACCTTTTTCAGTTTTTCCCATTTTAGCACCTGAAGCCAGAGTAATCAAAGGCGATGTTAGACCGTAAGCCTCTTTTTGTAACCTCCGTCTTATTAAATCTACACCGCTAACTATATTTCCCCATTGATCTGATCCTCCGATTTGCAAAATACAATTATTAGTCTTAAATAATTGGTAAAAATCAAATGCTTGTAAAATCATGTAATTAAATTCCATATAACTAAGAGACTGTTCTCTATCTAACCTTAACTTTACACTTTCGAAAGTAAGCATCTTATTAATTGTAAAATGACTACCCGTGTCTCTAAGAAACTGTATATAGTTTAATTTAGTCAACCATTCAGCGTTATTTACAAATAAAGGAGTAGTTTTTTTATCAGAAGTATTTAAAATTTTGTTAAATACTTTTTTAATACTTTTTATGTTATTTTTGATTTCGTTTTGATCCAATATCTTTCTCGTAGTGTCTTTTCCTGAGGGGTCACCTATTAATGTTGTACCACCACCTAAAAGAATAATTGGTCTATGACCATGCTTTTGCATCATCTTTAAAATCATTATCTGCAACAAGCTACCCACATGTAAACTGCTTGCGGTGCAATCAAATCCTATATAGCCAGAAATCGATTTTTTATTACAAATTTCATTGAGACTCTCTATATTTGTACACTGATTAATATAACCTCGTTCTTGCATCTCTTTTATAAACATTTTTTTCATAGCGTTATTCAGTTAAGCAACTATTATACAAAAATTATTATAAATAAATAAAAATATGCAAAAAAAATGGACATGCCTTGGTTTAATGAGTGGCACATCTGGAGATGGGGTTGACGCCTCTGTAATTTCTACCAATGGGATTAATGAATATACTCCAATAGAAAACAAATATTTTGAATATAGTTCAGATATCTATAAAGATATTCACAATTTAAAAGAAAAAATTCATAAAAAAAGCCATCTAGATAAATTTCATGAAGAAGTTGAAGATTTAGAAAGAAAAATCACAATTTTCCATGCAAAAATAATTAAGGATTTTAATCTTGATAGAAATACAATCATAGGGTTTCACGGTCAAACCATATATCATAGTGCTAAAGAAAAAATTTCTAGGCAACTTGGAAATGGTAAATTATTAAGTCAATTGACAAAAAAAAAGATAGTTTACAATTTCAGAAATAACGATATTTTAAATGGAGGACAAGGAGCGCCATTAGCATCTATTTTTCATCAATTAATAGCCATACAAAATAAATTTAAATTACCAATATGTTTTTTAAATATTGGAGGCATTTCAAATATTACCATTGTTACAAACAAAGATAGTTTATCAGGGATATACAGTAAAGATATTGGACCAGGTAATTGTCTAATAGATACATGGGTAAGAAGTAATTCAAATAATAAATTTGATTTAGATGGAATTCTCGCTTCTACTGGTACAAAAAATGAAGTTATTTTTGAGCAGGCTCAAGAATTATATACGAACAGAAATAACAAAAATAAATTATCATTCGATACAAATGATTTTGACATATCTTTTGTTAGAGGTTTAAATTTAGAAGATGGTGTCGCAACTCTTACAGAATTTACAGCAAGTGTAATTGGAGAAGAATTATCTTTATCAATAGAAAATTCTAATGAAAAAATACAAAATATAATAATTTGTGGTGGAGGTAGAAAAAATAAAATTTTAATTAAAAAAATAAAAGAAAATACCTTGTCTAATATTACTTTTGAGAATATTGACAAATATAATGTAGATGGTGATTTTATAGAGTCCCAAGCTTTTGCATTCTTAGCTATTAGACGCATACTTGAGCTGCCGATTTCTTTTCCAAAAACAACTGGCTGTAAAAAGTCCAGTATAGGAGGAGACTTAATAATTTATTAAATTAAAGCTGTTTTCTCCTTTAAATATTTTTCTATTTCTATAGTTAGTTCTTTTTCCTTATTTTTAAAAAAATGATTAGAGTTTTTTATTTTTGAAAATTTTACTTCAACTCCTTTTTGACTTTTAATTCTGTTATCTAATTCAATAATACTTTCCTTAGTGACCAACTCGTCATTTTCACTATAAATTACCTGTCCAGAAGTTGGACATGGTGCTAGAAAAGAAAAATCATAAACATTAGGCTGAGGTGAAACTGAAATAAAGTTATTTACTTCAGGTCTTCTCATAATTAGTTGCATACAAATCAAAGAGCCAAAAGAGAAGCCAGAAACCCAACATTGACTGTAATCTAGATTTTGTCTTTCAATCCAATCTAATGCAGCAGCAGCATCTGACAATTCACCTTGACCAT
>CACGPY010000009.1 GCA_902575095.1 uncultured Pelagibacteraceae bacterium
GTAAAAAACAAATTAAATATTCTTTGCTATGATTGTAAATTTTCCTCAAAAGGAATAAAACTCAATAATAAAATAAAATTAAATATTTAATGAATGATGAGATAAAAGAGTCTTTTGAAAAAACCAAAATTGCTGGATCTATTGCAGCTGGTGCATTAGACGAAGTAAGCAAAATAATTAAACCAGGTATTTCCACAAATAAAATTGATAAAATTTGTTACGAGTTTATTAATGATAATCAAGCCTACTCTGCTCCGTTGTTCTACAGAGGTTTTCCTAAATCTTGCTGCACTTCTACAAATCATATTGTATGTCATGGGATACCATCTGAAAAAAAAATTTTGAGAGATGGTGATATTGTAAATGTTGATGTTACTGCTGTTAAAGATGGTTGGCATGGTGACACAAGTAGAACTTTTAAAGTTGGAGAAGTTTCAATTAGAGCTCAAAAATTAGTTGACACTACCTATGAAGCAATGATGAAAGCAATAAAAATTGTGAAAGACGGTGTTCATTTAGGAGATATCGGTAATGTAATCCAAAATCATGTCGAAGCTCAAGGATTTTCTGTTGTTCAAGATTTTTGTGGCCATGGGATTGGTCAAGCATTTCATAAAGAGCCAAATGTTCTTCATTATGGTGAAAAAGGGACTGGAGAAAAAATTAAAACTGGAATGATTTTTACAATTGAACCAATGATTAATGCTGGGAATTATGAAACAAGAGTTTTAAATGATGGGTGGACTGCTGTTACCAAAGATAAAAACTTGTCAGCACAATTTGAACATACAATAGGTGTAACAAAAGATGGATATGAAATTTTTACCAAATCAAAAAACATTGAAAAAATTTTATGATTGAAAGATATTCTAGAAAAGAAATAAAAAAAATCTGGGAAGATCATAATAGATATTCTATATGGCTTAAAATTGAGTTAGCTGCAGCAGAGGCAATGGAGAAATTAAAGATCATTCCTAAAGGTGTTGTTAAAAAAGTTAAATCAAAGGCCAAAATTGATCCAAAAAGAATTTTACAAATAGAGGAAAAAGTAAAACATGACATTATAGCTTTTTTAACTTCAATTACTGAGAAAGCTGGCCCTGATGCAAGATATTTACACAAAGGTATGACCTCTTCAGATGTTTTAGATACATGTTTTAATCTTCAACTTAAACAATCAGGGGAAATATTAATAAATGATCTTAATAAACTTCTTGGATCAATTAAAAAAAAGGCAATAAAACATAAATATACTTTATGTATTGGTAGAAGTCATGGAATACATGCTGAACCGACAACATTTGGATTGAAAATGCTTTCTTTTTATCAAGAATTTTTCAGAAACAAAAAACGTTTAGAAAACTCAATTAAAGAAATATCTACTTGTGCAATTTCTGGTGCAGTAGGAACTTTTGCTAACATTGATCCAAAAGTTGAGAGTTATGTTGCAAAAAAACTAAAACTTGATATTGAACCAGTTTCCACACAAATAATTCCGAGAGACAGACATGCACAATTTTTTTCTACTTTAGGAATTATTGCAAGTTCGATAGAGAGATTTGCAATCGAAATTAGACATCTTCAAAGAACTGAAGTTTTGGAAGTAGAGGAATTTTTTGGAAAAAAACAAAAAGGATCCTCGGCTATGCCCCATAAAAAAAACCCTATCTTGAGTGAAAATTTAACAGGCTTAGCAAGATTAATCAGATCAAGTGTCATGCCTGCATTAGAAAATGTTGCTTTATGGCATGAAAGAGATATTTCTCATTCAGCAGTTGAACGTAATATCGGCCCCGATGCTACTATAGCTCTAGATTTTGCTCTAAATAGATTAAGTAACGTAGTAAAAAATTTAAATGTTTATCCTAAAAATATGAAAAAAAATTTAGATATAACAAACGGAATTTTTTTTTCTCAAAGAGTTCTTTTGGAACTTACAAATGTGGGTTTTACAAGAGAAGAATCATATAAAATTGTTCAAAAAAATGCCATGCAAGCATGGAAAGAAAATTCCTCATTTTATGACAAAATTATTTCAGATAAAAAAATTACAAAAAAAATACCTGTTAATAAACTTAAAAAACTCTTTGATTTTAGTTACCATACAAAAAAAATTGATATAATTTTTAAAAGAAGTCTAAAAAAATAATCAAATGAATAAAGGTAAAAAATTATACGAAGGTAAAGCTAAAATTCTTTATGAAACTAAAGATAAAGACCTAGTTATCCAACATTTTAAAGATGATGCCACTGCTTTCAATAATTTAAAAAAAGCGAGTGTAGAGGGAAAAGGCGTTTTAAATAATAGAATTTCAGAGTATATTTTAACTAATCTTTCACAATGTGGAGTTAAAAATCATTTTATTAAAAGACTAAACATGAGAGAACAGCTAATTAGAAAAGCTGAAATTTTTCCAATAGAATTTATAGTAAGAAATATTGCTACGGGATCATTAACAAAAAGACTAGGAATACCCGAAGGCACAGTTTTAGAAAAGCCCCTTTTAGAGTATTGTTTTAAAAAAGACGAATTAAACGATCCAATTATCTCAAAAGAACATATCTTTTCTTTTGGATGGGCTACGGAAGAAGAAATTCAAATAATAGATAAAACGACTTTAAGAATTAATGATTTATTAGTAGGAATGTTCAGAGGTATAGGTATTAAACTTGTAGATTTTAAAATTGAATATGGAAGGGCTTGGAATAAAGAGACAGAAGAAAAAGAAATACTTCTAGCAGATGAAATAAGTCCAGATACTTGTCGTTTATGGGACTCTAAAACAGAAAAAAAACTGGATAAAGATAGATTTAGAAAAGATTTAGGAAATATTATTCAGGGTTATCAAGAAGTAGCCAGAAGACTTGGTATAATGCCTGAAGAAACTAATATTAGTGAAGTTAATTTTGGTAAAACAATTCCAATAAAGTTTAAAAAAAAATAAATTGAAATTCTCTGTAACAGTAACACTTAAAAAAGATGTTCTAGATCCACAAGGTAAAGTTGTTGAAAATACTTTAAAAAACATGGGTATGATCGATTTAAAAAGTATCAGGCAGGGTAAACACTTTGAAATCGATATAAATGAGAATGATTTAAAAGAAGCTGAAAAGAAAATTAACGATATGTGTAGGAAACTTTTAGTAAATCTAATTATTGAAGACTATAAAATTAGTAAAATTTAATGAAATCATCAGTAATTGTTTTTCCTGGCTCAAATTGCGATAGGGATATTGCCGTTGCACTAGAAAAAATGCAATTTAAAAATAAAATGGTTTGGCATAAAGAAACTAAGTTACCAAAATCTGATTTAATAGTTATTCCTGGAGGATTTTCATATGGGGATTATTTGAGATCTGGTGCCATAGCAGGGAAATCTCTGATTATAGATGAAGTTATTAAAGCAGCTAATTCAGGTTGTTTAATTTTAGGTATTTGTAATGGTTTTCAAATTTTAACTGAAACAGGACTTTTAAAAGGAACTTTATTAAGAAATAAAAATTTAAAATTTATAAATAAAGATATTCACATAAAAGTGCTAAATAATAATACTAAATTTTCGAAAAAATATAAAAATGACCAAGTGTTAAAAATCAATATTGCTCATAATGAAGGAAACTTCTTTACTGATTCTAAACATTTAGAGAAATTAAATAAAGAGAATTTAATTGCTTTTAAATATTGTGATGAAAAAGGAAATATAAATGAAAGTTCTAATCCTAATGGATCGTTAGATAATATTGCTGGAATTTTTAACTCAAATAAAAATATTCTAGGAATGATGCCTCATCCAGAACGAATGATGGATGAAATTATATCTAACAAAGATGGAGTAAATTTATTTTCTAGTTTGATGAATTAAAATGAAAATTACAAATAAATTAATTGAGAAACACGGATTAAAACCTGAAGAATATAAAGCGATTAAGAAATTAATGCAAAGGGAGCCTAATTTTTTAGAGCTTGGTATTTTTTCAGCAATGTGGAACGAACATTGCTCATATAAATCCTCTAGAATACATCTTAAAAAGTTACCGACTACTGGAAAACAAGTAATTCAAGGACCTGGTGAAAACGCTGGAGTAATTGATGTTGGTGACGATGATGCGATCATTTTTAAAATTGAGAGTCATAACCATCCATCTTATATCGAGCCTTATCAAGGTGCTGCCACCGGAGTTGGAGGAATACTTAGAGATGTTTTTACAATGGGTGCTCGTCCAATTGCTTTATTAAATTCAATTCATTTTGGCTCACCAAATCATAAGAAAACCAAAAGTTTGCTCAATGGAGTTGTTTCTGGAATTGGTGGTTATGGTAATTGTATAGGAATACCCACAGTAGCAGGAGAAACAAAATTTAATGAAACATACAATGAAAATATTTTAGTAAATGCTATGGCTGTTGGGCATGCAAAGAAAGATAAAATTTTTTATTCAAAAGCCAAAGGTGTTAATAAATCTGTTGTTTATGTAGGCTCTAAAACTGGTAGAGATGGTATCCATGGAGCTTCTATGGCCTCTGCTGAATTTGATGAAAATTCAGAAGAAAAAAAACCAACTGTTCAAGTTGGAGATCCTTTCACTGAAAAACTTCTGATGGAAGCATGCCTTGAACTAATGAAAGACAATTCAATAATTTCAATTCAAGATATGGGCGCTGCTGGCTTAACATCATCTAGTGTTGAAATGGCTTCAAAGGGAGAACTGGGTATCGAGCTTGAATTAGATAGAATTCCTTGTAGAGAGGAAAATATGACACCTTATGAAATGATGTTATCAGAAAGTCAAGAAAGAATGCTAATTATTTTAGAGGATGGTAAAGAACAGGACGCAAAAAAAATATTTGATAAATGGGATTTAGATTTTGTTGTGATTGGAAAAACTACTGATACAAAAAATCTTACATTGAAATATAATAATAAGATTGAGGGAGAAATTCCAATAGAAGCTCTGGCCTCTAAGGCTCCTATATATGATAGAAAATGGTCTAAAAAAAAACCAACAAATGAAAAAGTTGATTTAAAAAATTTAAAAAAAATTAAAATTGAAGATGCTTTGATAAAAATTCTTTCAAGTCCAAATCATTCAAATAAAAGTTGGATCACAAATCAATATGATCAAAGTGTTATGTGTGATACAATTCAAAAATCTGGTTCGGATGCAGCAATTATTAGAATTCATAATAAAGATAAAGCTATTGCTGTATCAGTTGACTCTTCGGCAAATTATTGCAAATCACATCCAATAACTGGGGGAAAACAAATTGTTTGTGAAAATTGGAGAAATTTAATTACAGTAGGAGCAAAACCTCTAGCAATCACTAATTGTTTAAATTTTGGTAATCCAGAAAATAATGAAATAATGGGAGAGTTTACAGAATGTTTGCAGGGAATAAAAGAAGCGTGTGAATTTTTAAATTATCCTGTAGTTTCAGGGAACGTATCGTTTTATAATGGAACTAATAAAAAAAATATCTTTCCAACTCCAGTGATTGGTGGTGTTGGTTTAATAAAAAAATTGTCTCAACCTCTAAATCATTATTTTAAAGGTAATAATAATAAACTAATTTTAATAGGAAAAACCTTCGGTCATCTTGAACAAAGCTGTTTTTTAAAAGAAAATTATTCAATAGATATAGGTATGCCTCCAGAGATAAATTTATTTAATGAGAAAAATAATGGTGATAGTTTACTAAAATTAATTGAAAAAAATCTAGTTTTATCATCCCATGATATTTCTAATGGCGGGTTAATTACAGCTTTAGCTGAAATGGCAATAAATTCAGAATATGGTGCTAAAATACAAAAACCAAAAAAACTTACTAATTTATTTAGGTATTTCTTTGGTGAAGATCAGGCTAGATACATTATAGAAATTAAGGCAAACAATTTGTCAAAAGTGGAAAAAATTTTAAAAGATAATGATACATATTATGAAAATATCGGACATACTCAAAAAGAATTTTTTGAAATTGAGGGTGAGATGAAATTTAGCACCAAAGATTTATTTAAAATCAATAACGAATGGTATAATAGTTACTGATGGCTTTACCTATTGAAGAAATAAAGAAACTTATAATAGCCGGCATCCCAGATGCTTCAATCGAGATAAAAGATTTAATGGGTGATAGTAATCATTATTCTGCTACTATTAAATCATCCAAATTTAATAATTTAAGTAAAATTGAACAACACAAACTCGTTTATAAATCTTTAAAAGGAAAAATGGGAAATGAGTTACATGCTTTATCAATAACAACTGAGGTTAAATAATGGAAATTAAGAAAAAAATAGAAGAATTTATAAATAAAAATGAAGTTTGTTTATTTATGAAGGGAACACCCGAATCTCCTCAATGTGGATTTTCAATGGCTGTGTCAAATGTTTTAAAACATTTAAATGTAAATTTTAAAGGAATCAATGTTCTTGAAGACGAAAATTTAAGACAAGGAATAAAAGAGTTTAGTGATTGGCCAACAATTCCTCAGCTTTATGTCAAGAAAGAATTTGTTGGCGGATGTGATATTGTAAAAGAAATGTTTGAAAAAGGCGAATTAAAAAAACTTTTTGAAGACAAAAAAATTATTTAAATTATTTTTTAATTATAAAAGCTATATCAGAGTCATCCAAATTTCCTTTATAGATTTCTATTTTTTCTATTTGGTTAATTAAATTAATCTGATCATCTTTTGTAAATACACTCGAAATAGATATTTTTTTTTTTTGTAAATTATGTAGCAGTTCATCAATTAAAATATGATTTATGTTCTTATTGTATGTGTAATAATTTGGATGCTTAAAATCTTCAATAATATAAATCCCATTACTATTTACATATTTAAAATAAAATTTTAATCCATTTAAAATATCACTCAAATTATGAGACCCGTCATCAATTATTAAATCAAAATCTTCAAAATTATATTTCGAAAATATACTTTTTAATATTTCATTTGTTTTTTTTTCATTATTCATATCAATACCAAAGACATGAATATTTTTTGATTTATATTTGAAATTAGAAATATTTATATCAAAGCAAAAAATTTTAGCGTTTGGAAAGTATTTTACAAAAGCTGCTGCTGATCCTCCGGCATATGATCCGATTTCTAAAATATTAATTTTTTTATTTTTATATTTATAAAAATTTTTTTCATAAAAGTTAGAAAATCCATGACCTGTTTTTTTATTTAATTTAAAAATATTAGCTTTATCACTACCATAATG
The DNA here is from genome assembly GCA_902575095.1 of uncultured Pelagibacteraceae bacterium. Lineage (GTDB taxonomy): Bacteria > Pseudomonadota > Alphaproteobacteria > Pelagibacterales > Pelagibacteraceae > Pelagilacustribacter. Next base: position 7,230 of record CACGPY010000009.1, read on the forward strand.
ATGAAATAGTTCATCTAAGGTATTAAGTTTTATGTTGTCTAAATCGATTGATATTTTATTTTTAAATTTATAGATTAGGTTTCTTTTAAATAAACTAAAGAAATTCAATTATCTTGAATAATATTCGATTACTAAACTCGGTTCCATAATGACTGGAAAAGGAACTTCAGCAAATTTTGGTACTCTAACAAGTTTGGCAGTTTTATTTTTGTCATCTAATTGAATATATTCTGGAACTTCTCTTTCTTTACTTTGCAAAGATCCATCTATTATAGTCAACTTTTTAGATTTTTCTCTTACTTCTATTAAATCAGTATTTTTAACTACATAACTTGAAATGTTTACTCTTTTTTTATTCACTTTAATATGTCCGTGATTTATCATTTGTCTTGCTGCAAATACTGTTGGAGCAAATTTGGCTCTGTAGATAACTGTGTCTAATCTACTTTCTAATAATGCTATAAGATTTTCAGTAGTATCTCCTCTTTTAGAAAGAGCTTTTCTATAAATATTCCTAAATTGTCTTTCATTGATATTTCCATAATACGCTTTTAATTTTTGTTTAGCTTGCAATTGAATTCCGTAGTCTGTCGGTTTTCCCTTTTTATTTTGGCCATGTTGACCTGGGGGATAAGCTCTAGAGTTGAAAGGACTTTTTGGTCTGCCCCAAATATTTGCCTTAAGTCTTCGATCAACTTTATGTTTAGATTTAAGTCTTTTAGTCATATTAAATAATTGTGTTTTTATAAGCTTTACTAATGATTTGTCAATTAAGCTTTAATGTTATTTTTTACTCAATGTGCTTATAATACTAGCTAAAATCCTTAATTCTTTATCGTTTGGTTCTAATCTATAAATTAAATTATTTATATTTAATATCATTGAGTGCCTTTTCTCTTTAGGGATAAAAAAGTCTTTTTTTTCTAAAAGGCTTATTAAATGGGCTAATAAAGAAGATATTTTCGATTTAGATGAAACTTTTAAATTCAGTTCATTATTTTTAATTTTTTTATCATTAAGTAATTTAAAAATCTCGTAACAAATAACAGTCAAAGAATGCGATAAATTTAAAGATTTAAATTTTGGTGAAGTTGGAATTTGTAAAATATAATTAGAAAATGACAAATCTTTATTTGATAAACCCGATGCTTCAGGACCGAACATTAAACCCAAGTTAAGATTTCTTCTTTTGATTATTTTTTGAAATTCTTTAATTGAAATATTTTTTTTATTTATGTCTCTACGTCTTGCACTTAAAGATATAACCAAATTAAAAGGCTCTATTGCATCTTTAATATTATTAAATACTTTCGCTTTATTTATAATATCAAATGCTCCTACAGATGTTGCTTTAGCTTTATGATTTGGAAAACTAATTTTAGGCTCTACAATGTGAAGTTTTGAAAAACCAAAATTTTTCATCGCTCTGGCACATGCACCTATGTTTTCACCTAGTTGCGGTTTTACTAGAATGAAACCAAATTTACTGCTCATTTAAATTAGCAGGAGCTTTTTCTTTATAAAGTTTATAATCTAAGCTATCAATTAATGCTTTAAATGAAGCTTCAATAATATTTGGAGATACACCAACTGTAAACCAGCTAACACCTGTTTTATCAGTACTTTCAATTAAAACTCTAGTTGTTGCTTCAGTACCGGTATTCAGTATTCTAACTTTATAATCAAGTAACTTTAAATCTGAAAAAAAATTATAATATTTTGTTACTTTTTTAAAATTAGATCTGATCGCATTATCCAATGCATTTACAGGTCCATTCCCCTCACCATGGCACTCGATTTCTTTTCCATCTATCAAGAAAACTACGCTTGCTTTTGTCTGTATTTTGTCAAATTTTGAAACATTCACATCGTAACTTTTTACTTTTAAATACTCAGGAACTTTACCTAATAATCTATTAGCTAATAATTCAAATGAAGCATCAGCTCCATCATACGAATAACCACTAAATTCTCTATCTTTCACCTCATCCAAAATTTTTTGGATTTTTGGATCTTTAGAATCAATTTTAACTCCGTATTGTTCTAGTCTTGATAAAATATTTGATCGACCAGCTTGATTTGAAACAATAATATTTCTATGATTCCCAATTGTTTTCGGATCAATATGTTCGTAAGTTTTTGGATCTTTCTTCACTGCTGAAACGTGAAGACCCCCCTTGTGAGAAAAGGCTGAGGCACCAACATAAGCCATATTTTTATTAGGTTTTCTATTTAGTATTTCATCTAACAATCTTGAACATTCAGTTAATGAAGAAAGTTTATCTTTTTTAATGTTAATTTCGTACTTATCGCTAAAAGATTTTTTTAAACATAAGTTAGGAATAATTGACATCAAATTTGCATTACCACATCTCTCACCTAAACCATTAATAGTTCCTTGAATATGTCTTGCACCGCTTTCAACTGCAGCTAAAGAATTAGCCACAGCATTTTCTGTATCGTTATGCGCATGAATTCCAAGATTATTTCCAGGTATTATTTTTGAAACTTTTGTAACAATTTCTCTAACCTCATTCGGTAGTGTGCCACCATTAGTATCACATAATACAACCCATCTAGCACCATTATCGTAGGCTTGCTTTAAGCAGTCAATTGCATATTCCGGGTTAGCCTTATAACCATCAAAAAAATGTTCTGCATCAAACAAAAATTCTTTCTTGTTTTTAACAAAATGTTTTGTTGTTTCTTTGATGTTTTCTAAATTTTCCTCTTTTTGGATTCCTAAAGCAACTTTTACATGAAAATCCCAAGATTTTCCTACTACACAAACTGCTGGTGTATTCGCATTCATTAAAGAAGCTAAACCGGGATCGTTATCTGCACTTCGACCAGTTTTTTTGGTCATACCGAATGCAGTAAATAAAGTTTGTTGCATTTTGGGCGGGCTTGAAAAAAATTTTGTATCAACAGGATTTGCCCCAGGCCATCCTCCCTCTACATAATCAACACCTATGTCTGATAAAACTTGTGCTATTTTATTTTTATCTTCAATTGAGAAATCAACACCTTCTGTCTGAGCTCCATCTCTTAAAGTAGTATCAAATATATATATTTTCTCTTTACTCATTTAAATTTCCAAGTTGTCTGTTCTTTTTTATCCTCAATGATTACTCCTTTACTTGCTAGTTCAACTCTTATTTTATCAGCGAGCTTATAATCTCCTTTTTGTTTTGCTGCCAATCTTTCTTTAATTTTTTTTTCAATAAATTCTTCCGAAATATCTTTATCTAATTTTTTAAACTCTTCCCACTCGTTTTTTGTTAAATCAAATAAACCAATTAATTTACAAGCACTATTAAAAAATTTCTTACTTTTTTCATCACCTTTATTTGCGTTTGCATAAAGGTTGTGAATTTTAGCAATGAAACCAGGAGTATTTAAATCATCAAGTAACATGTCTATCTCTTTCAAAGGTATTTCTTCATTATTTTCTTCATACAATTGATACCATTTTTCAATGGTTGCTCTTTGATTTTCTAAAAGTTTATTATTCCAATCTAGTGGTTGACTGTAGTGAGCGCTTAATAATGCTAACCTAACAACCTGACCGGAATATTTTTTAGTTGCATCAGTTATAGAAATTATATTGCCTAAAGACTTTGACATCTTTTCATTATTAATGGTTACAAATCCGTTATGGACCCAATAATTTGCAAAGTTTTTCGTATTATTGTTACAACAAGACTGAGCAATCTCATTTTCATGATGAGGAAAAATTAAATCGAGACCACCACCGTGAATATCTAAATTTTTACCAAGGTATTTTTCACTCATTGCTGAACATTCAAGATGCCAGCCTGGTCTACCTCTTCCCCAAGGCGAGTCCCAACCAGGTTCTTTTTCATTTGAAGGCTTCCATAAAACAAAGTCCATTGGATTTTTTTTTAGATCAGAAATTTCTATTCTACTTCCTGCTTTTAACTCATCTAAATTTTTATTTGATAATTTTCCATAATCCTTAAATTTGTTTACAGCAAAAAAAACATGGTTTTTATTTTCGTAAGCAAATCCTTTTTTGATTAATGAAGATGTCATTTCAATCATTTCTTTTACATGTTCTGTAGCTTTTGGCTCTATCGTTGGTTTTAAACAGTTTAAACTCTTGCAATTTTCATGAAAAATTTTAATCACCCTACTAGTAATTTCATTTATATCTTCTTTATTATTTTGAGAGGCTTCTATTATCTTGTCATCTACATCAGTAATATTTCTTACGTACGTTACATTTGAATTGTAGAGGACCTTTAAAACTCTAAATAAAACATCAAACACTACAAGGGTTCTTGCATTACCTACATGGGGACTCTCATATACAGTAGGACCGCAAGCATATAAGGAGATCTTTTTTATATTATTTGGCTTAAATAATTCTTTTTTTCTTGTAAGAGAATTTGTTAATTTTAAGCTATTCATTAAATGTACATACCGGTATCGGATTCATTTTGTGTAAATTTTTTTCTCTTATCTCTAAATATTTTTGATAGTTTGGATCGTCTTTATTTTCCATAGCTTTCTCTAAATCTGCATAACTCATTCCAAGTTGTTCTACGTCGTTTCTTCCATCATCCCATAGACCATCTGTAGGTTGGGCATTTATTATTTCTTCGGACACACCAAGATGTCTGCCTAACTCCCACACTTGAGATTTGTTGCAGTCAGCTATAGGAGAGATATCGACCCCACCATCGCCGTATTTAGTATAAAAACCAACGCCAAAATCCTCAACTTTATTACCTGTTCCTACAACAATTCCATTATTTGCTGCTGCTACTTGATATAAAGTTGCCATTCTCAACCTCGCTCTTGAATTTGCATACCCATGCTCATTATCAAATTTATTTAAAACTTGAGAAAATGAGTTAAAGATTTTATCCATCTCTAACAAATGATGGTCAACATTTTTGTATTTTTGTTTTAACCATTTAGCATGTGTCAAACTTAAATCATGTTGAGATTTGATTTGTTTAATTGGCATTGTTAACACAATTGTTTTTCTACCAGTGTTTGCACATAAAGTACTAACTACAGAAGAGTCTATTCCACCAGATATTCCAACTACCAATGATTTTGGCTTATAAGAAGCATTATTGCAATAGTTGTCTATCCAGTCAGTTATTATTTTAGCTCTTTTTTTTACATCCATAATTAATACCTTACCTCTCTTTTAGGGTTTGGTCTTAATAATTACAATAATTATTAAGACGCAGCTTGAATAATTTTATTTGATATTTTTGAATTTTTCTTAATTTCCTCAGAAATTAAAAAAGCTAATTCTAATGCTTGGTCTGCATTTAATCTCGGATCGCAGTGAGTCCTATATCTGCTAGAAAGATCTTTCTCAGAGATTTTTTGAGCACCACCTGTACATTCAGTAACATCTTGGCCAGTCATCTCGATATGCAATCCACCAGCATAACTCTTTTCTGCATGACTAACTGCAAAGAAATTTTTTACCTCTTTAAGAACATTTTCAAAAGGTCTTGTTTTAAATCCTGTTGCTGCTTTAATTGTATTGCCATGCATGGGATCACAAGACCAAATAACATTAAGACCTTCTTTTTTTATTGTTTGCATTAATTTTGGCAAATATTTTTGAACATTATCAGCTCCAAATCTCGAGATTAATGTTAATCTACCGGCTTCATTATCAGGATTAAGAATATTACATAAATTAATCAACTCTTCTGGTTTTAATGTCGGACCACATTTTAAACCTATAGGATTTTTTATTCCTCTACAAAATTCAACATGTGCTCCGTCAGGCTGTCTTGTTCTATCACCTATCCAAACAAAATGAGCTGAAGTATCATGGTACTCACCTGTTGTTGAGTCTACACGAGTCATAGACTCTTCAAATGGTAAATGTAAAGCTTCATGAGAGGTGTAAAAATTTACGGTTCTTAACCTTCTGTTGTTATCTGAATTTATCCCACAAGCTTCCATAAAAGCAAGTGCATCACTTATCTTATCTTCAATCTCTTTATATTTACCTTTAGTTTTATCTTTAATAAATCCTAAATTCCATAAATGTACTTGTCTAAGGTCAGCAAATCCTCCCTGTGAAAAAGCTCTCAATAAGTTTAAAGTAGAAGCTGATTGGGAGTATGCTCTAAATAATCTTTTCGCATCTGGAATTCTAGCCTTTTCAGTAAATTCCATTCCATTAATGTTGTCACCTAAATAACTTGGCAATTCTTTTCCATCTTTTTTTTCTGTGGGCGCACTTCTAGGTTTAGAAAATTGTCCAGCAATTCGTCCAACTTTTACGACTGGAACTGAGGCTGATGCTGTTAAAACTAAAGACATTTGTAAAAGAACTTTAAAAGTATCTCTTATGTTATCTGGATGAAACTCTGCAAAACTTTCTGCACAATCTCCTCCTTGAAGTAAAAATGCTTTACCTTTAGCTACTTCAGCTAAAGATTTCTTTAGAGATCTAGACTCTCCAGCAAAAACTAATGGAGGGTATTTTTTAATTTTACTTAAAACTAAGTCGAGTTCCTCTTTATCTTGATAAACAGGCAGATGTTTTGCAGGTAATTTTGTCCAACTATTTAAGTTCCATTTTTTCATATTCAACCTGCGATATATATAGAGTATTGCTTAAAATTATTCAATACAATATTGAATGAATATCTACTTAAATGTTTCAACATTACTGTTTAATGAAATAATTTTTAACTCTATGCTCAATTTTGGATATTTTTTCCTAAATATCTTTTTAATATTTTTAAAAGAATTTTTATGAACCTTTGTTTCATTTATATCTGAAAATTCTTTTGTTCCATTAATAATTTTTGCAGCTCCACAATCACGATGATTAATTACAATAAGTTTTTTTATATTGTGTAATTTTACTGAAGTTTCGAAATTATCCCAAAATATTTTATGCCATTTTTTAAATTTATTAGCAGTAACACCTATAGCTGACCCTGCTATCGTAAAAGAGCTATATTTTCCGCTTAATTTTTTTTTTCTTAAATAATTGAAGACAATGGGTTGAAACCTTGGATCTATACACGACAAAACCATCGCTTTGTAATTAGATTTCATCTTATTCAACTGTAACTGATTTTGCTAGGTTTCTCGGTTTATCTACATCACAATTTTTTAATAACGCTACATGATAAGCCAGCATTTGTAATGGTAAAGTTAATAATATTGGTGTCAATAAATTATCAATATGCGGAACTCTAAAACCAAATCTTATATTTTCATTTAAAGATTCTTTTTTATTATCAGTAATAAAAAGTATTTTACCACCTCTAGCTATAACTTCTTGCATATTTGAAATTGTTTTTTCAAAGTATTTATCCTTAGGAGCAATTACTATTACTGGTAGACCCTCTTCAATTAAAGCTAAAGGCCCATGTTTCATTTCACCAGCTGGATAACCTTCTGCATGTAAGTAAGATAACTCTTTTAATTTTAAAGCACCCTCAAGAGCTATTGGATAAGAGGATCCTCTTCCTAAGAACATAGATCCTTTGGCTGAAATAAATTCTTTCGCCATAAGCTGGATATTGTTCTCACTTTTTAAACACTTCTTAATTGCATCAGGTAGTTTTTTTAAGTTTCTTATATTTTTTATATATGTATCTTCATTAATATCTTTTCTTAAAAAAGCTAATTTTAAACACATTATATAAAGCACAGTTAGTTGACCTAAAAATGCTTTAGTTGAAGCAACCCCAATTTCTATGCCAGCGTATATCGGCAAAACCCAGTCAGAGTTTCTTGCAATCGTACTTTCAATCACATTGACTATTGAACAAGTTTTAACATTATTTTTTTTACATATATCTAATGCGGCTGCAGTATCAGCAGTTTCTCCTGATTGTGATACAAAAATATAAAGGTTGTTAGAATTAAATTTCAATTTTCTATATCTAAATTCTGACGCAATATCGATTTCAACATCAATTGAAGTTAATTCCTCAAACCAATATTTGGCTGTTAAACATGAATTGTAAGCAGTACCACATCCGATCAAAACGATCTTATTTATATTTTGTGGCTCAATCGGAAAATTAAGAATATTGATATTTTTTTTAATACTATCAATATATTCGTCTATACAATTTTTTACGGTATCTGGTTGCTCAACTATTTCTTTTAACATAAAATGTTTGTATTCACCCTTATCGGTTGAGGCTTCATCTTCTGATAAAGTAAAAATTTTTTTATTTACTTTCTTAAGCTTTGTATCATAGAAGTTAACTTCATCTTTGGTCAAAATACAAAGTTCTCCATCATCTAGATAAGAAATTTTATTTGTCATTGATTTTAAAGCGTATGAATCTGAGCCTATGTAATTTTCTTCTTTTGCATATCCGACAGCCAACGGACTTCCTCTTCTTGCTCCTATAATTATATTTGCAAAATTTTTAAATATTATTCCTAGCGCGAAACTACCTTTCAACTTTTTTAAGGTTTTAAATACAGAGTCTAAAGGCTTATTGTTTTTTAATTCTTCTGTTATTAATAATGTAACTACCTCTGTGTCTGTTTGAGATTTAAATTTAATGCCTTTAGCTTCTAATTCTTTTTTTATTTCATCAGAATTTTCAATGATGCCATTATGAACTACTGAGACTTGATCAGAGGAATGAGGGTGAGCATTTAATGAATTTGGAACACCGTGAGTAGCCCATCTTACATGGCCTATCCCTATATTGCCATTAGAAGGTGTTTTAAATAAAATTTTCTCTAACTCCTCTACTCTCCCTGAACATTTTTTTTCGTTAATATTGTTATCTGTCAAAGTTGCTAGACCAGCAGAGTCATAACCTCTATACTCTAATTTTTTAAGAGAATTTATTATATTTACTGAAACAGGTTTATTGCTTGCTATACCAATTATTCCACACATTATTTTCGCTTCTTCCTTTTATAATTTTTGATTTCAAGCTGAGAAGCTCTTGTTAAAGCTAATGTTTTCTTTTTAACATTTTTAGTAATAACTGACCCAGCGCCTACAACACTATTTTTATCTATTTTAACAGGTGCAACTAATGAAGAATTTGATCCAATGAAAACATTATCAGAAATATTTGTTTTAGATTTTTTAATACCATCGTAGTTACAAGTAATAGTGCCCGCACCTATGTTTGAATTTTTACCTATTGATGCATCTCCAATATAAGACAGATGATTGACTTTTGAATTTTTATTTATATTTGATTTTTTTGTTTCTACGAAATTGCCAATTTTAGTATTTTCTTTTAAAACTGTTCCTTCTCTTAGTCTTGCATATGGTCCTACAACAACATTTTTTTCAATTTTTGTTCCCTCTAAATGACTAAATGATTTGATAAATGAATTATCGCCAATTTTTACTTTAGGTCCAAAAACTACATATGGTTCCACAGTAACATTTTTACCGAATGATGTGTCTTTGGATAAGAAGATTGTCTCTGGAGCTATCAAATTTACACCTTTCGACAAAGCTTTATTTCTTAAAACTTCTTGAGAAAGCCTATAAGCATTGGCTTTATTAAGTTTATTATTTCTTTTCATTAAAAATTTCTTTACATTAATAATGTAACTGAAATAAGTCACAAAATATTTCTTTTTAATACTTTTAAAATGACTCAAATTTACACAATTCTTTTCGATTTAGATGGAACAATAGTAAATACTGCACCTGATTTAATGGCGGCTCATAATCATGTGATGAAAAAATTTGGTCATGCTGAAAAAAAACTATCAGATATTAAATCTTTGGCAGGTAAAGGTGCTTGGGTGATGATGCAAAGATCTTTTAAAAAAGAAATAAAAGATGAAAGAATTAAAAAGGAAATGACTAAAGAGTTTCTTGATTATTATGCAAAAAATATAGATCAACACAGTCAGCCATTAAAAGGATCAATTGAATTTTTTAATTGGGCAAAAAATAAAAATATTTCTATGGGAGTATGCACTAACAAACAAGAAAATTTGGCAATAGATCTTTTAAAGAAATTAGGTATGTATAAATACTTTGAATACGTTGCTGGTTGTGACACCTTTACATTCAATAAACCAGATCCAAGACATTTAACTAATGTTGTTGAGATCATCGGTGGAGATTTAAAAAAGACCATTATGGTAGGAGACAGCGAAGTTGATGCCAATTCAGCTTATAATGCTAATTTACCCTTTGTATTAGTTAAAGATGGATATACAGAAAAATCTGAAGAAGAAATTAAACATGATGAACTTATAAGTGACTTCATAGGATTTGAGAAAATAATTGAAAGATATTTATGATTACTTTTAGTTTATTTACTGCACTATCAGCTTTTTATTTTACAATGTTTTTTACTCCTGGACCTAATAATGCAATGCTTACTGCATCTGGAATGAAGTTTGGTTTTACAAGAACTTTACCTCATTTAGTTGGGATTCCTTTGGGGCATATCTTGCAAATTGGCCTTACTTGTTTTGGTTTAGCAAATTTATTTTTAATTTATCCTGAAATTCAATTTTATATGAAAATTTTATGTTTTTTATATTTGGTTTATTTAGGATGGAAAATGATAGGTTCATTTAGCATAATCCAAAAAGAAACTGGTAGGCCTTTAAGATTCTATGAAGCTTCCTTGTTTCAATTTATTAATCCAAAAGCTTGGTCGATAGCTATAACAGTTGCATCTGGATTTTTTCCTACAGAAGAAAATATATTTGTTGGTGTAATATTTGTAACAGTTACCGGAGCGATAATATGTTTTCCAACAATTAGTTTATGGGCTCTATTTGGAAGCGGATTGCGGAGATTTATATCTGATATAAAAATAAAAAAAATTATTGAATATTTATTAGCAATATTATTATTTTTAACTGGAATTTTTATTCTGATTAAATGAAAAAAAAATTCGAACATATAGAATTATTAAGGTTTTTTTCTGCTTTTGTAGTTATAATTACACATTACATTCATTTTTTTAATCCCTTTTTAAAAGATTCACCTTTAATAATTTATAAAAGCTATTTAGAGCTTGAAGGAAGATATTTACCATTTTACGACATTTTAGAAAATTTTTACAGATTTGGATATGTAGGTGTTTATTTTTTTTGGCTGATATCAGGTTTTGTGCTTGCTTACACTTACTTAAATAATGAAAGATATAAGATTTCTTTTAGAAACTTTTTTATTAATAGATTTGCAAGATTATATCCACTGCATTTACTAACTCTCTTTTTGGTTTTACTTATACAATTTTTTTTAAGAACAGAAACAGGTGCAGATCAAATTATAGGTCACTCACTGTACAGAGGTGAAAATAATTTTGAAAATTTTATTTCCCATGCTTTATTTATATCAGGATGGATAAAAGAAAGTAAATTTTCATACAATTTTCCTATTTGGTCTGTATCAATTGAGATAGTTATATATTTTTTGTTTTTTTTTACTATAAGACTCTTATTTAAGTTTAAATTAATTCTTTCTTTTTTGTTTTTTATTTTTTTTCTTTATCTTGAAAAGAGCAATTTAAATTTATTTTTTGACTCTTGTGGTAGATATTTTTTTTCTGGGGTTTTCCTGTTTGTATTATGTGAAAAAACTAAAAATTTGAATTATATTCTAGCACTTGCATCAATTTTACTTATTTTAAATTTTGTTGGAAATTTTAAATATAATGTTTTCTTCGCCTCTTTAGTCTTATATGCTTATTATTTTGATAATAAATTAAACTATAATTTTTCGAAGAATTACTCGAAATTAGGTGATTTAACCTACGGATCCTATTTGTTGCATATTCCAATACAGTTATTGACTATACTAATTTTCTATAAGCTCGAATTAAACAGTAATATTTTTACAAATTACTATTTTTTGTTTATTTATATATTTTTAATATTTTCTATAGCTCATATTTCATACAAATTTTATGAAAACCCGGCTAAGGTCTACTTAAAAAAAAATTTATTAAATCCAAAAATAGGATAAATTAATAATAAAATGCACTTTAATAAAAAAACAGTTTTAGAAAAAAGATCAGATCTAATCAAAAATTTAAGGTCTAATAAATTGTTAAGATTTCCTGGAGCATACAATCCTTTGTGTGCAAAACTAATTGCTGAAATAGGTTTTGATGGTGTTTATGTTTCTGGTGGAGTAATGTCGAATGATCTAGGTTTGCCTGATATTGGTCTAACGACATTAGATCAAGTTAGTTATAGAAGCGGGCAAATATCAAGAGTTACAGATCTACCAACAATTGTTGATATTGATACAGGATTTGGTGATTGCAAAAAAACTATAGAAGTATTTGAAAATAAAGGCTTAGCTGGGTGCCATTTAGAGGACCAGATAGCAGAAAAAAGATGTGGTCATTTAGATAATAAAGAGCTTGTTTCAAAAGAAGAGATGGTAAAAAAGATTAAAGAGTCAGTACAAGCTAGAAAAGATAAAAATTTTCTAATTATTGCCAGGACAGATGCTAATTCAGTTGAAGGATTAGATAAAACATTAGAGAGAATTAAAGCTTATGAAGACGCCGGAGCTGATATGATTTTTCCAGAAGCTATGAAAAATGAAAGTGAATTTGAAAAAGTAAGAAAAACAGCAAAAGGATATTTACTAGCTAATATGACTGAATTTGGGAAATCAAAGTTATTAGATAAAAAACAATTAGAAGATTTAGGTTATAATCTTGTCATTTATCCTGTAAGTACACAGCGCCTAGCAATGCAAAATGTGGAAATAGGTTTAAAGTCAATATTTAATGATGGTCATCAAAACAATATTATTGACAAAATGCAGACTAGAAAAAGGTTGTACGAGTTAGTAGAATATGAGAAATACAATACACCTGATAAAAAAATTACTGATTTTTCTACTGAGGGACATGAATGAGTGAAGAAATTAAAAAAGGATTACTTGGTATAGTTGTTGATGAAACGACGATTTCGCACGTAGTTCCTGAGTTAAGCGCACTTACATACAGAGGTTATACAGTTCAAGAACTTTGCGATAAATGTGATTTTGAGGAAGTTGCATATCTTGTTCTTAATGGTGAACTTCCAAATAAAAACCAACTAAAAAAATTCATAAAACAAGAAAGATCTGAGAGGAAACTTTCAAAACAAATATTAAACGATATTAAAAAGATGCCAAAAAACGCTCATCCTATGGATGTTATCAGAACTTGTGTAAGTTTGATGGCATTAGAAGATAAAGATACTAAAGATAATTCTCCTAAAGCAAACATGAGAAAAGCAATGAGAATTTTTGCAAAAACTCCTACAGCAGTTGCTGCCTATTTCAGAGCAAGAAAAGGTAAAAGTATAATTTCACCCAGTAAAAATTTGTCATTTTCAGAAAATTTCTTTAAAATGATGTTTAATAAAGTGCCTGATAAAGAAATCGTAAGAGCTTTTGATATTTCATTAATTCTTTACGCAGAACATAGTTTTAATGTTTCTACTTTCACTGCTAGAACAATTACATCAAGCTTATCAGATTTACACGGAGCTATCACTGGAGCCATAGCTTCCTTAAAAGGTCCATTACATGGTGGAGCAAATGAAGCTGTAATGCATATGATGAAAGAAATAGGAAAACCAGAAAAAGCTAAAGCTTGGATTGAAAACGCATTAGATAAAAAGAAAGTTGTTATGGGATTTGGTCACAGAGTTTATAGGACAGGAGACTCTAGAGTTCCTACGATGAAACATTATATGTTCAAAGTAGCTAAGCTTTTAAAAAAAGAAAAGTATACAAGAATGTATGAAATTTTAGAAAAAGTAATGATTGATAGGAAGAATATTCACCCTAATGTGGACTTCCCATGTGGTCCAACTTATTACATGATGGGAATAGATATAGATTTTTATACACCAATTTTTGTTATGTCACGAATAACTGGTTGGTCAGCACATATCATGGAACAACATGCTTCTAACAAATTGATTAGACCTTTATCAAAATATAGGGGAGCTGAGGTGAGAGAAGTAATGTTGCTGAATCAAAGATAAATGAATTTAACAAATTTACTTTTATTTTTAATTTTAGTTACTCTGGCCACATACACATTTATGCCTTGGAAAGGTATAGATAAGGGATCTTTGATCAAAGTGGTATCTCAATGGTTAATGTGGTTTGCAATATTCGCGATCGTAATTTTTTTATCTACTCTATTAGGAATTGAAGTTTCTGGATAAATATTTTTTTCAAAAAACAAGAATTTTAGACGGAGGCATGGGTCAAGAACTTCTTAATCGAGGAGTTAAACCGCATGGAACTTTATGGGGAGCCTCAGCTTTATATATTCGAAAATACCATAAAACAGTTATCAAAACTCATTTAGACTTCATTAAAGCCGGAGCAGAAATTATAGTAACGAATAGTTTTGGTAGCAGAAAACGAAGGCTTATCGAAAATGGTTTAGTAAAAGAATATAAAAACCTGAACGTTCTAGCAGGGAAATTGGCTAAAAAAGCCGTGGCTAAGTCTAAGAAAAAAGTTTTGATTGCTGGAAGTCTACCACCTCAAAATTTTACTTATTTTGCTGATCTTGGAAAAGATCTTAAGTTTATAAAAGAAAGTTTTAGATCCCAAGCTAAATATCTCGATCCATATGTGGATTTCTTTTATTTAGATGTAATGAGTAGCTGGAAAGAGTGTTCATTAGGTTTGAGTGCAATTAAAAAATTTAAGAAAAAAATTTTAGTCGGTATCCATATTAGGAGCAAAGGATTATTACCCTCAGGTGAAAAATTTATAAATGTTGCAAAAAAAGTTCAAAAACATAATCCTATTGGAATTATGGCCTCTTGTGTTTCTTTTGAGGATTTAAACGAAGTGATGAAAGACGCAAAAAAACTTAAAGTTCCATTTGGATTTAAGATAAATGCCTTTGAGCACATTCCACCAGGTTGGAAGCCGGACTCGAATAATCCTAAAGTTCAGCTTGGAAAAAGAAAAGATCTCACTCCCAAAAAGTTCCTTGAAATTTGTAAAAAATTTAAGAGCAAAGGAGCAAAAATCATTGGAGGATGTTGCGAAATTACTCCAAAACATATTAAAAAAATAAAAGCTTTAGTGTGATTTAATTATTTTTTGCGTAATTCTATCTAAAATAATTGCTAAAATTACTATCCCTGTTCCACCAATAACTGCTGAGCCTACATCAAGTCTTCCTAGAGCGATATATACAGTTAAACCTAGTCCTCCAGCTCCAATAAGAGCTGCAATAACTACCATCGACAACGCAAGCATTAAAGTTTGGTTAACTCCTGCCATAATAGTTTTTAAAGACAAAGGAATTTCAATTTTAATAAGTATTAAAAATTTTGTAAGTCCTAAACTTGATCCAGCTTCTTTAAAACCCTTACCAACTTGTCTTATACCTAAATTAGTTAATCGGATAATTGGTGGTAATGCAAAAATAATTGTAGCAACAACTCCAGGAGTTAAACCAACTCCAAAAAGCATTACTACAGGTATTAAATAAACGAAGCTTGGTATGGTTTGCATGATATCAAGTATTGGACGTAAAATTATTTCAAAAGTATTACTTCGAGAAGCAAGTATACCTAATGGTATACCGATTAACATACAAAAAATAACTGCAGTAAAGATCATAGCTAATGTGGTCATACTCTCAGACCATAGATCAACTAGATCTATAAAAACTAAACTTATAAAAGAAAATATTGCAAACTTTAGTCCGTTAGTCCTATAAGCAAAAAAAATAAATATTAATAGAATGATTGGAAATGGAATAAAGTTAAATAGAGAGTCTAAACTGTTTAATACAGTGTCTATTGGGGCTGAAATTTTTTTAAAGAGTGGCCTTTGTTCGAATAGCCACTCTTTAATATTTCCCTCTATCCATTCACCTATTGGAATATATATTTCGTAATCTGAAGGGGCTAATTTTAAACTCATTAAAATTAACCTGATCCTTTACTTGATCCAACTATCAAATGTACTTTGATTAGCTTTTATCCATTCAGCTGCGTGTTTCTTTATAGCCTTTTCACTTTTCTCACCCTTGTTCATTTTCAAGTTCTGAGCTGCAATGTCTCCAAGAGGAATAGAAGCTTTTTTAAGCATCTTCTCTACTTTTGGATTTGCTTTAAGAAAATCTACATTTGCTGCTGGTCTGATATCATCAGCACCAAAACCTAAATTTACTTTAGACTTTGTTGCATTAGCGATCTTAGTAGGTTTAGTTTTACTGTATGGAACTTCAATCCAAACTACATCTTTACCAAGTTTTAAAGCACCAACAGTCCAGTTAGGTGTCCATGTATAAAATAGAATTGATTTTCCATTTTTGTATTTAGACACCGCATCTGCCATTGAAGCTGAGTAGTCTGCTTTTACTGGATTGATAAATTCACCTAGTCCAAGTTCATCAAAGTGTTTTGTGATTTGTTTTTCACATCCCCAACCTGGAGGGCAAGCAACCATATCCGCTTTTCCATCTCCATTAGAGTCAAACTCTTTTGCATGTTTTTTGATATCCATTACACTTTTGATACCAAATTTATCTGCTGATTTTTTATCAATTAAGTAACCTTGGGCTCCTCCACCCTTCATTACATAACCAACTGGTTTAACTTTACCTTTAGATTCTGATATGTAACCATCATGAGTTCCGAACCAGCCGTTCACCCATAAATCAACATCACCTGATGTTGCTGCTACATAAAACACTTGGGGTTTCATTACAGTTGGGCCTGAAACTTTGTAACCCATTTTCTCAAGAGCCGCTTTATAGATCTCAGCCTGAAAATAGCCTGTATCCCAGTCTGCCTTGCCCATCTTGATCTCGTTAGCAAATACAGCACTACTAATAGTAATAGCTGCAATTATTGATACTAAATGTTTTAAATATTTCATATTCCCTCCTAAATTCAAAAAAATTTTAACATGTAAAGAATTTTAATGTAACCGTAATACAACTAAAAAGTGAGATATGTCTTATATGCGCACCTTAGTGCGCATATTTTCTTATTTGCTAATTTATTCTTTTAATTTATCCAACTATCAAAAGTTTTTTGATTTGATTTGATCCATTCTTCAGCATGTTTCTTAATTGCTTTCTCGCTTTTCTCGCCCTTATTCATTTTTAAGTTTTGAGCAGCAATATCAGCTAAAGGTATAGATGCTTTTTTTAAAAACTTTTCTACTTTTGGATTGGCTTTTAAAAAATCAACATTAGCAGCTGGTCTAATGTCGTTTACTCCAAATCCCATGTTAAGTTTTGACTTTGTTGCATTTGGCACGCTTACTTCTTTTGTTTCACTAAAAGGAGCTTCGATCCAAACTACATCTTCACCTAATTTTAAAGTGCCAACTGTCCAATTCGGAGTCCAAGTATAAAATAATACAGATTTACCGTTTTTATATCTTGAAATTATATCTGCCATAGCAGCTGAGTAATCTGCTTTTATTGGATTAATAAATTCACCCAGACCAAGCTCTTCAAAATGTCTCGATATAATTTTTTCACAACCCCATCCAGGATGACAAGCAACCATATCTGCTTTACCATCGCCATTTGAGTCAAACTCTTTAGCGTGATTTTTTATATCCATTACAGATTTTATATTAAATTTGTCTGCAGTTTTTTTGTCGATTAGGTAACCTTGTAAGCCACCACTTTTTGCAACATAACCTACAGGTTTAACTTTACCCATGGCCTCTTTTACATAAGAGTCGTGATTCCCAAACCATCCGTTCACCCAAAGATCCATATCTCCTGCTGCTGCCGCAACATAGAATACCTGAGGTTTCATTACAGTTGGGCCAGTAACTTTATAACCCATTTTTTCTAATGCTTTTTTGTAAACCTCTGCTTGGAAATACCCTGTATCCCAATCAGCTTTACCCATTTTTATTTCTTTTGCGTTTGTTGATAAACTTAATGTTGAAACAAAAACTATAGTTATTAACTTTTTTAATAAATTCATAATTATACTCCTGTTATAATTATATTAGATTATAAAAAATTTTAATGAAAAGAGAGTATTGTCGCAGAAATATTTATGAAGTGATCTAATCCTTTTTACACTTTTTGCAAATACCGAAAAATTCTAGATTAAATCTTTTAAATTTCATTCCTTTTTTATGATTAAAACCAGATAAATATTTTGAAAGTTTGCTATCACTTATTTCATCTACCATTTCACAACTTTCACAGATCGAAAATGCAGTTGCTTTTGAAATTTCACAATCTGAACTTCTGCATGCAACAAAAGCATTTTTACTTTCTATTTTATGAATTTTACCCATTGCAATCAATTTATCTAACGCTCGATAAATTTGTTGAGGTGCATTTATTCCTTTTTTTTGTACATTAAAAAGTATTGAGTAAGCTTTTAAAGGACCCTTTGCTTTTTCAATAATATCTAAAACAATTTGTTGATTTCTAGAAAGTGTTTGTGCTTGTCCCATAATATAATTTACCAATTAAACATTATTTTTTCAATTCAGAATATTTTTTAAACTTAATAAGTGAAAAACAAAAAAGTATTAAAGCTGCAGTTATGATTGAAGGTCCAGAAGGAGTATTAAATTCTAAAGATGAAAACAATCCTATCATTACTGATAGAAGTCCTCCAACTATTGATAGGACAACCATTTGTTGAGGATTGTTCGAAATGTTCCTGGCCATTGCTGCAGGTATAATAAGCATTCCGGTTATTAACAATAGTCCCACAATTTTTATAGAAATTGCAATTATTGCAGCCATTAAAATTGTAAATATTGCATTTATCTTATCTGGTTTCATGCCCTCTGCTTCAGCTAAATCATAATTTACTGTTGAAGCGAATAATGGCTTCCAAATTAATTTTAGTACTAAAAGGATTAATGCACCTCCTATCCAAATAAACATTAAATCAATTTCATTAACAGCAAGTATATCTCCGAATAATAATCCCATTACATCAAATCTGATTGATGTTAAAAAACCTAAAATAACAAAACCTACTGCCAATGAGGCGTGCGCAAGTAAGCCAAGTAATGCATCGTTTGGTAATTTTGTTTTTTTTTGTAATTTTAGAAGAATGATTGCCAGTGCTGCAGATATTAAGAAAACTGCAAAGGCAATATTAATATCGAAAAAAACTGCCATAGTTACACCTAACAAAGCTGAGTGAGCTAAAGTTCCTGCAAAGAAAGAAAATCTTCGCCAAATAATGAAACAACCAAAAGGTCCTGTTATCAAAGCGATACCAATTCCTGCAAATAAAGCTCTTATAAAAAAATCATCAAACATGATTATTGCTTTCGGTTTATTGTCCCATCTTGCGAATGAGTATGATCGTGTTTATGCTCATATAGAGTAAGGACCTTTGATGCACGGTCTCCAAATAATTCTTTATACTTTTCGTCTTGAGCAACAATATGTGGTTTACCAGAACAACACACGTGTCCATTTAGACAGATTACATGATCAGTGGCTGACATTACCATATGTAAATCGTGGGAAATTAAAAGTATTCCACAACTGAGATCTTCTGAAATTTTCTTGATCAATTCATAAATAGCTACTTCTCCTTTAAAGTCTACGCCCTGAACAGGTTCATCTAAAACTAAAAGCTCAGGTTTCTTTGCAATAGCTCTTGCAATTAAAACTCTTTGAAACTCGCCACCTGAGAGGTTACTTAAACTCTTCTGCTTTAAATGTTCAACGCCTGTTAAATTTAGGGCATCACTAATTTGCTCGTTGTTTAAATCTTTGGTCAAAAACATGAAATCAATTACTCTTATTGGTAAAGTCCAATCGATTGATATTTTTTGAGGTACATAACCAATCTTATTAGTAAATTTTTTTACATTACCCATTATATTTTTGTGAATTCCTAAAGCTATTTTTGCTGTTGTAGATTTTCCTGATCCGTTTGGACCAATTAAAGTGACGATCTCCCCTTCTCGGACTTCAAAAGAAACTCCCTCTACTAATATTTTAGAGTTTATAGAAAGACCAACTTTTTCAACTTGAAGGAGAGTCTTTTTTTTTTCATTTTTCATAAATTAAACCTTGACGATTAAAATGTTATATTATAACAAATGTTACATTATAACAATCTTATGTTAAACAAAATTTCAAAGCTTACAATAACTATATTTTTAATCTTTGGGCTTAAGTCTTCTGTGAACGCGGATGTAAATGTAGTCACATCAATAAAACCTATTCATTCTTTAGCTAGTTACGTAATGGATGGTGTAGGCAAACCTGATGTAATTGTTGACGGCTATAATTCACCACATGGATTTAGCCTTAAACCGTCACATGCAAAAATGATTGAAAAAGCAGATCTAATAATTTGGGTTGGTGAAGATTTAGAAGCTTTCCTAGAAAAACCATTAAATACAATTGCTAAGAAAGCTGTAAATATTGAAATAATGAATTTAAGTGGAGTTAAAAAACTTAAATTTAGAGAAAAAAATATATTTGAAGGTCATGATGATCATGGACACGGTCATAAAGAGAAAAAACATGATGATCATGGGCATGGTCATAAAGAGAAAAAACATGATGATCACGGACACGGTCATAAAGAAAAGAAACACGATGATCATGATCATAAAAAGGCTAAACATGATGATCATGGCCATGAGGGACATGCTCACGGAGAACACGATCCACATGTTTGGTTAGATCCAATGAATGCTAAAGTAATTATTAAAGAAATCGAAAAACA
>CACGPY010000010.1 GCA_902575095.1 uncultured Pelagibacteraceae bacterium
AAAAAAGATTCATTATTTTAATTGTAGTAAGGAATTTAAAAATAAATACAAATGTTATAACTCTGAAAGAATTGAAAAAGAAATTTTATGTCTACCAAATCATGAAAAAATAAATAATTATTACATCGATAATTTGATAAACGAGATCAAAATTTTTTATAAAGATAATTAATACTTAATTGAAATAATTTAGCAAAAGAGGGAACTAGATTAATCTTTTCATAATCTTTGTACTCATTAAAAGAATTTTCATTTAATTTAATAATACTTTCCTTAAGAAAATCTAAATTATCTAAATAAAGAAAACAAACATCTGTAGCAGTTGTTTTTTTATTTAAATAAATGGTTCTTTTGTTAAATATTTTCCCTACATCGAATTTTTCATTAACCTCATGAAATGTTAAATCAATACTTTGCCAATTATAAATAAACTTATAAAAAAAAATAAAAGATCCTCTCTGATTATGTAAAGACCCCAAATGAAAATTATAAATTTTATATTTTTGAAGTTTTATTTTGCTTATACCATAAACATTTAGTCCGAAGTCGTAGTCTCCTTCAATTTTATTGACTAATTTACAGTTTTTGTACTTTAATAAAATCGAATTAATTGAAATTTTTTTTTTATTTTCTTTAAAAAGTCTTATAATTGAACCAAATAAAAAAAAATACAACTATTACTTTTAATTTTCTTACAAAATTTGAATCGCTAATAATGATGTCAAAATTATAATTTTTAAAATCTTTATCTGAAAGTATCTTATCAACTAATCTTAATGAAACCACTTCATCATTCGTAGTGTGTATGATAACATTTTTCATATAACAAAAAAAGAGATGTACCCTTACTTATATAACTTTATCCAAAAATTAATACTAAAAAAATCACTAAACTCAGACGCTGGTAATTTATTAAATCTTATAAATTTTGAAAATATTATTGACATAGGTTGTGGTGAAAGTGAAGTTCACAAATATTTTAAAATCAAAGAAAATCAAAAATATTTTGGTTTTGAACTTAGCGACTATTTTGTTAATAAACTTAAAAAAAAATATAATCATAATAATTTTTATTTTTCAAAAAAAAAAATTGATGAAATAGATTTTGAAAAATTTGATCCTGAAAAAACAATAATACTTCTGATTGGAGTTTTTCATCATATTGATGATAATACAATTAAGGCTTTTCTTTCAAAAACTAAAAATTTCAAAATAGTCTCTATTGATGCTGTAATTTTGCCTGGTCAAAACTTTATAACAAAACTGTTATTTTTTTTGGATAAAGGAAATTTTATTAGAAAACTTTCAGATTATAAAAAAATTATAAATGGATTTGATTACAAAGTTTTACACAATAGATATCTTAGATTTCCTTATGATCATTTAATGTGCTTTAAAAATATAGAAAGAGCAGTTGTTGATAGAGCATTAAGAATAATAGATTATTGACGAAGTTAAAACTAATGAATAATAAAAAAAAATTAAACTACATCTATTAAAGCTGAAATAATATTTATTTTTTACTAATAAGATTGATATTATGTAGATATATGGATCAAAATATTCCTGCATGAGAGGGAATAATGTGATTGATATCATTAAGAAAAATAGAACTAAAAGAAAATTAATATAATTAGAATTAATAAATAAGATTATTATTAAAACACTAATAGTATAAATTATTAAATTAAGTAATATCGAAAAAAATCTGTTTTCAAATAAAATATTACCCAATTTTGCAGAATACCCCAAACCCCAGAAGTCTTTATATCCTCCTTTTTCACGAGAAATAATATCAACGTAATCATATAAGTCCGCATTGATAAAATAAAATAAGTAAATGATAAACATTAATAAAATAGAAAAATTGAAAATATTTGGTAAATTTTTTACACTATTAAAAATATCTTTTTTTAATATCAAGAAAGGAAATAAATAAAATCCCAAAATATTCGTTGCAAATAAGAAATTAACCATATGAAATTTTGCATCAACTAGGTGTGTAACTTGTAACGGGTTTGATTGTTGTGTTGCCACTGGAACTATCCCGTTCCATAAAAGAATTAAAAAAAAATATGGTAATGCTAATACTAAATAGCTAATTGTTGAAAAAAACTTCAATCTATTATTCAAATTAGAAAAAATAATATTTAAATATATAAAAATTGGAATTATTACTAGCTTCAAATCAAAATAAACTGTTGCTGAGCTAAAAAATATTGATAAAAAAATATTATAATAAGATCTATTATTTAATTTTTTATTTTTTAAGAAGAATAAAATACTTAAAAGTGATGATATTATCCCATACTGAGTTTCCATTCCCCAGAAAGAACTTGTTCTAAAAAAGGGACTTAATAAAATAATAAAAGAAAGTAATAAAATTGTCTCTGTATTTATATTTTGGTATTTTTCCTTAATGCATAAAAATAATATATAAGATGTAAACAAAGAAAAGACTGATATACTTAATCTATAATTATCTATATCATCAATAAAAGGATTCAAATAAATATTTAAAATATAAAGAAGAGCTGTCCTGTTCCCAAAAAAATCATTACTTTTGATAGCTTGTAGCAAATTTTCATTTTTGAAAATTTCAAAATTTTTCCACATCCATCTTAAATCACCACTATAGCCTCCTGAGCCAATAGAATTTTCATTATAATAAAAGCCTAAAATATAAGATGCTATAATTAATGTTGAAAAAAAAACTATTATAATTTTTTGAATTCTATTCATTAATTTTTTTTGAAATATAATGACAAACTATTGAAACCGTATTTGATATATTTAAACTTTCAATATTTTTATTCATCCCTATTTTAAATTTAAAATCAGCATTATTAAGTGTTTTATCTTTAATACCAAAACCTTCAGAACCAAATAAAAGTATATTTTTTCCCATCCAATTATTTTTTGTGAAGTCTTTTTGAGCACAAACATCAAAAGCACTTACCCAGAAATTTTTTGATTTTAAATATTTTAATGCTGTATTCAAATTTGATACTTTAAAAATCTTTATATGCTCTACACCACCACTAGCACTTTTATAAAGAAGTTTACTTTTTGATGGAAAAGATCTTGCTTTAACAATTATTCCATCAATTCCAAAAGCTACTGCACTTCTGATTATTGAACCAATGTTTCTTGGGTCAGAGACTTCCTCTAACGCGATTAGATTTAAATTTCTTGTTTTATTTTCTAAGATGAATTCTTTTAGTGTAATTTCCTCTAATTGCTCAACTTCAGCTACTAGGCCTTGATGAGCTGTTTCATCTCTACCACATAAATTATCTAATTCTTTTCTTGATTTATAAAATACATTTACTTTCTTAAATAAATTTAGATTTTGATTTTCTCTATTAAGTTTTTTTTTAGCGTCTTCTGTTAAAAAAATTCTCTCTATTTTTCTATTAGGGTTTTTTAAAGCTTCTAAAACGGCATGTTTTCCAACAATTAAAAAAGTGCTTTTTTTCATGGTTTTAAGGCTATTTATTCGATTTTTTAGCATATTTTAAGGTAAAATGATTTATTGCAATTATTACATAAATGCTTATAAAACGCTTGTTGTTAAACGCTTTTTAAGTTAGTGGATAACCCCTAGATTTTAGGAGGGGTTCCAGAGCGGTCAAATGGGGCGGGCTGTAAACCCGTTGACTTCGGTCTTCGAAAGTTCGAATCTTTCCCCCTCCACCAAACTTAAAGTTTTTAATAATGTAGAGCGCGATAAGTTTGGATATTGCGGGTGTAGTTCAATGGTAGAACGCTAGCCTTCCAAGCTGGATGTAAGGGTTCGATTCCCTTTACCCGCTCCAAAATAAAAAAATAAAATTAAAGTGAGGAAAAAATAGATGTCAAAAGAAAAGTTTAACCGAAACAAACCACATTGTAACATTGGTACAATTGGGCACGTAGACCATGGAAAAACAACTCTAACTGCAGCGATTACTAAAGTGCTGTCTGAAGCTGGCGGCTCTAGCACTGCAAACTTCGTTGCTTATGATCAAATTGATAAAGCTCCAGAAGAAAAAGAAAGAGGTATAACTATTTCAACTGCGCACGTTGAATATGAAACTGAAAAAAGACACTATGCTCACGTAGATTGTCCAGGTCACGCTGATTATGTTAAAAACATGATAACAGGCGCAGCTCAAATGGATGGAGCAATTCTAGTAGTTAACGCAGCTGACGGTCCAATGCCGCAAACAAGAGAACATATTCTTTTAGCTCGTCAAGTAGGTGTCCCAGCAATTGTAGTTTTTTTAAACAAGATTGATACAGTTAAAGATAAAGAACTTGTTGATTTAGTTGAGGAAGAAATTAGAGAACTATTGACTTCTTATAAATTTCCGGGGGACAAAATCCCGATAATTAAAGGATCTGCTTTAAATGCTGTTGAAGGTAAAGATGAAGCTACAGGTAAAAACGCAATCATGGAATTAATGAAAGCAGTTGATGAAACAATTCCTCAACCTGATAGACCTAAAGATAAACCTTTCTTGATGCCAGTTGAGGACGTATTCTCTATTTCTGGAAGAGGTACAGTGGTAACTGGAAGAGTAGAGTCAGGTGTTATAAAAGTGGGTGAAGAGATTGAAATTGTTGGTATAAGAGATACAAAAAAATCTGTTTGCACTGGAGTAGAAATGTTTAGAAAACTTTTAGACAGTGGTGAAGCAGGTGATAATATCGGAGCCTTGTTAAGAGGTGTAGAAAGAACAGACGTAGAGAGAGGTCAGGTTCTTTGTAAACCAGGTTCAATTACCCCACATACTGAATTCGAGTGTCAGGCTTATATTTTAAAAAAGGAAGAGGGAGGCAGACACACACCTTTCTTTACAAAATATAGACCACAATTTTATTTTAGAACAACAGATGTAACTGGTGAAGTAACATTACCATCTGGCACTGAAATGGTTATGCCTGGTGATGATGGAAAGTTCACAGTTAAGTTGATCACACCAATAGCAATGAACGAAAATTTAAACTTTGCTATAAGAGAGGGTGGAAAAACAGTTGGAGCTGGGGTAGTAACTAAAATAATTAAGTAACGCTTAGGAGCGTAGTTCAATTGGTAGAGCGCCGGTCTCCAAAACCGGAGGTTGTGGGTTCGAGTCCCTCCGCTCCTGCCAAACTTTGAGAAAGTTATGAAAAATCCTTTAAAATTTATTCAAGAAGTTAAACAAGAAACTTTTCGAATTACTTGGCCGACAAAAAAAGATACGATGATGGGAGCTGTAATGGTCTTTGCACTCGCATCAATCGCAGCAATTTTTTTTCTAATTCTTGATCAAATTTTAAGATATTTATTAAATCTAGTTTTAACTATTAATTTTTAATAATGAACTGGTATATTGTACAAGCTTATTCTGGTTTTGAAAAAAAAGTTGTTGAGTCGATTAAAGACGAACTTAAAAAGCATAAATTATCAGAGAAACTTGAAGAAATTTTAGTCCCTACGCACCAAGTAACAGAAGTTAAAAAAGGCAAAAGAACAAAAAAAGAGAAGAAGTTTTTCCCAGGTTATGTTTTAGTAAAGATTGATCTCTCTAAAGAAATTTATCATATGATAAAAAACTTACAAAAAGTAAGTGGTTTTTTAGGTTCAGCAGATAAACCAACACCAATTTCAGATAATGAGGTTAAGAGAATTTTGGGTCAAGTTTCTGAAAGCGCAATTACACAAAAAGCTGGAATAAGTTTTGAAATTGGTGAAAAAGTAAAGGTTTGTGATGGCCCGTTTGCCTCATTTAATGGTTTAATTGAAGAAATTGATGAAGAAAAATCTAGACTTAAAGTGTCAGTTTCTATATTTGGTAGAGCAACTCCTGTAGATTTAGAATTTAACCAAGTGGAGAAAAATTAAATGGCAAAAGAAATTGTGGGTTATGTGAAATTACAGATTAAAGGCGGCCAAGCAAATCCGGCTCCGCCTGTAGGACCAG
The DNA here is from genome assembly GCA_902575095.1 of uncultured Pelagibacteraceae bacterium. Lineage (GTDB taxonomy): Bacteria > Pseudomonadota > Alphaproteobacteria > Pelagibacterales > Pelagibacteraceae > Pelagilacustribacter. Next base: position 5,949 of record CACGPY010000010.1, read on the forward strand.
CTTTAGGTCAAAGAGGAATTAATATTATGGAATTTTGTAAAGCTTTCAATGAGAAGACAAAAGCTTTTATGGGTAAACCAGTGCCCGTAGTAATAACTGTTTACAAAGATAAAAAATTCGATTTTATCATTAAATCTCCACCTGCATCTCACTTTATAAGAGAGGCTGCGAAATTAAAAAGTGGATCAAAAGAACCTGGGAGGGTTGTCGCGGGGTCTATCACAATGAAACAGGCAGAGGCAATTGCCAAAGAAAAAATGAAAGATCTAAATGCTTTTGATATAAAAGAAGCAACAAAGATTATTTGTGGTTCAGCAAGATCAATGGGTATAGAGGTTAAAGAGTAACCATGAAAAATAAATCAAAAAGATACAGAGAGATTTTAAAAAACAAAATTAAAGATAAAAAAATTAATGTTAAAGAGGCTATAGATCTAGTTAAAAAAAATTCAACTACAAAATTTGATGAGTCTATTGATGTTTCTTTAAAAATTAATTTAAAACAATCTAAAGGCGGAGACTTTAGCTTAAGAACAGTAGTTAATTTACCAAATGAGTCTGGAAAAAAAAATAAAGTAGCTGTTTTATGTGAACCAGATAAAATACAGGAAGCAAAGAAAGCCGGAGCTGATTTAGTTGGATCTGAGGATCTTATTGAAAAAATTGCTGCAGGTAAATTAGACTTTACAAAACTTATTTGCACACCATCTATGATGGGTAAAATAGGTAAACACGGAAAAGTACTTGGACCAAAAGGTTTAATGCCAAATCCAAAATTAGGAACAGTTTCAACTGATATTAAAAAAGCTGTAAAAGATATCAAAACAGGATTAGTTGAAATAAGAAATGATAAGGATGGAAATCTTGCTTCAACAATTGGAAGAAAAAGCCACTCCTCTGAAAAATTATTAGAAAATTTTAATCATTTTATCGAAAATGTTAAAAAGGAAAAACCTGAGACTATTAAAGGAGAGTTTATTAAAGGTATTTTTTTAACTTCAACAATGGGTATTTCTTATAAATTAGGAAATAAATAAAACTATGATGTCAAAGGATGCAAAAAAAAATTACGTTGAGAAAATGAAAAAAACTTTTACTGAAAATGAATCAGTTATGATTGCTCAATATCAAGGTCTTAATGTAAATGAGTTAGATTCTTTAAGAAAAGAATTGAGAGATAAAGGAATTCTATTTAAAATAACAAAAAATAGAATAACAAAAATTGCTTTAAAAGAGACATCAAAAAAAGATCTCGAAAAATACTTCACTGGACCTACAGCTGCAGCAATTTCATCGGATCCGATTTCATCAGCGAAGATTTTGACAAAATTTTCAAAATCAAATGCTAAGCTTAAAATAATAGCTGGATTTATGGATGGTAAGGTTTTGGATGAAAAAGAGGTGTCAGTAATTGCCACACTACCTTCATTAGAGGAGGCAAGAGCTAAAATAGTGGGAATTTTGTCTACTCCTGCACAAAAATTAGTTAGTATTTTGCTTGCACCTGGCTCAAAAATTGCTAATTTAGCGCGCGCAAAGAGTTTAAAAAATTAAATCACAGGATTAAAAATGGCAGACTTAAATAAAATTATAGATGAACTTTCTACTTTAACTGTTGTTGAAGCAGCAGAGTTATCTAAACAACTTGAAGAAAAATGGGGAGTTACAGCAGCAGCTCCTGTTGCAGCAGCACCAGCGGGTGGAGCAGCAGCACCAGCAGGAGAGGAAAAATCTGAATTTTCAATTTTCCTAGCATCAGCGGGTGATAAAAAAATAAACGTAATTAAAGAAGTAAGAGCAATAACTGGTTTAGGTTTAAAAGAAGCTAAAGATTTAGTTGAGGCAGCACCAAAAGAAGTTAAAGGCGGTGTGGCTAAAAAAGATGCTGAGGAATTTAAGAAAAAACTTGAAGCAGCTGGGGCTAAAGTAGAATTAAAGTAAACAAAATTTAAGACTAAATTTTATTGCAAAGTAAAATTTGCAATGAAATTTTTTTATATTAAATGCAATTATCTTTTACTCAAAAGAAAAATATTAGAAAAAACTTTGGAAAATTAGCCGAAGGCTTGTCAATACCAAACCTAATAGAAGTTCAAAAAAACTCTTATAATGAATTCCTTAAGTCTAAATCGCTCAATGAACAACTGAGCGATCTTTCAAAAGGCATTGATAAAGTTTTTAAAAGTATTTTTCCCATCGAAGATGGGAATGATAAATCTACCTTAGAGTACATTTCATATAAATTAGAAAAACCCAAATTTGATGTAATAGAATGCAAACAAAGAAGTTTATCGTATGCAGCTGCATTAAAAGCAAATTTAAGACTAGTTGTTTACGATATTGATACTGAAAATAACACTAAACAAATTCTTTCAGCTAAAGAACAAGAAGTTTTCATAGGAGACCTTCCTTTGATGACACCAAGTGCAACATTTATTACAAATGGAGTTGAAAGAGTAGTTGTAAACCAAATGCACAGAAGTCCAGGCGTATTTTTTGATCACGATAAAGGAAAGACACACGCTAGTGGTAAACTTTTATTTAACTGTAGGATAATACCAGGCAGAGGTTCTTGGCTTGATTTTGAGTTTGATCCAAAAGATATTTTATATTTTAGAATCGATAGGAAGAAAAAGCTGCCAATAACAACTTTTTTGTTTGCCCTTGGATATTCAAAAGATAAAATTATTGAAACATTTTATTCTACAAATAAATATTCATATAATAAAGAGAACAAAAATTGGACTACAGACTTTGATTTAGAAAATTTTAAAAGGCCCCTTAAATTATCTTTTGATTTGATTGACGCAAAAAATAATAAAAAAGTTTTAGGTGCTGGTGAAAAATTAAATATAGTTATTGCAAAAAAATTAAAAGAAAAAGGTCTATCTTCAATAGTTATACCAAACGAGCAAATTGTAGGCAAGTATCTTGGCAAAGATATTAAAGATAAAAATGGAGAAATTCTAGTTGGAGCTGGATTTGACATAACAGAAGAACAATTAGAAAAGATCATTGCACAGGATGAAAGAGAACTTAATTTAGTAAATATTGATCCAATTAATAAAGGTCCTTATATACTTGAGAGTCTTAAAATTGATAAAAATACTAACAAATCAGATGCACTTTCTGATATTTACAAAGTCTTACGTCCAGGAGAGGCTCCATCAGTAGAAATAGCAGAAGAAATATTTAATAATCTATATTTTAAAAAAGATAGATACGATCTTTCAGAAGTTGGAAGAGTAAAACTAAACTCTAAATTAAACTTAAATACTAGCTCAAAGAAAACTGTTTTAGAGACAACAGATATTGTAGCTATAATAAAGTTCATGTTAGATTTAAGAGATGGCAAAGGTGATGTTGATGATATAGACCATTTAGGAAATCGTAGAGTAAGATCAGTTGGTGAACTTGTAGAAAATCAATTTAGAATTGGTCTTTTACGAATGGAAAGAACCGTAAAAGAAAAAATGTCCACTTTTTTTAGAAATCGAGTCAGCTATGCCTCAAGATTTAATTAATGCTAAGCCGATAACGACCTCTCTTAAAGACTTCTTTGCAACATCCCAATTATCTCAATTTATGGATCAGACCAACCCATTATCTGAAATTACACATAAAAGAAGAGTTTCTGCCTTAGGACCAGGAGGACTAACTAGGGAAAGGGCAGGTTTTGAAGTGAGAGATGTTCATCCAACTCATTATGGAAGAATATGCCCAATTGAAACACCAGAAGGACCCAACATTGGTTTAATAAACAGTTTAGCAACATATTGTCGAGTAAATAAATTTGGATATATAGAAAGTCCATATAAAAAAGTAATTAATGGAAAGGTTACTTCAGATATAAAATACTTGTCCGCAATTGAGGAAGAAAAGTTTACAATTGCACAAGCAAACTCAGCATTAAATAAAGACGGATCTTTTGTTGAAGAATTGGTTGCCTGTAGAAAAAATTTAAACTTTGAATTATCTTCAAGAGAAAACATAGAATATATTGATGTTTCTCCAAAACAATTAGTGTCAGTCGCAGCAGCTTTAATACCATTTCTTGAAAACGATGATGCCAATAGAGCATTAATGGGATCAAACATGATGCGTCAAGCAGTTCCATTATTAAAACCAGAGTCACCTTTAGTAGGTACAGGAATAGAATCTGATGTTGCGCTAGACTCTGGAGTCACTATCGTCGCAAGAAGAAGTGGTATAGTCGATAAGATTGACGGTAAAAGAATAGTAGTTAAAGTGACTGATGTAACAGATCTCTCTCAATCGGCAGTGGACATTTACAATTTGTCTAAATTTCAAAGATCCAATCAAAACACATGTATTAATCAAAAGCCTTTGGTTAAGGTTGGAGATAAAATCAAAAAAGGAGACATAATTGCTGACGGTCCAGCAACAAAGCTTGGTGAGTTAGCACTAGGCAAAAACGTTACTGTAGCATTTATGCCATGGCAAGGATATAATTTTGAGGACTCTATATTAATTTCTGAAAGATGCGTGACAGACGATGTTTTCACTTCTGTTCATATCGAAGAATATGAGTCTATGGCAAGGGATACAAAACTTGGAGCAGAGGAGATAACAAGAGACATACCAAATGTAAGTGAAGAAAGTTTAAGAAACTTAGATGAGTCTGGAATTGTATATGTGGGAGCTGAAGTAAAACCAGGTGATATCCTAGTCGGAAAAGTTACACCTAAGAGTGAAACGTCATCTAGTCCCGAGGAAAAATTGTTAAGATCTATTTTCGGTGAAAAAGCTACAGATGTTAGAGACTCCTCTTTAAAATTACCATCTGGTAGTACAGGAGTTGTAATCGACGTTAGAGTATTTAATAGGCATGGGATTGAGAAAGATGAAAGGTCTATAGCTATTGAAAGAGCTGAAATTGAGTCTGTGCAAGAAGATAAAAAAGTAGAAGAGGAAATACTTAATAGAAATATAAAGCTCAGAGCAATAGATTTGTTAAATGGACAGAGCATCAACAAACAATTTAAAGACTTAAAACCTGGAACAACATTAAATCTAAATGATTTTGAAAATTTAAATCTAAAAGAACTCTGGAAAATTCCCTTACAAAAACAAGATTTAAATACTGATCTTGAAAAGCTGAGAAATCAATTTGAGAATGCATCTGATGATATAAGATTAAGATTTGAAGATAAAGTTACAAAAATTCAACAAGGTGATGACTTACTACCAACGGTAATGAAAGTAGTGAAAGTTTTCGTAGCAGTAAAAAGAAGACTTATGCCAGGCGATAAAATGGCTGGGAGACACGGCAATAAAGGGGTAGTAAGCAAGATAGTTCCTGTAGAGGACATGCCTTACATGGAGAATGGTAAACCAGTAGATATAGTTTTAAATCCACTTGGGGTACCCAGTCGTATGAACGTGGGCCAGATTCTAGAAACACACTTAGGTTGGTCTTGTTCTGAATTAGGTGATCAAATAAAAGAACACTTAAAAAATTTCGATAAGGAAATTGAAAAAGTGAAAGAAAAATTAAAAGAAATTTACGGAAAATCATATTATGACGAAGTAATCTCAAAATTAACTAACAAAGAAGTTGCAGAATTAGTACAAAATTTATCTAATGGCGTGCCGATTGCGACACCAGTTTTTGATGGAGCAAGTACTGAGGATATAACAAAAATGTTAAACCTTGCAAAACTTCCAAATACAGGCCAAACAAATTTATGGAATGGTCAAACAGGTGAAAGATTCGATAGACCTGTAACCGTAGGAATAATATATATGTTGAAGTTGAATCACCTCGTAGAAGATAAAATTCATGCTAGATCAACTGGTCCTTACAGTTTAGTTACACAGCAACCACTAGGAGGGAAAGCACAACTAGGCGGACAAAGGTTTGGAGAGATGGAAGTGTGGGCACTAGAAGCGTATGGAGCCTCTTACACACTTCAAGAAATATTAACAGTTAAATCCGATGATGTGGCAGGAAGAACCAAAGTATATGAAACGATAGTAAAAGGAAATAATAATTTTGAATCAGGAGTTCCAGAGTCTTTTAACGTTTTAGTTAAAGAAATTCGAGCTCTTGGACTAAACATAGAACTTAATTAGTTATGGAAAAAAATTTATCAAAAAATTTTGAAAATCAAAACATTACCCAAGAAAATAATTTTGATAGTATTAAAATTACCTTAGCTAGTCCTGAAAAGATTAAATCCTGGTCTTATGGAGAAATAAAAAAACCAGAAACAATAAATTATCGAACTTTTAGACCAGAAAAAGATGGACTGTTCTGTTCTAGGATATTTGGACCTGTAAAAGATTATGAATGCTTGTGTGGAAAGTACAAAAGAATGAAATTTAGAGGAATTATTTGTGAAAAATGCGGTGTAGAGGTTACTAAATCGAATGTAAGAAGAGAAAGGATGGGTCATATTGATCTTGCATGTCCAGTTGCCCATATTTGGTTTTTAAAATCTTTACCAAGCAGAATATCTTTAGCAATTGATATGAAGTTAAAGGAAGTAGAAAAAGTTTTATACTTTGAGAGTTTTATTGTTGTAGAACCAGGATTGACCACATTAAAAAAAGGTCAACTTATTTCCGAAGAAGCTTTGTTAAAAGCACAAGAGGAGTTTGGTGAAGATGCATTTTCTGCAGGGATTGGAGCTGAAGCGGTAAGGGAAATTTTAGTCAACCTTGACCTTAAAAAAGAACAACAAAAACTAAGAGAGTCTTTAAAAGATATAAAATCTAAAGTTACGGAAGAAAGAACAATAAAGAGACTTAAACTTATTGAGTCATTTATTAACTCAGGTAATAAACCTGAATGGATGATTTTAACATCTGTCCCAGTTATTCCTCCAGAGTTAAGACCTTTAGTTCCGCTCGATGGAGGTAGATTTGCCACTTCTGATTTAAACGATTTATATAGAAGGGTAATAAACAGAAATAATAGGTTAAAAAGATTATTAGATTTAAAAGCACCAGATATCATTGTTAGAAATGAAAAAAGAATGCTTCAAGAATCAGTCGATGCTTTGTTTGATAATGGAAGAAGGGGCAGAGTTATAACTGGTACAGGTAAACGTCCATTAAAATCTTTAGCTGAAATGCTTAAAGGAAAACAAGGAAGATTTAGACAAAATTTATTAGGAAAAAGAGTAGACTATTCAGGAAGATCCGTAATTGTTGTTGGTCCAGAACTCAAACTACATCAATGTGGTCTGCCTAAGAAGATGGCTTTAGAATTATTTAAACCATTTCTTTATGCAAGATTGGACAAATTAGGTCTCGCGACTACCATTAAACAAGCAAAAAGATTGGTAGAAAAAGAGAAAAGCGAAGTTTGGGACTCACTTGAACATATTATAAGAGAACATCCAATTTTATTAAATAGAGCTCCGACATTACATAGATTAGGAGTGCAAGCTTTTGAAGCAAAATTAATAGAGGGAAATGCGATAGAACTACATCCGTTGGTTTGTGCAGCTTTCAATGCTGATTTTGACGGAGATCAAATGGCAGTACATATTCCTTTAAGTTTAGAAGCTCAACTAGAAGCAAGAGTTTTAATGATGTCAACAAACAATATTTTAAGTCCATCAAATGGTAAACCAATTATTGTGCCGAGTCAGGATATTGTATTAGGCATCTACTATTTGTCACAAGCTGAAGAAAATGAAAAAAAACCTAAAGGAATCTTTTCAAGCATCGAAGAAATTGAACAAGCTCTTGAAAATAAATCAATAAGTTTACACTCCAAAATAGTTTCTATTTTTAAAACAGTTAATCATGAGGGCAAGAATATAACTGAAAAATATACAAGCACTGCAGGCAGATTTTTATTGGCAAACGTTCTCCCAAAAAATCAAAATATTAAATTTGCATTAGTCAATAAGCTATTGACTAAGAAAAATGTATCAGAGGTAATTGATACAATATTTAGATATTGCGGCCAAAAAGAAACAGTAATTTTTTGTGATAAAATTAAAACCCTTGGTTTTAAGCATGCCTTCAAAGCTGGAATTTCTTTTGGAAAAGATGATTTAATAATACCAAAAACTAAGGAAAGTTTAATAAGCAATACAAAAAAGCAAATTGAAGAATATGAGAAACAATATTCAGATGGGTTAATCACAAGAGGAGAAAAGTACAATAAAGTAGTTGATATTTGGTCAAAATGTACTGACACAGTTGCTAATGAAATGATGAGAGAGATTTCGTCAGCTGAAAAAATATATGAAGATGATAGAATAGAGACCAATTCTGTATATATGATGGCTGACTCGGGTGCTAGAGGATCACAAGCTCAAATGAAACAACTTGCTGGTATGAGAGGATTGATTGCAAAACCATCCGGAGAAATAATAGAAACACCAATTATAGCAAACTTTAAAGAAGGTTTATCAGTTTTAGAATATTTTAACTCAACTCACGGAGCAAGAAAAGGCTTAGCAGATACAGCTTTAAAAACAGCAAACTCAGGTTATTTAACAAGAAGATTGTGCGATGTAGCGCAAGATGTTCAAATTACAAAAACTGAGTGCGATCCAAAGAAAAGATCATCAGTAACTATTTCGGAGATTATTGAAGGCGGAAATATTTTAGTTAGCCTTTCAGAGAGAGTTTTAGGGAGAGTTATAGCAGAAAATATAAAAAATCCTGTTACAGGTGAAGTTATTATTAAAAAAGATAAGCTTATAGACGAATTTGATTGTGAAAAAATTGATGCAGCTGGTGTTAAATCTGTAAATGTTTACTCAGTAATTACTTGCGCGTCTACAAAGGGAGTTTGTCAAGTATGTTATGGTAGAGATTTAGCTAGAGGAAAATTAGTTAGCATTGGTGAAGCCGTTGGAATGATTGCAGCTCAATCTATTGGTGAACCAGGCACTCAATTAACTATGAGAACTTTTCACGTAGGAGGAACAGCTCAAATTAAAGAGGAGTCCCAAATAATCTCGCAAACAAAAGGAAAATTAAATATAATTAATAAAAATTTAATTGAAGACTCTAAAAAAAATATAATAGTAATGGGCAGAAACACTCAGCTAAGTATTGAAGACGACAACGGAAGACAATTGGCAATTTACAAAGTTAATTACGGATCGAAATTATTTTTTAAAGATGGAGAGATAGTTGAAAAAGGAAAAAAAGTTGCTGAGTGGGATCCCTACACATTACCTGTAATTGCTGAAACGAGTGGTATAGTTAATTATATGGATTTAATGGAAGGTAGCTCATTAACTGAAACTTTAGATGATGCAACAGGTCTATCTTCTAAATCTGTTACTGATTGGAAATCTTCATCTAAAAATTCTGAACTAAAACCTAGAATTACTCTTAGAAATGAAAAAGGAGAGATAATTAAAAAAGCTGACGGTAATGAAGCTAGATATTATTTAGTACCAGATACAATTTTATCCGTAAAAGATGGTCAAAAAATTTCTGCAGGAGATGTGCTAGCAAGATTACCTAAAGAAACTTCTAAAACAAAAGACATTACTGGTGGACTACCAAGAGTAGCTGAGTTATTTGAAGCCAGAAGACCAAAAGATAGCGCAATCATTGCAGAAAATGATGGCGTAATAGAATTTGGTAAAGAAGTAAGAGGTAAACAAAAAATTTCAATTGTGTCTTCAAACGGTGAAACTTCAAATTATTTAATACCAAAAGGGAAACATGTAAACTTTAATCAAGGAGAAAAAATAAAAAAAGGTGAATACCTTTTAGATGGAAGTCCAGCACCCCATGATATTTTACGAATTCTTGGAGTTGAAAAACTTACAGAATATTTTGTTTCTGAAGTTCAAGAAGTTTATAGACTTCAAGGTGTTGTTATAAATGATAAACATATTGAAACAATTGTGAGACAAATGTTAAAAAGAGTAGAGGTTAAAGATCCCGGTGATTCAGAATTATTGTCCGGAGAAGTAATAGATTTAATAGATATAAATATTATAAATGAGAAGTTAAGAGCAGATAAAAAGAAACCAGCGGAATACGAGAGAGTTTTACTTGGAATTACTAAAGCATCACTTCAAACAAATTCATTCATTTCCGCAGCTTCATTCCAAGAAACTACCAGAGTATTAACTGACGCATCCATAAAAGGTAAAACTGACTCATTGGAAGGACTGAAAGAAAATGTAATTGTGGGAAGGTTAGTGCCTGCAGGGACTGGACTTACAAAAATTGAGTGGGATAAACAGGCACGAGAACAAGACAAAGCAAGATTAGAAGAATTAAAAAAACAGGAGCTAGAATCCGCACCAGAAGCGCCAGAACAGACTGCCTAACTATTCATTTAAATATCCTTAAATATTGACTTTTATCATTTCGATGTTAGTTTACGGCACATTTTGAATGTTAGAAGTAAGGTGGATTAAAACCTTAAACACTAACAACTTTTCTATAAAGGTTTTCTTACTTTAACTTCAAAATACATTTATGCCGACTATAAACCAGTTAATTAAAAAAAGTAGAGTCAAACCGGTGACTAGAAACAAGGTTCCTGCACTTGAAAGACAACCTTTAAAAAGAGGTGTTTGTGTAAAAGTTTATACAACTACACCAAAAAAACCAAATTCTGCTTTAAGAAAAGTTGCTAGAGTTAGATTATCAAATGGTTTTGAAGTTACAGCTTATATACCTGGAGAAGGCCACAATTTGCAGGAACACTCAGTGGTTCTTCTACGAGGTGGTCGTGTAAAAGATTTACCTGGTGTGCGTTATCATATTTTAAGAGGTAACCTAGATACCCAAGGTGTTGCAAATCGAAAACAAAGAAGATCTCTTTATGGAGCAAAAAAACCTAAATAATTATGTCTAGAAAACGTAAAGCACCAGTTAGAAAAGTATATCCCGATCCAAAATTTCATTCGGAAGTTATTTCAAAATTTATAAATTCCATAATGTACGATGGAAAAAGATCTACAGCTGAAAAGATTCTTTATGATGCTTTAGAAAAAATAAAATTAAAAAATAACGAGGACCCATTAAAAATTTTTAATACAGCAATAAGTAATGTTAAACCAAATTTAGAATGTAGATCAAGAAGAGTTGGTGGAGCGACTTACCAAGTTCCAGTAGAAGTAAAAGCTAAACGAGCCCAGGCGTTAGCATTAAGATGGATTATGGATGCAACTAGAAAAAGAAAAAATAAAACTATGGCAGAAAAATTATATGCTGAGATACTTGATGCATCACAAAATAAAGGTTCAGCAATTAAGAAAAGAGAAGACACACACAAGATGGCAGAGTCAAATAAAGCCTTTGCCCATTTCAGATGGTAAAAAATTATGGCTAAGTACACTTTAGATAAATACAGAAATATTGGTATCATGGCTCATATTGATGCTGGCAAAACAACTACAACTGAAAGAGTTTTATATTATACAGGAAAAAGTCATAAAATTGGCGAAGTACACGATGGTGCTGCAACAATGGATTGGATGGAACAAGAGCAAGAAAGAGGAATCACAATAACATCTGCTGCGACCACTTGTTTTTGGCGTGATCATAGAATCAACATTATAGATACGCCAGGTCACGTTGATTTTACAATTGAGGTTGAACGATCATTAAAAGTTTTAGATGGAGCCGTAGCAGTATTTGATGGCGTTGCCGGTGTAGAACCACAATCTGAAACTGTTTGGAGACAAGCTGATAAATATAAAGTGCCAAGAATTTGTTTTGTTAATAAACTAGATAGAACTGGAGCTGATTTCTATCGTTGTGTAGATATGATCAAGGAACGTTTAGGATGTAAACCTTTACCTCTACAATTACCAATTGGAGCAGAGGCTGATTTAAAAGGTGTAGTTGATTTAGTTAAAATGAAAGGTGTTGTTTGGCAAAACGAAGATCTTGGTGCTAAGTTTGACTACGTAGATATTCCAGATGATCTTAAAGATAAAGCAAAAAAATATAGACAAAATTTAGTTGAAACTGCTGTAGAAGAAGATGAAAAGTTAATGGAGGCTTATCTAGAAGGCAAAGAACCTTCAGAGTCAGACTTAATTAAATGTATAAGAAAAGGCACATTAAATTTTAATTTCGTACCGATTTTAACTGGGTCAGCCTTTAAGAATAAGGGTGTTCAACCTTTATTGGATGCAGTTATTGATTATTTACCAAGCCCGAAAGATATTGGCTCAATTGAAGCTACCAAATTAAACTCTGAAGAAAAATTACAAATGAAATTTGAAGACAGCGAACCGTTTTCTGCACTAGCTTTCAAAGTTGCTAACGATCCATTTGTTGGTTCACTGACATTTATACGTATATATTCTGGAAAATTACAGGCTGGTACAGCTGTTTACAACTCGTCTACCGAAAAATCAGAAAGAGTTGGCAGGATGCTGTTAATGCATGCAAATTCAAGAGAAGATATTAAAGAGGCTACTACAGGAGATATTGTTGCGCTCGCTGGTTTGAAAAATACAATTACAGGCCATACATTATGTGACCAAAATAAACCTGTATTATTAGAGCCTATGGAGTTCCCAGACCCAGTAATTGAGATTGCAGTTGAGCCTAAAACAAAAGGCGACCAAGAAAAAATGGGAGAAGCTTTAAATCGATTGGCAAAAGAGGATCCTTCATTTAGAGTTAGCTCTGACGAAGAGTCTGGTCAAACAATCATTAAAGGTATGGGTGAATTACATTTAGATATTATTGTAGATAGAATGAAAAGAGAATTTAAAGTCGAAGCTAATGTTGGTGCACCTCAAGTAGCTTATAGAGAGACAATTCTTGGTTCTTCCGAAGTAACTTATATTCATAAAAAACAAAGCGGTGGTTCAGGACAATTTGCTAAAGTAACATTAAGTGTAGATCCATTAGAACCTGGCAAAGGAAGAGAGGTTGATAATAAAATTAAAGGTGGGGCTATACCTAAAGAATTCATTCCAGGAGTGGAGAAAGGTGTTTTAAGTGTTGCAGATAGTGGAATATTAGCAGGATTTCCAGTTATAGATTATAAAGTAACAATTTTAGATGGTTTGCATCACGATGTTGACTCAAGTGTGCTTGCGTTTGAAATAGCATCGAGAATGTGTTTCAGGGAAGCGTGCACGAAAGCTACTTTAAAGTTATTAGAGCCTATGATGAAGGTTGAAGTGGTAACCCCAGAGGAATTTATGGGAGACGTAATTGGAGATCTAAATAGTAGGAGGGGTCAAGTTGCATCCACAGAAGCTAGAGGGAATGCTACAGTGATTAACGCTACTGTTCCTTTAGCAAACATGTTTGGATACATAAATAATTTACGTTCTTCAACACAAGGAAGAGCTCAATATACAATGCAGTTTAGTCATTACGATAAAGTCCCTCAAAATGTTCAGGATGAAGTAACAAAGAAATTAGCTTAATTTATGGAAAATCAAAATATTAGAATTCACCTGAAGGCTTACGATAATAAAATATTAGACTTATCGACCGAGGAGATTGTGAATACTGCAAAAAGAACTGGTGCACAAGTAAAAGGACCTATTCCTTTGCCAACAAGAATTGAAAGATATACTGTCTTAAGATCACCTCATATTGATAAAAAAAGTAGAGAACAGTTTGAGTCAAGAACTCATAAAAGGTTAATAGATATAATAGAACCCACACCACAAACAGTAGAGGCTTTAATGAAATTAGATTTAGCTTCAGGTGTAGATATTGAAATAAAGATATAAATTATGAGCATTGGATTAATAGGAACAAAGATTGGGATGACAAGAGAGTTCATGGAAAGTGGTCAGTCAGTGCCTGTAACTGTTATAAAGGTTGAAAAGGGAAGAGTTCTTGATGTGATATCAAAAGAGAAAAGAGGGTATTCAGCTGTAAAAGTTGGTTTTTTTAAACTCAAAAACTCCAAATTAACAAAACAAATGAAAGGTTATTTTGCTAAGAAAAACACTGAGCCTAAAAAAATTCTTAAAGAATTTAGAGTGGATAATAATGATCAATACAAAGAAGGAAATGAATTAGGTTTAGAGATTTTTAAAGACAAGAAATTTTTAGATGTAAGATCAAAAACAATTGGAAAAGGGTTTGCAGGAGTAATGAAAAGATGGAATTTTGGTGGTTTGAGAGCTTCCCACGGTGTTTCAGTTTCTCATAGATCTCACGGCTCAACTGGACAAAGACAAGATCCCGGAAAAGTTTTTAAAGGAAAAAAAATGGCTGGACACATGGGAGATAAATTAAGAACGATGTTAAATTTAGAAGTCGTAAAATCGGATTTGGAAAATAATCTACTGTATTTAAAAGGATCTATTCCGGGCTCAAAAAATTCAACAGTTTTTTTAAGAGAGTCAGTTAAAAATGTTAGCAGAAAAACTATTAAAGAAAAACATGATGCGAAAATTAAAGCTGCAGCTGCTAAGAAAGGAAAAAAATAAAATGAAGTTTCCTGTTTTAAATATTGATGGAGCAAAATCAGATTCGATAGAAATATCTGATAAATTAGTAAAATTAAAAGTTAACCATAAATTAATTAAGTTTGTTATAGATTGGCAGCTCAATCATTCAAAACCAAGAACAGCTAAAACAAAACAAAGAAACGAGATTAAGGGATCTACGAAAAAAATAGTTCCTCAAAAAGGTGGCGGTGGAGCTAGACATGCTAGTAAAAAAGCCCCTCTATTTGTGGGCGGGGGTGTTGCACATGGTCCAAAAGGTGCTGCGTACAAGGTTAAAAAGATTAATAAAAAAGTTAGAAAGCTTGCTTTGGCTCAAACTTTATCCAAAAAAAATTTAGATAAAAATTTACACATTTTAGCAGATGTAAAAAAAGAAATTAAAAAAACAAAAGAATTTAACAAGTTTCTCATTAAAAATAAATTAGCTAATGCTCTCATCATTTCAGATAACAACTCTTTAAAAAATATAAATAAATCTGCACGTAACATTAAAAATTTAAAATTAATAAATGAGGAAGGTACTAATATTTATGATTTATTTAAATATAAGAACGTTATAATTACCTCCTCATCAGCCAAAAAAATACAACAAAGAGTTTTGAATGAAAAAAATTAATTTTATAGACTCAATAAGAAACCCAATTATAACTGAAAAAGCTACGATTTTGTCAGAGCAAAATAAAACAGTCTTTAAAGTTCATGAAAAGGCAAATAAAAAAACGATAAAAAATAATATAGAAAAACTGTTTAAGGTAAATGTAATAAAAATAAATATTATAAATCAGAAGGCCAAATTTAAAATGAAGCAAGGAAAGAAATCTGTAAAGAGCGGATATAAAAAAGCAATAATAACTTTAAAAAAAGGTCAAAGTATTGATCTTACAACCGGAATTTAGTCATGGCTTTAAAAACCTTTAAACCTTATACAAAATCTACTCGTGGCACTGTTGTCATAGATAAAAGTAATTTATGGAAAGGAGCTCCATACAAACCTTTAACAAAAGGTCAAAACTTTACAGGCGGAAGAAATAATAATGGTCGTATCACATCCAGACATATCGGCGGTGGATCAAAGCATAAGTATAGAGTAATTGATTTTTATAGAAAAAAGAAAAATGTTCCAGCAACAGTAGAAAGAATAGAATATGATCCAAATAGAACTGCCTATATAGCTTTGATTACATATAAGGATAATGAAAAAGCTTACATTATATGTCCTCAAGGTCTTAAACAAGGAGATGTTATAGAGTCAGGTAAAAATGTTGAAATTAAAATTGGTAATTCATTAGAATTAAAAGATATACCGCCAGGAACCTCAATACATAATGTAGAGTTAATTCCTGGAAATGGATCCAAGTTAGCAAGATCAGCTGGATCATCTGTAACGTTGTCAGGTTACGATGGAGATTATGCTATTTTAAAACTTTCTTCAGGTGAAAGCAGAAAAGTAAGCAGTTCATGCATTGCTACAATTGGAACTGTATCTAATCCTGATCAAAAAAATATTAAAATAGGTAAAGCAGGCAGAAATAGGTGGAGAGGAAAAAGACCTCAAACTAGAGGTGTAGCTATGAACCCAGTTGATCACCCACATGGAGGAGGTGAGGGTAAAACGTCAGGTGGTAGAAGCCCTGTATCACCATGGGGACAATCTGCTAAGGGACTTAAAACAAGAAGACCAAAAAGGAGTGATAAATTAATTATCACAAGAAGAAAGAAAAGGAAAAAATAATGACTAGATCTATTTGGAAAGGTCCATTTGTGCACCCAAGTTTATTAAAGAAAATTGATAAACTTAAGGATGCACCAAATAAAAAACCAATAAAAACTTGGTCTAGAAATTCAACAATAATACCTGATTTTGTTGGACACAGTTTTATGATCCATAACGGAAAATCCTTTATACCAATTACTATTTCTGAAGAGATGGTCGGACATAAGTTGGGTGAGTTTGCACCGACAAGAACTTTTAAAGGTCACACCCCTGCAGATAAAAAAGCTGCAGCAGCATCTCCTGCGACTGCCAAACCAGAGGGAGATAAAAAATAATGGAAAAGAATAACTCATTAGTCAAAGCTATAAATAAAAACGTAAGAACGAGCCCTAGAAAGTTAGCTCTTGTTTGCAATTTTATAAAAGGAAAAAAAGCAGATATCGCTTTAAGAGACTTAGAATTTTCTAGAAAAAGAATAGCTAAAGATGTTAGCAAAACAGTAAAATCTGCTATTTCAAATGCTGAGAACAATTACCAATTTGATATTGATAATTTATTTGTAAAAGAGGCTTATGTTGGAAAATCACTTGTAATGAAAAGATTTAGACCTAGAGCAAAAGGTAGAGCAAGCCCTATTAAAAAACCATTTAGTAGGATTACTATTATCTTAGAGGAAAAAAAGGAAAAGAAGGTTAATAAATAATGGGACAAAAAATTAATCCAATAGGTTTAAGACTAGGTATCAATAGAGGTTGGGATTCTACATGGTTTGCCAAAAAAAAGGACTTCGGGAAATTCTTAATAGAGGATTTTAAAATTAGAAAATATATTAAGAAAAACATAACGAACTCAGGTGTATCAGAAATTATTATAGAGCGATCCTCTAAAAAATGTACCGTATCAATTCATACTTCAAGACCAGGATTTGTAATTGGAAAAAAGGGAGCTGATATAGAAAAAATAAAAAAAAATATTATGAAAATTACAGACAGCGATGTAAACGTTAATATTAAAGAGATCAAAAAACCAGAACTAAATTCAAATTTAGTTGCTGAAAACATTGCACAACAATTAGTCAAACGTGTTGCCTATAGAAGAGCTATGAAAAGAGCAATGCAATCGGCAATGAGATTAAATGCAAAAGGAATAAAAGTGATGCTAAGCGGAAGATTAGCAGGCAATGAAATAGCCAGAACAGAGTGGTTACGAGAGGGAAGCATACCTTCGCACACACTTAGAGCTGATATTGATTATGGATTTGCCGAAGCATTGACAACATATGGAATAATTGGAGTTAAAGTTTGGATTTACAAAGGTGAATTAATGGCCAAAGACGTTGAAAAGGAAAAAAAAGAAAGGGTAAAGAATGCTACAGCCAGTCAGAACTAAATATAGAAAAGCATTTAAAGGTAGAATTCACGGAAACGCTGCTAGGGCAGTAAAACTTAATTATGGACAATTTGGTCTTAAAGCTATTCAGCCTGAGCGAATTATTGGAAAACAAATCGAAGCAGCAAGAGTCGCATTAACCAGATACATGAAAAGAACTGGTAAAGTGTGGACTAGAATTTTTCCTAATATTCCAGTATCAAAAAAACCTACAGAAGTTAGAATGGGAAAAGGCAAAGGTTCTCCAGAGTACTATGCTTGTAGAGTAAAACCAGGAAGAATTATATTTGAAATTGATGGAGTTAGTGAAGAAATTGCGAGAGAGGCTTTATATAAAGCTTCAGCTAAATTACCAATAAAAACAAAATTTGTGAAAAGATAATGGCTAAAAAAAAAGAAGATAAAAAATTGACAAAAGATCAAGCTGAGAAAAAAATCCTAACTTTAAAGAGAGATTTATTTAATATTAGATTTAAAAAAATTAATAACCAAATAAATAATCCTGCTCAATATAATGAGATAAAAAAAAGTATTGCTAGATTATATACAACTATAAAGAACTCAAAATGACAAAAAAAGTTTTAAAAGGAATAGTTACTAGTGCAAAAAATAACAAAACGATTGTTGTTGAAGTAACAAGAAAGTTTAAACATCCTTTTTACGAAAAAGTAATTAAAAGATCGAAAAAATATCATGCTCATGATGAGAAAAATAAGTTCAAAGAAGGTGAAAAAGTTTCAATAATAGAGTGTAAACCTATTTCTAAAAAGAAAACTTGGCAGGTAATAGAAAAATGATTCAAATTCAAACAGAACTGACAGTGGCAGATAATACAGGCGCTAAAAGAGTTGAGTGCATAAAAGTTCTTGGAGGTTCAAAAAGAAGGTATGCATCCGTTGGCGATATAATAGTAATCAGTGTTAAAGATGCTATACCTAAAGGTAAGGTTAAAAAAGGAGCTGTGCACAAAGCTGTTGTCGTAAGAACAAGAAAAGAAATTTATAGAGATGATGGTTCAAAAGTTCAGTTTGATAAGAATGCTGTTGTTTTAACTGACGATAAAGGTGAACCGATTGGAACTAGAATATTTGGACCAGTAACAAGAGAATTAAGAACTAGAGGCCATACTAAAATAATTTCTCTAGCACCGGAGGTACTTTAAAATGATGTTAAAAAAAGGATTACAGGTAAAAATTATCTCAGGCAAAGATAAAGGCAAAACAGGAGAAATTTTAGAAATAAACAGAAAATTAAATAAATTAAAAATTAAATCAATTAATATGATTAAAAGACATACGAAACCAACTAAAGAAAATAAAGGTGGAATTATTTCCAAAGAAAGCTTTATACATCAATCAAATGTTAAAAATTTAGATGAAAAAAAGACTACACAAAAAAAAGTGAGTAAAAAATAATGCCAAGACTTAAAACGATATATGACAAAGAAATAGTTGCTAAATTGATTAGTAAACTATCTTTAAAAAATAAACATGATGCGCCAAAAATTAAAAAGATAGTATTAAATATGGGTCTTGGCGAAGACGCGTCTGATGGAAAAAAGATAAAAGCTTGCGTCGATGATATGGCTTTAATATCTGGGCAGAAACCTGTGATTACAAAATTTAAAAAATCTATCTCAAATTTTAAAACAAGAAAAGGATCTAATGCTGGAGTAAAAGTAACCTTGAGGTCTAAAAAAATGTATGAGTTTATTGATAGACTGGTAAATATAGCTTTACCAAGAATTAAAGACTTTAGAGGCTTATCTTCAAAAGGAATTGATAGTTCTTTTAATTATTCATTTGGAATTAAAGAGCACATTGTATTCCCAGAGGTAAACTTTGATAAAGTAGACAAAATAAGAGGTCTAGATATAACTATCGTTACATCCAGCTCAAATAAAAATGGAACATTAGAGTTACTTAAAGAATTTAATTTCCCATTAAACGATAAATTAAACTAAGGAAAAAAATGGCAAAAACAAGCGCAATACAAAAAAACTTGAAAAGAATAAAACTAGTTAAAAAATATGAAAAAAAAAGAGCGGCTCTAAAAAAAATTATTAATAATAGAAAATTAGAGCTGTCAGAAAGATTTGAAGCACAATTAAAATTGAATAAACTACCAAAAAACTCTGCCAAAATCAGAATTAGAAATAGATGTGAAGTTTCGGGTAGACCACATGGTGTTTATAGAAAATTAAAAATATCCAGAATTGCATTAAGAGACATGGCGTCTGCTGGTAAAATTCCTGGAATAACAAAATCAAGTTGGTAGGAGAAAAATGACATTTACAGACCCTATTGGAGATATGTTTTCAAGAATTAGAAATGGTCAAATGAGATCGTTAAATTCAGTTGAAATACCTTCTTCGAATTTTAGAAAAAATATCTTAGAAATATTAAAAAACGAAGGTTACATAAAAGATTATTTTATAGAGAAAACTGAAAATAATAAGACAAGTTTAAAAATTTCACTAAAGTATTATGAGGGTAACCCAGTTATAAAAGAAATTAAAAGAATTTCAAAACCTGGGAGAAGAGTTTATTCAAGGGCAACGAGCATTCCAAAAGTTATGAATGGTTTAGGTTTAGCAATTTTATCTACTCCAAAAGGAGTAATGAGTGATGCTGAAGCAAGGAAAAACAACGTTGGCGGTGAAGTAATTTGTAGGGTATTTTAATGTCTAAAATTGGTAAAAAAAATATTATTATCCCAAAAGACTCCTCTATTAAAATTGATGGTGCTGACTTAACTATCACTGGACCAAAAGGAACTAAAAAGTTAACGATAAATGATAAAATTTTTTCATCTAAATTAAATGAAGGTGAGTTTAAACTAGAACCACTTGATAAGAAAATAGATAAAAAAACCTCAGTTATGTGGGGTACATACCGAAGTTTAATTAATAACGCAATCACTGGAGTTTCTTCAGGCCATGAGAAAACTTTAGAACTCAGTGGTGTAGGTTTTAGAGCTAATTTAAAAGGTGAGTTCTTAAATTTACAAATTGGATTTAGCCATGATGTAAACTTTAAGATCCCGAAAGAGATAAAAATTACAGTAGAGAAACAAACGATAATTAAGATTAATGGAGTAGATAAAGAATTAGTTTCAAAAATTGCAGCAGATATAAAGAGTTTGAAACCAGTTGAGCCATATAAAGCAAAGGGGATTAAAGA
>CACGPY010000011.1:0-12500 GCA_902575095.1 uncultured Pelagibacteraceae bacterium
TCAATATGGCTTATAATAATTTTTGGTTTTAAATATTTAATATATGCAATTATATATCTTTGACCTTTGCTATACTTATAGCTCTGAAATAAAGAGTAGAAAAAAATTAAAATATTTATTTTATTGTTTTTTCGAATAGTAATTATTGGAAGGTTTTTTTGCTTAATTGTATTTCTAATTAGACTCGAACCTGCATTATCTAAAATAGCAATCTTATTTTTTTTTGGAGGCAGGAATTCTAAATTAAAAATCTTCATTTTGTATAAGTTTTGCAAGTTTTAAATCTTTTAAATAATCAATATCAATTGAATATTTAATTTTTTCATTCATCATAGGATAAAATTTTTTAGGAACAAAAGTATTTAACTTAAATAGCGTTTTTCTTTTTATAAAAAACATCGAACCATCAATAAAAAACATATTTTCAAATTTTTTATACTTTAACCTTTCTATTTTTTTTTTATTAAAAAAAAAGAAATTTGACGGATTTTTAAAAATTTTCGAAACCCCAATAATATCTACCGTTTTTTTAGAAAATAATTTATATGCCTCTTTAAATTTTTTTATATTCCTAAAAGGTGTAGTTGGTTGTAATAGTAAAATACCATCTATTTTTCCAAATTTTTTTTCATACCATTTTACTAAATATTTTGAAACAGACTCTGATGAGATTTTATCTCCTGATAATTTTTTTGGTCTTAATCCTGGAGTTAAAATTCCTTCCTTTTTGCAAATTTTTATAATTCTAAAATCATCTGAAGATAAGATTACTTTCCTTAAGAAATTTAATTTTTTTGAGAAAAAAATAGTTGATTTAATTAAGCTTTTATTTTTGTGAACAATTTTCAAATTTTTATCTTTCAATCTTTTTGAACCTTTGCGTGCTAAAATTATACCAATTATATGTTTTTTCTTCATTCTTTATATAAATACAATTAAAGAAGTATTTTGTTTTTAATTAATATTTTTAAAATCTGATCTTTTTTAAGTAATTTTGTATTCCTTGAATCTATATTTTTTAAATCGTAATAGTTCATCTTTTTTTTAGATCCGATTTTTTTAAAATTAATAATATACATATCATTTTTTTCTATAGAAGATTTATACTCTTTTTCTGTCATTAAAATTTCACTAAATTTTTCTTTAACGCTGACCCCAGTAATTTTTATTCTTATATTTTTAATATGTTTACTGTAAAATTTTTTTAATACCTCTGCTAAATCTAAAATTTTTATTGAATACATGCTTTTAAAAATAAAGATTTCACTACCTTTCATTAGTTTCAATGATTTAAAGATTAGTCTAACTGCATCATCAATAGTCATTACAAATCTGGTCATATTTTTTGAGGACAAATGTATCAATTTTTTTGAGTTTATCTGTTTTATAAACCTTGGAATAACTGAGCCTCTTGATCCAAGCACATTTCCAAATCTTACACATGATATTTTAGTTACTGGATTTTTTGCCTTTTCATTAAATGTCAGAGCAAGATTTTCTGCTTTTCTTTTAGATTTTCCCATATCACTTGTTGGGTACGCAGCTTTGTCCGTACTAACTATTATTAATTTTTTTACTTTATTAGCTTTACAAGCGTTTAAAATATTTTTAGTTCCCAGTATATTGGTTTTAATAGTTTCTTCAGGATTATATTCACATATAGAGATATGCTTCATTGCTGCTGCATGAATGACTATGTCTACATTTTTTGTTGCACTTAAACACCGATTATAATCTCTTATGTCTCCATATAGTATTCTGAATTTTTTTTTTTTCATTCTATCTTTCAGATTAAATGAAGTTAAATTTACATCTATATTCTCCAAAAGTTCGTGTAAGCCATTTTCATCATTGCTCATAGCTCTTACAACTTTAAAATTTTGAGATTTTAATATTTTTAGAACTATTGCGCTTCCAATTGTCCCGCTGGCACCAGTAATAAGAATAATTTTATTTTTAAATATATTTTTCATTCTTTTTTAAAATAGCTAATAACGTATTAGAAATTTTTTTTTTTCTCCATTTAGCTATACTATTAAGTTTTTTCGTACATATTAATTGGGATGAGTCTTTTTTAATTGAAATCTTTTTGTCATTTATTTCTAATTTATCTTTAAAGTGCGATGAAAATATTTTCTCAATTTTAGATAATTTGATGTTCTCATTTCCTACATTAATAATAAGTTTTTCCAATTTTTTGACTTTTTTATTTTTAATAAGATAATCAACACTTTTTATAGCGTCATTTAAATGAATTAAATTTCTATATGTTAATATATTTGAAAAAGTTATCTTTTTTTTAGATCGAATATCATCAAAAAATTTTTTAAAGAAACCATTTTTATAATTATCACCATACACATTTGCTAATCTTAAAATTCTGAATTTATTTACTTTTTTTTTAATATAAGTTTCAGCTTTTTGTTTAAGTCTTGCATAAGAATTCATAGGAGCTAATTTTGATTTTTCTGTCGCAGGAAGTACTTTATGTCCATAAATTAAGCATGTAGAAAAAAATATATAAATAATTTCTTTATTAACTCTATTAATTAAATCAATAATATTTTTATTTCCATCAACTATAATTTTTTTAAATACTTTTTTTTTTGTTATTTGACCGCTTAAATTAATTATAATATCAATGTCTGATTTAATATATTTAGCTAATGAATTTTTTTTTAAAACATCAATCTGTGATAATTTATGAGATGGTAAAACCAGTTGATGTTTACTTTTAAGAATATTTTTAAGAGGGTTCCCGATATACCCGTTTGATCCAATTATGAGTATTTTTCCCATTTTTTATTAATATGAGTTTTGCTTTTGAGTCTTAATTTCATGTAATTTTAAATTTTTAATAATTTTTACTATTTTTTTTGATGAACCTCCTGCGCCGTAAGGATTTATGATATTTTTAAGTTTTTTATTAAAATCTTTACTAAATGCCTTTTTAATTCCTTTTTCTATTTCGTTTCTATAATTTCCAACATCAATGACATTTTTTCCTTTAAATCTTCCCTGTTGTCTAGATCCAATATTAACAGCTGGTTTTTTAAATGTAGCAGCTTCATGAATTCCTGAACTCGAGTTTCCTAATATTATTTCACAATTTTTTAATAAAGTTTTATAGTCAGCTAATTCTAAATGGCTAGCATACAACATTTTGCTCACTTTGATTTTGTTTACAATTGTTTTCGCCCCGTAATCATTATTAGGCAATATAAAGAAAATTTTATATTTGAAATTTTTTAATGCTTTGAAAATATTATCAATATGTTTTTTAATTAATTTTTTTTCACTTGTAACTGGATGTTGTATCACCAGTATATATTTTTCTTTTAAATTTAAGTTATATTTTGTTTTCATATAATAGTTAGAACGATCTTTAGTATTAATTAAAGCATCTATTGATGGACAGCCAACTTTGTAAATTGATTTTTTTTGCTCGCCCATTTTAATAAGTCTTTTTTGCGCATCAGTATTAGAGACAAAATGTATGTGTGAAAACTTGCTCATTGCATGTCTCAATGACTCATCAATATTTCCTGAAACTTCTCCGCCTTGAATGTGGCCAACAGGAATATTCATATGAGCACCTATCGTAGTAAGTGAAAAATTCGCAGCAATGTCAAAACCCGACAATATAAAATTAGGTTTTTCAATTTCTATAATTTTTGTTAGGTTTTTGAAACATCTTGCTAAAGCTCTACTCATTCCTCCAATATCATCTTTTTTAAGATATCTTTTATCAAACATTTTAAATTTATACGAAACCTTAAATCCATCTTTGATAATTTCATTAATTGTTTTGCCATAAGAATTTTCTAAGTGTATGCCTGTTACTACTAGAACGTATTTTAAAGAGGCGTGATTATTTATTTCTTTCAAAATTTCTTTAAATCGACTGTAATCAGCTCTTCTCTCTGTGACTAGTAAGATTTTTTTCATTTTGGTTTTAAATATGAGTTTTTTTTATTAGGGTATTTTCTTTAATCGCTTTCTTTAATTTTTTTCCAATTAGTTTTTTATAGTTATGAATATTAAAATCACCTATACCAGGACGCTTTAAAAAAAAATTTTTTAGGCTTAATTTTTCTCCGGGATACAAATTTTTAGTAGCTACAGCTGATGCAAAAGCAAAATTAATAGTTTTTGTCTCCTCTTTTACTGGTTTTTTATTATTTGATCCTTTAGATAAGAAAATTTGTTCAGCTCCAAAAATTAGATCTTTTAGTTCACCTTTATCCATTGAGGCTGATATATCCGGTCCTGTAGTTTTTTTAGTATCAACAAAGTGTTTCTCTATAATTGATGCTCCTAGCGCAATAGCACCTAAAGATGCATAAATATTAGAACTGTGATCTGATAAGCCAATAATTGCTTTGGGGAAGTTTTTTTTTAAAGTTAAAAGGTCATCTAACCTTATCAAACTAGCAGGTGTTGGGTAGATATTTGTACAATGAAGTAAAGCGTAAGGATTTTTAAATTTTTCAAAGATTTTTACGGATGGTTTTATGGATTGAATAGAGTTCATCCCTGTACTTAAAATTATTGGTTTTTTTTGTTTAGCAATATATTCAACGAGTAAATAGTTATTACATTCTCCAGAGCCAATTTTAAACGCAGGAATTTTGAACTTAATTAGTCTGTCAACTGCTTTCCTCGAAAAAGGTGTGCTTATGAATACTACTTTTTTTTTTTGAATATATCTCATAAGCTTAAACTCATCCTCTTCATTCAATGAACAGTTTTTAATTATGTCAAAAATATTTGTGTTGGAGTTTCCAGGTTTTATTTTTTTTGCCTCTAATGACATTTCATCTTCAGGTATGTGGGTTTGGTGCTTAATAATTTTTGCTCCACTATTGATAGCAGCATCTGCAATTTTAATAGCTCTTTCTATTGATCCGTTATGATTAATTCCTAATTCAGCTATCACGACAGGTTTATAATTTGAACCAATTTTAATGTTTCCAATCTTCATAAATTCTATCTGTTAAATTCATAACTTGATGTGAGTCTTTTAAGCTACAAAGGTTATTTTTTTTATTATTAGCAAATTTTATCAGTTCCATTGTCTGATTGTATAATCCAGGTTTAATTCCATCTTTTTCACAATTCTTTATATTTATTTTCTCGTACTGTCTTGAATTTTTTTTTTTTATTTTTAATACTTCTAAAGGTTCTAATTTATATGACTTTTTATTATTTGTAATAATTACACTCCAAGGTCCTGGTATATTCCATAAAGCTTTATATATAAGCACATCACCAGAAGTGAAAGACGCTGAAAAGGTCAATATTTTTGATTTTTTATCTAAAAAAAAATTTTTCCTTTTCAAATCTCTTATTTTTCCTCTACAAAAAATATTAGCATAATCGATTAAATGTATTGAGTTTGCAAACATCCAGTTTTTTTTTATATCTATTGGGAGGTTAACTACTCTACTATCATAAATATCTTGTTGATCTGATATTTGTATTAATCTTTTCTTGAAGCTTATATTTGATAGAATATGTTTAGTGCTCTCATAATTTCTCCTATTGAAACCAACCGCAACATCTTTTTCTCTTTTTAATATTTTTGCCATTTGACAAATTTCTTTACTTTCAGAGTAATTTAATCCTAATGGCTTTTCTGAGAAAATTTTCCAAGGGTAATTAAGTGCCTGGATAATAATTTCTTTTACATTTGTTTCTGTCACAGCAACAATTAATAAGTCCACTGGAGTTCTTTCATAGAGACTTTTAATATCGGTGCATACATTTTTAATTTTGTATTTTTTTGATAACTTAGATGCGCTTATTCCTTTTTTACTCATTATTCCTAAAATCTTAACATTTTTGAATTTCTTAAGTGCTTTTATATGTTCTTCTGCCATATAGCCTGCACCAATTATTGAAACGTGTAAAAGTTTTTTTGAATTTTTTTTTAAGCCCATTTAAATGTGTAGTTTTTTTTAAAATTATTTAATTTTACGGTGAAGCCTCTATTTAAACTTGAGTGATAAGCAGCAGATAAAATTTTTACCACATTGATACTTTCGTGAATATTTGAAATTTTTTTACCATCTAAGAAGTTTGAAATGCTTTTTTTAGATCCAGATTTTATTGATGATAAAGAAGTTTTTTTAAATTTGATTATTGAAGGCAATCCATAAAAATTTGAATTTTTGTTAAAATATTTTTTTTTTCTAAAATTAAAATAAATATTTTCTCTTAAATAATCTAAAAATATAAAACCATTTCTAAAATTAAAAAAAATATTAAATCCGTGAGATATTTTATTTGATGTATTAATTGTTAATGTCTTATTCTCAGAATTCCTACAATAAATTTGCCCTGCAAAATCACGAAATTTTTTACCTCTTGGGTTTAAAGAGAGTTTTTTTTCAAAAATAGCATTAACTTTATTAATTGGTTTTCCAACTAAAAAATTAAATAGCTCAATTATGTGTGTACCGTTCATAGCCAAACCAATATTTCCTGCAATTAAATTCATACTAATTAGCTCATCCTTCTTATATTTTTTTACAATCTTAAATATATCAACAATTTCATTAGTAAATCTAGATTGGTGGTTTATGCCAATTTTAAATTTATATTTTCTTTGAATTTTTTTGATTTGATCACATTCTGCTAATGAACAAGCAACTGGTTTTTCAATATAAAAATGCTTTATTTTTTCTGAAGCTATCCTTTTAATAAATTCAAATTTTTTATCAGTAGTTGTTGCAATAATAACAATAAAATAGTTTTCTTTTTTTATATTAGAATTGTAAGATTTATAAATTCTAACTTTAATTGAATTAAAATTTTTTTTTTCATCAGTTCTAAATTTGTTTTTTTCAATTATATCTATCGATTTGAAACCTAGTTCTCTCAAAATATTAAAGTAAATCTTTCCCATTCTTCCGTATCCAATTATAAGAGCTTTTTTATTACGCATGATGATTTTGTAAGTAATTGAGATTAATTTTTTTTATTTTTATCTAACTCATTTTTAAGTTCATCATACTCTTTTAACTTTCTTTTCATAAAGTTTATTGTCAGTTGAGTTTTTTGACTTACGCCTCTTGGAGTTAAAAGATACATATAACCCAACTTACTTTTACTCTTTCTAAAATTATTGATTTTAATTAACCCTTTTTCCTTCAATGCTTTAAGGCAATAGTTAAGTTTTCCTAAGCTAATATCCAAACTCTTTGCCATATCTCTTTGAGTGGAGTCAGGCTTGTTAGCTATTTTTCTTAAAATGTTAAAAAGTAATGTGTTTTTATTAATGTTCATTTTATGAACATATACTATAGAATAAACAGAATTCGTCAATATTTATATAAAATTATTGAACTTGATGCTTAAGTTTCCATTTTTTTGAGCTTTTATTAAATTCCCATAAATGTTTTGACCTAAATTTATTAATTATTTGCCAAAATTCAGACTCAGAAACTGAAATATAATTCAAAAATTCGCTAAAATATTTACTTGGAAATTCTTGATCATATTTGTGTACCAAACTCACTCCCTCTTCTCTTGTAATTTTATCATTTCTTATTTCTTGAGCGGCATCATAAGTTGTTCGCCCAATTCCAAATTTGATTAAAGTAGTGTAATAATGAAAAGTATCAATTTTATCATCAATACTTGAATATTTTGAATAAGATCCTTCCGTTCGAGTCTCGTTGGGCTTAAAGCCTGTATTCTCAGAAGCATAATAAAAACATTCCTGAGGGTCCCATTTTTTATAATGGCCTAAATAATGGACTTCAATTTTATTTTTAATTATCTCTTTTTCACTTAAAGGTAAGTATGGAGTAAAATCTTTGGCTTTATATTTGAAACTCTTCATTATTTCTTTAATGCTTAATCCTCCAAATTTAATTTCGTTAATTGATTTTGATGAAAAAAATTTATTATTCATTTTAGGTGAATTATTTTCTGATATCTTGTTGCCATACTCAGCTTGATTTTCTCCATACATAATAAGTGAAATACCAAATTTTTGAGCCATAAGTGGTCCGATTATTCTCTGTCCAACAATAAATGGCTGAAAAGGATTTAGTAAATTTTTGAATGCTAAAGATGTTAAGTGCCTATGTAAAACACCGTTAGGCGTATAAAGCATGTTATCCAAACCACCAACATGACTCCAATTAAAAAAGTTTTTCCATCCAATTTCGGTATATAAATGGGGAGACCATGTTACTGTCAAAGGGTTCATGCCATATTTAGTTTTTAGAATATGAGATGTGAAGCTGCTGTCTTTTCCACCGCTGCCAGGTACAATTACATCATAACCACTTTTTTTTCTATGCTTGTCGAGTAAATTAACAAGTTCTTTCTCTCTTTTATTCCAATCAATTTTTTTTTTTATTTCTGTAAATTTACAGGCAGAACAAACTTGATCTTTATCAAAATTGATAGAATTTTTTTTTTCCTCTCTTTTTGATTTAAATTCAACAGTAGAGGAAGGTCTTTGATTTGAGATGACACATTTTTTACAGAATAAAACTTTTCTAGGTAGTCCGTAATCACCGATTAATTTACTCATAGCATTCCATTAATTGTTGCTTTTAATAATTTTAAACCTTGTTCGCCACTTTTTTCTGGATGAAATTGAAAACCAACTAAATTATTTTTCTTAATAGCTGATATAAAATTTGCATCTCCAAACTTTGATTTTGCAATTTCAATTTCTTTTTTAATTTTTTGAATAGCAAATGAATGAACAAAATAAAACTTTTTATTATTAAATTTTTTTAAAAAGAGTAATTTTTCAAAAGAAAAATTAACTTTTTTCCACCCAATATTAGGTAATTTAGTTTTTTTATTTTCTATAGGAAGTTTTTTTATAGAAAAATCAATTAAACCTAGTCCTTTTGTTTTTCCATCTTCATAACCCCAAGTACCCATAATTTGCATGCCCAAACAAATGCCTATTATTGGAGTTTTTTTTTGAACCAATTTGTTTATAAAAATATCAATTTTTTTTTTTTTAATTAAAGTCATTGCTTTTTTGAAAGAACCAACTCCAGGTATTATATAAATATCACTTATTTTTTTTTGACTTGTGCTTAAATAATTAACTTTAAAGCCTAAATGTTCTAAAGTATTCTTAAGACTTAATATATTTCCTAAACCATAATCAATAATAATTATTTCTTTAGACATTTATAGTTTTTTTGATTTTTTTTATTGTTGATAAATTATAATGAAGAATGCTCGAGATTGCTATTGCTTCTTCCTTAAGATTTTTTTTAATTTTTTTAATGTGTTCTAAAGATCCACAACCACCACAAAAAATTAATGGTGTTTGAATTTCTTCTTTTTTAAGAAAATTTAACAAATCTAAATCAAAACCTTTTTTGGTACCTTCATGGTCAATTGAAGTTACTAAAATTTCACCACAATTTAATTGTTGTATTTTTTTTAACCAATATTTTAAATCCACGCCTGTCTCTTCTCTTCCGTTATGAGTATAAACTTCCCAAATATTCTTTTTATTTTTTCTAGTTTCTATTGATACAACTATTGTCGAGCTTCCAAAAAAAGAAACTGCTTTCTTGATAAAATCTGGATCTTTTACAGCAGCAGAATTTATTGCTACTTTGTCAGCTCCAGAGTTCAACGCCTGCTGAATATCTTCAACACTTCTAATCCCCCCTCCCACCGTAATTGGAATAAATATGTTTTTTGTAATTTTTTTTATAATATCAAATATATTGTTTCTACCGTACAAACTTGCAACTACATCCATAAAAAGCAATTCATCTGCTCCATCTGAGTAATATTTTTTTCCTAACGTGTTTGGGTCACCAATTTTTCGCAAACCCTCAAAATTTATACCTTTGATTACAAAATTATTTTTTATTTCAATTCTTGGAATTACTCTCATTAAAATTTTTTAATATTAAGTAGATTATATATTATTATGTTCATAATTTGAACAATTAAATTTATATATTTTATCTTCAAAATGACTAGGTTCTAAAAATTTCTTGTATTTATATAGAATTTATAGAATTTATTTTTATTTTTGTGGGGCTTAAAGTTATATGAAATACTTTTATGTATTTTGTATGAAGCGATATTGTTTTTACTAGCAAAAGTTATTAATCTAAAATATCCTAATTTTTTTAATTTCTTTAATAATAATGTCGCTGAAATTTTTCCAATCTTTTTATTTCTAAATTTTTTTAAAATTACTTGGGAAAAAGTTGGGTTCAATTTATTAAAATTAAATATACCAGCGTTTCTGTTTTCATACTTTATAAGAAAAAAAATTCTATTATCTTGATTTTTTAAAAACCACTTTTTTGAGTCTTTTTTTGAAACTCTTTTTATATTATTTAATCTTAGATATTCTGGATTATTTCTAAATTTATAAATTATATTAAAATAATAATTTAAATTAGAGTTATTAATATTAATTCGTTTTATATGTATTTTCATTTGAAAAACATTACTTAAACTAATTAAAAATTTTTTTCAGTGCATAAATCAAGCCAA
Source organism: uncultured Pelagibacteraceae bacterium (assembly GCA_902575095.1). Lineage (GTDB taxonomy): Bacteria > Pseudomonadota > Alphaproteobacteria > Pelagibacterales > Pelagibacteraceae > Pelagilacustribacter. The sequence goes on from CACGPY010000011.1 coordinate 10,510, forward strand.
TTGAGCTATTAGTACTGGTCAGCTACACGCGTTACCGCGCTTCCACATCCAGCCTATCAACGTAGTGGTCTACTACGGCTCTATAGGAAGAACTAGTTTTAAGGTGGGTTTCCCACTTAGATGCTTTCAGCGGTTATCCCTTCCATACTTAGCTACCCGGCACTGCAGCTGGCGCTACAACCGGTCCACCAGTGGTATGTTCATCCCGGTCCTCTCGTACTAGGGACAAATCCTCTCAATTCTTCTACACCCATGGCAGATAGGGACCGAACTGTCTCACGACGTTCTGAACCCAGCTCACGTACCACTTTAATTGGCGAACAGCCAAACCCTTGGGACCTGCTCCAGCCCCAGGATGTGATGAGCCGACATCGAGGTGCCAAACACCCTCGTCGATATGGACTCTTGGAGGGTATCAGCCTGTTATCCCCGGCGTACCTTTTATCCGTTGAGCGATGGCCCTTCCACTCAGAACCACCGGATCACTATGACCGTCTTTCGACTCTGCTCGACTTGTCAGTCTCGCAGTCAGGCAGGCTTATGCCATTGCACTCTACGAACGATTTCTGACCGTTCTGAGCCTACCTTCGCACGCCTCCGTTACTTTTTGGGAGGCGACCGCCCCAGTCAAACTACCCACCATACAATGTCTTGCAGCCGGATTACGGCATGCAGTTAGATGTCAAGAATAATAAGAGAGGTATTTCACTGGCGACTCCGCTTCAGCTGACGCCGAAACATCAAAGTCTCCCTCCTATGCTAAACATATCATTCCTAACACCAATATAAAGTTGTAGTAAAGGTGCACGGGGTCTTTCCGTCTAACCACGGGAACTCCGCATCTTCACGGAGAATTCAATTTCACTGAGTTGATGTTGGAGACAGCGGAGATATCGTTACGCCATTCATGCAGGTCGGAACTTACCCGACAAGGAATTTCGCTACCTTAGGACCGTTATAGTTACGGCCGCCGTTCACTGGGGCTTCAGAAATCAGCTTGCACTGATCGCATTAACCTTCCAGCACCGGGCAGGCGTCAGACCCTATACATCCACTTACGTGTTAGCAGAGCCCTGTGTTTTTGATAAACAGTCGCATCTCCCTAGCTTGTGCCACCTACTTAAAGTTGCCTAAAAATAGGTCCTCCTTCTTCCGAAGTTACGGAGGCATTTTGCCGAGTTCCTTCAACATCATTCTCTCAAGCGCCTAATTATACTCTAATAATCCACCTGTGTCGGTTTCGGGTACGGTCTGATGATGGAGCTATTTCCTGGGACTTCTTCGCGGCTAACTCAATCCATTAAGAGTTAACAACTTACGAAATCCGTCACTTCCATCTGGTCAAGGAATATTAACCTTGTTTCCATCGTCTACGGCTTTCGCCCTCGACTTAGGGACCGACTAACCCTGCGCGGATTAACCTTGCGCAGGAACCCTTGGATTTTCGGCGACAGAGTTTTTCACTCTGTTAATCGTTACTTATGTCAGCATTCGCACTTCTGATACCTCCAGGATCCCTCACGGGTATCCCTTTGCAGGCTTACAGAACGTTCCGCTACCAGATATAATTTCCGAAGAAATTATAAATCCACAGATTCGGTACATGATTTGAGCCCCGTTACATCTTTGGCGCAGAAACTCTATTAGACCGGTGAGCTGTTACGCTATCTTTAAAGGATGGCTGCTTCTAAGCCAACCTCCCGGCTGTTTAGGAATCTCCACATCCTTTCACACTTAATCATGATTTAGGGACCTTATCTGGTGATCTGGGCTTTTTCCCTTTCGACCATGGACCTTAGCACCCACAGTCTGTCTGCTGAGGTAAAATGTTTGGCATTCGGAGTTTTATGAGGGTTGGTAAAGATTTCTCTCCCCTAGCCCCTTTAGTGCTCTACCTCCAAACATCAATTTACTCAACGCACTACCTAAATAGTTTTCGCGGAAAACCAGCTATCTACGAATTTGGTTGGCCTTTCACCCCTTACCACAAG
>CACGPY010000011.1:15000-24393 GCA_902575095.1 uncultured Pelagibacteraceae bacterium
GCTTATCCGGTATTAGCACAAGTTTCCCCGTGTTATTCCAAACCAAAAGGCAGATTCCCACATTATACTCACCCGTTTGCCACTCAGTATTGCTACTGCGTTCGACTTGCATGTGTTAGGCGTGCCGCCAGCGTACGTTCTGAGCCATGATCAAACTCTCAAGTTTAATAACGGCGCACACTAGCTTTAATAACTTTGAGGTAAATCAAAGTTATTTTTCGTTAAAGCGTGTACGACAATTTCTTTATTAACCTAGCCGTCCACACTTCTCTTCTTAAAAATTTACAATTTAAAAAAGCTAAGATTTTAAACTTTAAAATCTACACACCTCTGGCTACGCTAAAATAATAATTTAGTAGAGGTGAGCGGTGGTTTTATTACAATTATGTCATAAGTCAAGGCGTATATTGCTCCAAATAAGCAGTAAAATCAGGCTTTTTTCGATGTCAGACGTTGCAATAATCATCGTATTTTTATAAAAAACAACTATGACGTTTATTCAAAAAATTAATAGTTTTATTAAAAAAAAATATAGTATTCTGTCATCAATAAACGCAAAATCGTTAAGAGTAGAAAAATTTAATCCTTTTTTCTTAATATCATTTTTAATTGGTTTTACATTTATATTCTTTGTTTCGTCAAATTTGATTCATAAAAAAAACGATAAAAATATTAGTAACTTGAAAGAAGTTACGAAAAATAATGAATTTTCAAATTTTACAAGTTTTTTAATATCAAAAATTAATAGCCCTTATGAGGAAATTAATTATGTGATTAAAAATAATGATAGTGTCGAAACAATTTTAAAGAAATTCAATATAAATAATGATGATATTAAAACTATAAGTATAAAATTAAAGCAAAAAAAACTTACAAATATTTACTCTGGGAGAAACTTATCATTAATTATAAAAAAATTGGATAATGGCTCTAATACATTAGTAAATTTTTTATACCCTATAAACAATACATCGAGTATAGAAATAAGAAAATTTCAAGATAGTTTTTTAGTAAAAGAAAATATTTTACAACTTTATAAAAAAGAAGTTGTTGTTAAAAATGTCATAAAAGATAACTTATACAGTTCTGCAACAAAGTCTGGAGTTGAACCAAATATAATCGTTGAGTTTGCAAGAATTTTTGGATTTGAGGTTGATTTCCAAAGAGATATTAGAAAAGGCGATTGGTTTGAAATTTTTTATGAAAAATTTGAAGATGAAAATAATAAAGTTAGAGATACCGGTAAAATTATTTACGCTTCGATGTATGTAAATGGTGAAGAAATAAATCTTTATAATTTTAAATATAATAATGAGGAAGAGTATTACGACATAAAAGGGAAAAGCATTACTAAATCTCTTATGAAAACACCTATAAACGGTGCACGGTTGTCTTCCTCGTTTGGAATGAGAAAACATCCAATTTTAGGTTACAACAAAATGCATAGAGGAACAGATTTTGCTGCGCCAAGTGGAACTCCAATTATGGCGTCAGGTTCTGGCACAGTAACTAGGGCCAGATGGTGTGGTGGTGGTGGAAACTGTGTAAAAATAAAACATAATTCTACCTACGAAACTATTTATGCCCACATGAGAGCATTTGCTAAAGGAATTAAAGAAGGTAGAAAAGTCAAACAAGGACAAATAATTGGCTACGTTGGCTCTACTGGATTATCAACTGGTCCTCACTTACACTACGAAGTGATTGTGAATGGAAAAAAAGTAAACTCCCAAAAATTAAAGCTTCCCTCTGGCAAAACTCTTAAAGGTGAAGAGAGAAAACAATTTGAATTAGATAGAATTAAAATAGATTTAAGATTGTCTGATCTTAGATAAACAACTTAATTAGGCGTTGGCTGGTTTTCTTTTTTGTCATTGCCCTCATTGGGAATAGATTTTTCTTCAGTATTTGTTTTTTCAAGTGAATTTTCTCTTCTTTCATTTAATTCGTTATATCTTCTAAGAAAATGATCTGCATGTTGCAAATAATTTTGAGCTAGAACTGGATCACCGTTGCTTTGAGCATCCTTTGCTAATTGCTGATATTTTTGCATAGTTTTTTCTACGTTGTGTATATTGTTCATTGATCCGTTTCTATTGAAATTTAAATTTCCATTATTGTTTAAATTACTTGACACGTTAGAATTTAAAGAACCACCTCTTCTTCTATAATTACTCTTTTGCGGTCTCGATCTGAAATTTCTTCTTCTATTATTATTCATTTAATTATTGTTTGCTATTACGCATCTAATATTGTTTTTATAGTCTTTTATAGCTCTTTTTATTCTAAATTTATTATCAGTTAGTATTTTTGAAACTTTTTTAAATTGCCCGTTTCCAATTTCTAAGGCCAGTGTACCATTAATCTTTAAGATTTCTTTTGATTTGTAGATAACTTTTTTAATAAGGTCAAGCCCATCGTTTCCACCGTCTAGAGCCTTTCTAGGCTCAAAATACTTAATATCTTCACTAAGATTCTTTATATCTTTTCTCTCTATATATGGTGGATTAGATACAATTAAATCAAATTTTTTACCAAATATACTTTCAAAAGATTTATTCAAAAATCTTACTCTGTTATGTAAATTATGCCTAAATGCATTTTTTTTTGCTATTGAGATTGCATTTTTAGATATGTCTACTCCTATTCCAGTAGAAAATTTAGAAAAACATAATAAAATAATTAATATGCAGCCTGACCCAGTGCCTACATCAAGTATTTCTATTTTTTTTGATTTATATTTTTCTAGCAACTCGTTTACTAATAATTCTGTTTCAGGTCTTGGTATAAGAGTATTCTTATTAACCTCAAACTTTTTACTCCAAAATTCTTTTTCTTCTAATATATAAGCTAGAGGTTCATGTTTAGATCTTCTCGATAAATATTGTTTAAAAAGAAAAAATTTTTTCTCGTCAACCTTTTGATCTAAATTTGTTAAGATTTCTTCTCTTGATTTATCTAATGTTTTTGAAAGCAAAAGCTCTGAGTCTAAAACGTAAGACGGAATTTTTTTTGATTTAAGAAGGTTTGAACCAATTTTAATTATATCAAAAACTTTCATGAACTTAAATTTTCAAGTTTTATATTTTGATCTTTTAATCTTAATTCATGGTTCATTTCCTCATGAATTTCACCACTTAAAAATTCTTCTAGCTTGTGTAAGGTCAAATTAATTCGGTGATCTGTAACTCTTCCTTGAGGAAAATTATAAGTTCTTATTCTCTCAGATCTATCTCCGGTACCTATTTGATTTCTTCGATTACTTGATCTCTCTTGATCTTTTTTTTTTCTCTCAGCCTCATAAACCCTTGATCTTAAAATTTTCAATGCTTTCGCTTTATTTTTATGTTGAGATTTTTCGTCTTGTTGGCTTACCACAACACCACTTGGAATATGTGTAATTCTTACAGCACTGTCTGTTGTATTAACAGACTGTCCTCCCGGACCACCGGCTCTAAAAACATCTATTCTTAAATCAGACTCCTTTATTTCAATATCAACTTCTTCAGCTTCAGGTAAAACTGCTACGGTAGCCGCAGATGTATGGACTCTTCCCTGGGTTTCTGTTTCAGGTATTCTTTGAACTCTGTGAACTCCTGACTCATATTTTAAGTATGAGTAAATATCATCTCCATTCACAGAAAAAATTACTTCTTTAAAGCCCCCAGCTTCGCTTTTGGATATATTAATAATTTCTAATTTCCATTTTTTTTTGGAGCAAACTTTCTCATACATTTTGAATAAATCTGCACAAAATAGTGATGCCTCTAACCCCCCGGTTCCAGCTCTTATTTCTACGATAGCATTCTTATTATCATCCTCATCTTTAGGTAATAAAAATATTTTTAATTGATTTTCACAATCATCTTTTTTTTTTATTAATTCATTTAAATCTTTCTCGGCTAAATCTATAATTTCTTTATCATTAGATTTATCTTGAATTAAATTCAATAAATCCTGTTTTTCACTATCAAAATTTACAAAAAATTTAGCTATATTTATTATATTTCCTAAATTTGCATATTCTTTAGATTTTTTAGCAAATAACTTAGAGTCAATATTTCCAGAAGAAAATTCTTTTTCCAACGTTTCGTACTTATTAATAATCTCTCTCACTTTATTTATGGGGACCATACTTAGTTTTTATTTTTTATTGTTTCTTCCACAAGTTTTACAACTTTATCAATAATTTCAGAACTAGCGACCTTACCGTGAGGAATGCCTGATAAATACAAAAGATTATTATCTTGCCCACCACCGGTCAGTCCCACCTCTGTTTGTGCTGCTTCACCTGGGCCGTTAACAACACACCCAATAATTGAGAGATTAATAGGTTTTTTTATATGAGCTAATTTTTTTTCTAATAATTTTACTGTTTCTATAACTGGAAAAGCCTGTCTAGCACAAGATGGGCAAGATATAATGTTTACTCCTCGAGAACGAATGCCTAAAGATTTAAGAATTTCAAAACCTGCTTTAACCTCATCCACTGGATCTGATGAAAGTGAAACTCTAATTGTATCTCCAATACCTTCCATTAATAACTGACCTATTCCAATTGATGATTTTATGCTTCCGGTAAATAATCCACCGGCTTCTGTTACTCCTAAATGGAGAGGGTAGTTACAAATTTCTGACAATTTTCTATATGCTTTGACTGTCAAAAATATGTCTGAAGATTTTACACTTATTTTAAAGTTGAAAAAATCATTATCCTCTAAAAGCTTAATATTATGTTGAGCACTTTCCACAAGTGCTTCTGGGCAAGGTTCCTTATATTTCTCCAATAAATTTTTTTCTAAAGAACCAGCGTTCACTCCAATTCTAATTGAACAATCATTATTCTTTGCAGCCTTTATAACCTCTAAAATTCTTTGATTAGTTCCAATATTTCCAGGATTAATTCTTAAACAGCTAGCTCCCATCTCTGCTGCTTCTATCGCTCTTTTATAATGAAAATGAATATCTGCAACAATTGGGGCTGAAACTTCTTTAACAATATCTTTTAAAGCTTTAGTAGACTCCTCATCTGGACAAGAAACTCTTACAATGTCAGCTCCAGCTTCTTCTAAAGAGTGAATTTGTTTGATAGTCCCTTTTATGTCGGTTGTTAACGTATTTGTCATAGATTGAACACTTATTGGTGCTGATCCACCAACTTTAATATTGCCAACTTTTATTTCATTGGTGATTTTTCTTTTTATAATCCTATGTGGTCTAACTTCCATTTTTTTAATCTAAATCAAAAATAGTATGTAATTTTTTTATAGCCTTTAAAGTTTTTTCTTCTTCAATAATAACTGAAAGCTTAATTTCAGAAGTTGAAATAGCTAAAATATTTATTCTTTCATCAGATAGACCTCTAAACATCTTATATGTTACCCCAGGAGTAGATACCATCCCAGCTCCAACAATAGAAATTTTTGCAACTTTATCATTAGTTAATATTTCATCATGATTAAGTCCACTATCTTCGATTAATATTTTTTTAGTTTTTATCACATCTTCACGCTTTACAGTAAATGTAATATCGGTAGTTTTTTGATCTGAAGAAATATTTTGAATAACCATATCAACATTTATCTGAGCTTTACTCAAAGGTTCAAATATATTTGCAGCTACACCTGGTCTATCCTCTACTCCAACTACTGTTATCTTTGCATCATCTTTGGAATAAGCAACACCGGTAACACTTTTTGTATAATCAATGTTTTCCTGACTTAAAATTTTTGTTCCTTTTCTCTCGCTAAAAGTTGATTTTACCTCTAATGGAATATTATAAATCATAGCTGTTTGAACAGCTGAGGGTTGCATGACCTTTGCTCCAAGAGAGGATAGTTCAAGCATTTCATCAAAAGAAATTTTATCAATTTTTTTTGCAACGGGTATTTTATTTGGGTCAGTTGAAAAAACTCCATCCACATCGGTATATATTTCACAACTATCTGCATTGAATATCTTTGCCACAGCAACAGCTGTTGCATCGGAACCACCTCTTCCTATTGTAGTAATGTCTCCATTTTTTGAAATACCCTGAAATCCAGGCAAAACTGCAATTCCTCCTTCGTCTAAATATTTATTAATCTTTTCAATATTAATATTAACAATCCTTGCGTTTGTGTGATCTCCCTCAGTGAGTATTGGTATTTGCCAGTTAAGCCATGATTTAGCTTTAAAATTTAATTTTACTAATGCCCCAGCAAGAAGTGCGCATGTAACCTGTTCTCCTGTAGATAAAAGAACATCTAATTCCCTCTTATCAAATTCCCCGGAAATCTCACTTGAAAGTTTAATTAGTTCATTTGTTTTACCTGCCATTGCAGAAACTATAACTATAATTTTATTTCCCGCAGTATGTTCCTGTTTGATAATATCAGCAACATGCCGAATTCTTTTAGAAGTCCCAACAGATGTTCCACCAAACTTTAATACTTTTTTAACCATTTAAGAATGTAATATAATAAAATATAGATATTAATATTAATTTAAAATACTATTTACAAAATGAGTACTACTATAAATAAAGAAGAAATTCAAAAGTTTTCAAAATTAGCTGATGAATGGTGGGATGTTAATGGGAAATTCAAACCGCTACATATGTTTAATCCAATTAGAATTGAATACATAACCGAGAATATTAAAAAATATTACAAAATCAAAAGTAATAAATCAAATTCCTTAGAAGGCCTAAAAATCCTGGACATTGGTTGTGGCGGAGGCCTCATAAGCGAACCCATGGCAAGATTGGGTGCAAAAGTAACTGGTATTGACGCTTCGGAAAAAAATATTGAAGTTGCAAAACTTCATTCCAAAAAAAGCGATCTTCAAATTAATTATCTTAGTTGTTCACCTGAAAACTTAAATGACCTAAATGAATATGATGTAATTTTAAATTTAGAAATTGTTGAGCATGTCGAAAATGTAAATTTTTATATTAATTCATGTTATAAATTATTGAAAAATAAAGGCTTAATGTTTACGGCAACTCTTAATAGAACTTTAACGTCATATATTAAGGCGATTATTGGAGCAGAGTATATTTTAAGATGGCTGCCAATTGGTACGCATGACTGGAATAAATTTATTAAACCTGAGGAGTTAGAAAAAACGTTATCTCAACAGAAATTTTTAACCGTAGATATAAGGGGTATGAAATTTAACCCATTTTCAAAAAAATGGAAAATATCATCCGACTTATCAGTGAATTATATTATTAGTAGTTTTAAAAGCTAGTTATCTTTATTTATCCAAGGAATAGAAAGTAATTCAATACCTTCTTCAGCTAGTTCTTCTCTTTCTTTAGGAGAAGTTGTTCCATAAATTGCTTTATTATTTTTTTTATCATAATAAATTTCTCTAACTTTTTTACTAAAGTCTTTTCCTACATAGTCAAAGTTTTTCTCTATATAACTTCTTAATTGAATCAGTTTCTTTTTTTCATTCTGGAAATTTTTATCAACTATTTCATTTTTTTTGTCATTTTCTTTGGAACCTTTAACCATCGGAGCCATAATGGATTTGCTAATTTTTTTTGATGAGCAGTAAATGCACTCCAAAAGATTTTTTTTATTTAATTTATCGTACTCTTCAGAATTAGAAAACCAGCTTTCAAATTCATGTTTGTTATTACATTTTAAATTATATTTTATCATTTAGTTTCTGTAGTCCGCATTTATATCAATATAATCATGTGTAAAATCACAAGTATAACATTTAAACGCATCATTCCCTAATTTTAAATTAATTTCAATTTCGATTGAGCCCCACTTCATATATTCTTTCAGTTTTTGCTCATCATAAGTTTCAGAAATTTTTCCATTCTCTGCAACCACAAAATTACCTATTTTAATCTTCAATTTTTTTTGATCTATAATTTCTCCAGATTTTCCTATCCCCATTGCTATTCTCCCCCAATTAGGATCTTCTCCTGCTATAGCTGTTTTTATTAATGGTGAATTTGCAATTGAAAAAGCAACATTTTTTGCACTCCCTAAGGACTTCGCATTTATAACATTAATTGTAACAAATTTTTTAGCACCCTCCCCATCTACAACAACTTGTTTGGCAAGGTTTAAACAAAGTTTTTTTAAAGCAATCTCAAATTTTTGAACTACTTTATCATTTAAAGAAATATTTTGCCCTATTTTTATTGTTCTAGTAGAGAAAATAGAAACCATATCATTTGTGGATTGATCACTATCAACTGTTATTGCGTTAAAAGAGTTAGCTGCTGCTCTTTTTAAAAGTGTTTTTAGTAAATTTGAATTTATATCTGCGTTAGTAAAAATAAATGATAACATCGTAGCTAAATTAGGTGCAATCATTCCTGATCCTTTCGCAATTCCACATATTTTTACAAGCTCATCACCGATAATAATTTCCTCGTACGCTAACTTTGGTTTAGTATCGGTTGTCATAATAGCTGATGCCATTTTAATCCAATACATTTTGTTATGCTCTGTCCTTAATCTATCTACAAGATCCGGTAAGCGTTCTCTAATTTGCTCGACTGGAAATTCTTCTCCTATGACGCCCGTTGAAGCAAAAATAAGATCTTTAATTTTTACAGTCTCACTTGTTCCTTTTTGATTTTTAGATTCTTTAATTGTTAAAACTCTTGATAAGTTCTTAGCTAGTAAGTCTATACTTTCCTTTCCTTGTTTTCCTGTAAAAGTATTTGCATTTTTTGTATTAACTAACAATCCTTTAATTATTTTTTTATGAGAGTTATTATTCCAGGATATATATTCAGATGTAATACTATTAGATGTGGTTAAAGTCGCATAGTTTGCTCCCTTAGTGAAATAAAAAAGAGCTAAATCATCTCTTCCATCTTTATACAAATCCGCTGAAATTGAAGCCATTTCTAAGCCTTCAATTTGTTTAAGGCTTTGAAACTCTCCCATTTTTGATAATCTTGTTTTATCGTTTAAAAAATTTTTTATATTTATTGTCATTATTGCTGTTTAATTTAAATTAATAATACATATATAGGTGTATTATGAATTTATTTACAAGAACTTTTAGTAAAATATTTAAAAGCTCTAATCAACAAGAATTAGACAAAATTCAAAACATCATCGAAGCCATAAATAATAAAGAAAATGACGTTGAGTCTCTTAGTGAGGCCGATTTTAAGGAAAAGACATTTAATTTTAAAAAAAATGCTCAAAATGGCACGTTAAGTTTAGACAGAATTATTCCAGAAAGTTTTGCATTGGTTAGAGAGGCAGCTAAAAGGACTTTAGGTGAGAGACATTATGATGTTCAGCTTGCCGGAGGGTTAATTTTGCATAATGGAAAAATTGCTGAAATGAAAACAGGAGAGGGTAAAACTCTTGTTTCGACATTGCCAGCATACTTAAATTCTTTGGATGGAAAGGGTGTGCACAT
>CACGPY010000012.1 GCA_902575095.1 uncultured Pelagibacteraceae bacterium
AATAAAGTCGATTTTTTTATTCTTATTTGCCATGTTAACCAATTTTTTCTCTTTATCTACGGCTGTAACTCTTGCTTTTTTTGAGATTTTTAATAGCTCAGCTGAGAATCTACCTGTGCCACAACCAAAATCTAAAATATTTTTTTCTTTTCCAGATGTGTATTTTTTCAAATTATTAAATAATATTTTTTTTTGTTCTTTTGTTACATAATTAAACTCACTTATTGGAGTTCTCTTATCTAATACTGAGTATTTTCCATACAACTTTGCTCTATCAGTCCAATTAATTTTTTCAATTTTATTTTTTTTTTTGCTTTTATATTCAAGGATTTTACGAACTAAATTTTTAGGAGAAAGAATTAATCTTAATAATCTGAAAATAATATTGTCTGTAAAAAATTGTTTGAGCTTATGTTTTTGTGAAATAATCGATATGTTCTTCATAAAATGAATACGTTTAATGAAAGATCTTTATAACCTTTTTTATTAAAGTTTATTAGGAATATTTTTTATCAAATTCTTTTAGATTCTTAATAATATAGTTAATTTCTTGTGGTTTAATATCAGTAAACAAAGGAAGTGTTACTAGCTCTTTCCAAATTTTTTTTGTTCTTGGAATGTGGGACTTAAATTTTTTATACAGTGGATGTAAAGGGACAGGGATCCAATATACGCTAGTAGCTATACCTCTTTCTTTTAAGAATGATATTAATTTATCTCTTTTTTTTAATCTTACTGCAAACATCCAATATGCAATATTTTTATATTGTGTGGTGATATAAGATTTTATAATTTTACATTTTTTAATCTCTGTTAAATATTTATTCATCGCATTATTTCTTTTGAGATTAAATAAATTCAATTTTTTTAATTGAACTAAACCAATTGTGGCCATTAAATCATTCATATTATATTTAAACCCAAGTTCCTTGATTTGGTAATACCAATGTTTCTCTGAAAGATTTTTCTTACTAAGACTTTTTTTATGTCTAGACCATGGGTCTTTATTCCATCCATGAAAACTCAGGACTCTAAATTTACCAGCTAAGTTTTTATTATTTGTACAAATCATACCGCCATCACCAGTAGTTAACATTTTTTTTTCCTCAAAACTAAAACAACTTATATCACCCCATGTTCCAAGCATTTTGCCTCTATAAATCCCACCGGCAGTATGAGCACAATCTTCTATAACCAATAATTTTTTCTTTTTTGCCCAAGGTACAATTTTTTCCATTTCACATGGTTGCCCGCCAACATGGACGGGGATTACTGCAACACAATCTTTAGTGTATTTTTTTTTTAAATCTTGAAAATTCATATTTAAATCATATTCGTTTATATCAACAAAAATCGGCTCTAAATCATTATACAATGCTGCTGCTGCAGTTGCAGTAAATGTCATTGCAGGGATAAGTACTTTTTTTTTCTTTTTAAATTTTTTTGAGGCTAAAGCTATGTGTAAAGCAGCTGAACAAGATGTTACACCGACAGAATATTTTATACCGATATACTTGCTCCAAGCATTTTCAAATTTTTTTACTTCTGAACCATATCCAATCCAAGATTTTTTAAATATTTTTTGTATTGCTTTAATCTCTTCTTTGCCAAAAGAAGGTTTGAATAATCTTATTGTTTTTTTAGTGTTAGACATTTATTTAAAGATTTTGCTATCAATAATGTTTTGATTAATAACATGTTCTTTTCTGTCACATCTGCATCCACTTGAATTAATTTTTTTATTACAAATTTTTTCGAATTCTTGAAACTTATTTGACTCATATTGATAAAAAAGTTCCCAAAAGTTTTCTTTTGTAAGATCTCCAAGCGCAGAGTTTCTAAAGTTTGGTGCGCTAGATTGTGAGCAGTTGTATAACCATCCATCAAATCCTACAGTTGGAAATATATATCTTGCATAACAAGGTACAGTTCTTGGTTTGTTGTAAATATCATGATCGGTATCAGCGTCTACAATTAAAATAGAGCAATTATCATTTTCATGTTTTTTCTTTAAATTCTCTAATGTATTTTTATATTTATCTTTTTCGATTTCGGAAGGAATTACTCCTTTTTCTGTTTCGATACCTTTTGGTTGTTGCGGAAATGTAAACCGAAGCAAATTACATCCTGCTTCCATAAAATTTAAAATAAAATTTTCATAATCTTGTTCACTACTACTGTGTATATTAACAAGATAAGCTGCACTTAAATCAAAAAAATTTTTTTCTTTTATTTTGCCTAATCGTTGAGCGTTGATTAAAACTTTATCATAGATTTTTGTATTAGTTTTAACGCCATGTATCTTATTATAAGTTTCATTTGAGCCTGCATCTACGCTTAAACTGATATAACTCCCTTCAGTCAAATTATTTGTTTCTAATATATTAAAGAACTTATCTTCAATTCTTAAAGCTTTAGTATTAAATCCAAATATTGCCTTTTTTTTTATTGTTAATTCTAAAAGATCGCTTATATATGAGCAATTTAAAGGATCGGTAGCATAACCCGCAAATATAATTTTATTTACACCTCCATCCAAAATTTGACGTAAAATTTCTATTCCTCTATCTTTTTCTAGTCTCTCACCATTATCCTCTGCGGATAGTCCATAACAATAAGGGCACTCTAACCAACATATCTTTTTTCCTCTTGGAGGAGCTTGAAATTCAACTTGGTGAGGTATTAAAGTTTTTTTTAAAATTTTATCTTTAAAGTTTTTAATATCCTTTACATAATCAGTTTTAAACTGATATTTATTTTCTAACTCTTTTTGTTTAATAGTTTTCATTTTTAGTAATTTATCAACTCTTGTGAAATTTTAGTTATTAAAAGTACAAATTTATTATTGTGACTCACATATTCTTTATTATTAAAATTTTTTAAACTTTTTAAAATATATTCAGTCATTGGGTTTTTTACTTTAATAATTTGTTTTTTATTTTTTATAATCAGATTTTTATAAATATTCTTTATTTTTATTTGTTTTCTAAAATATCTGTTATTATTTAATTTGAAAGTTAATTTACTAGTTTTTTTCTCTTTATTTTGTCGCAATCTAAAATGGCATTTGCAGTTATTCAGATAAATTATACAATTCCAGCTCAACTTTTTCTGTTTGACTTGAGCTATTTTATAGCTGATCACGTTTTTCTTTAAAATTGTAATACAAAAAGATAAAGCATGAGGAAGAAGATCTACTGGAATATTTTTAAAGGTATTTTTTCCGTTAGTATAATAATCAAAATTAATTTTATTTATTTTTTTAATTTGTTCTTTTGCAGAAATTTGAGAAGCCAAACTAATCATCGGTAAATTTACAATTAAATTGTTCTTTAGTTTGAAAACCTTTTTTGCTTCATCATAATTATTAAAATTATTTTTCCATATAAGAGGTTTCTCAATTAGCAGATTTTTTGAAATTTTACTAAAATTATGAATATGTTGAGAACGAAGTTTTGTAGGACTGCATATACTAACAACTTTTGGCTTAAATTTTCTTATCTCACTAAAGTTTCTTAAATTAAAAAATTTAATCAAATTTGTTTTTTCAATTTTTAATTTTTTTATTCTATTTTTATCAAATTTTTTCCCGAATAAACCAATTTTGTTAATACCAAAGTTAGTAAACTCTCTTACGTGGGCTTGACCAATACCTTGAGTGCCAACCACGAGTCCTGTTTTAAAATAATTTTTTTTATATTTTTTCAATTTAAAATTTTTTTTATTTTCCTAAATATAAATTTAAAAACAGATAAATATACATTTGGATAGAGTAGATTAAGAAAAATGTGACGGTAAAAGTTCACGTAATTTAGGCCACCTTTTTTCCCCAAAAAAAGAATTTTTAAAAAATAGTTCATAAAATTACGTAATGAGTAATTTTTATTAATAACATACCTTTTAAAATCAAGTCCCTTGCTTCTATAATAGTCTAAAATTTCCGGCAATCTGACTATTTCTATAAAAGGATAAAGATCGTTCCACTCACGAACTCCACATAAATTTACTGTAATTGGATCAGAATTAAAAAAAGCTTTAGAATTTTTAAATGCATTAGCGTAAATTTTAATGTGGGCATGAGTATTTTCAAAATTTGACCATGGTCGCCTATCTTTTAGTAACTCTTGGTTTACGTGTTTTATGTTTTCTATCCACATTTGCCTCTTATAAATGTTAAGACAATTTAAATTTAGAAAATCAAAAGCAATATTATAATCTATAAGATCCCAAAAAGGACATTCGAAGCTTTCTTTTTTTTTTGAGAACTTTTCCATTTTTTTTGGTAAATTTTTAGTATCAAATGGTTTATCAAAACTATTAAGAAATTTATAATTTAAATTATAAGAATTATTACAAAAAAAATCTACATAAGGATATTTTTTAAATAAAGTATTAATTTTTTTTAAACTATCAGGCATTAATAAATCATCATCTCCTATTCCCCAAACATATTCTCCACTAGCTAGATGTGTAGTTTTAAGTAGATTTGGATGGTAACCTAGATTTTCTCTATTTTTATTTAGCGTTATTTTAATTTTATTATCATATTTTTCAGTTATTTTTTCAACATCGTAATCAGAACCATTGTCAGAAACGCAAACTTCAAAACTTATATCACTGTTTTTTTTTGCTAGATAAATTGAGTTTAAACAATTCAATAAATGTTTAGGTCTATTAAAAGTGGGTATACAAATTGAGAGTTTCATAAATTTTATTCAAAAGAAAATATATCGAAACCATGTTTTAGATATTTAGTATAATTCTCTTTATCAACGATATGAAAAACAGGTAATGGAAAAACTAATTTTCCTCCACTTTTTATAAATTTTTGCTCTTGCATAATTACTTCTTTTCGAAAAGACCAAATTAAAACTAAAAGATATTTTGGTTTTAATTTTCTCATTTGCTTTTTTGAAATTATCCTAATATGGCTTCCTGGTGTAAATTTTCCAAACTTATCAGGATTAGCATCACAAATATATTTGATTTTTGATTGATCAATATTACAATAATTTAAAATAACATTTCCTTTTGTAGATGCTCCATAACCTATTACTTCCGATTTATTACATTTAGATAGAAAAAAATCTAAATTTTTCCTGGAGTTTTGAACTCTTAAATTGAATTTACTAAAATCTTTTTTCGAGATTTTTTTCTCTTCAAGGAGTAAATTGTTAATCTTTCTTTTGTTAACAGAAAAAGTGCTTGAATTCTTTGCACAAATTACTTCTATACTGCCTCCGTTGATTTCATTTAACTCATAATCAACGATTTTTAACCCATTTTTTCTTATAATATTATTAAAAGTTGTTAAAGAATAGTAAATACAATGCTCATGACAAATCTGATCATAAGTAAGATTTTTAAGCAATAATGGAAAGTAAGAAAATTCCAAAGCCCAGATACCTTTTTTGTCTAAAATTTTTTTTATTAATTTGCAAAATTCATTTGGTTCCTCTACGTCGTAAAACATTGCATAAGATGAAATTAATGAAAATTTAATATTTTTTTTAATGAAATATTTAGTGGCAGTTTTTTTATTAAAAAAATCTATTATAACATTAATCTTTTTTTTATAATTTTGCAAAAAAGCTGAAGCAGACGGGTCTATCCCAAAAAGATTAAATTTGTTATTTTTTGACGAAAAAAAATTTAAAAATGTACCATCGTTAGAACCAATATCTAATATATTAGAATTTTTTCTTAAAATTTTATAATTATTCATCTTTTTTATTTTTTTTTTTAGATGGTTAATCATTAGTTTACTCACAGAGGTTTTGTACCCATACTTTGGCCCGTACATATCTTTTAAATTTGGAATTTTTGATAGTTGAACAAGATCACAAATTTCACATTTGTATAAATCTAAAGAGTAATTCTTAATATTTCTCCTCGTTTCTAAAAATAAGCTACTTATAGGTTGTTTTCCTATTTCAGCAATTTTAATTGATTTTTTTTTATTGCAATTCCTACAAATCATTTGATCAGTTTAGTAAAATATTTTATTTGGTCAGATGAAACTAAAAACAGATCTTTTTTCTGTTTATAAGATAAATACCAGTTCGCTGTAAGCTCTAAGGTTTGATCTATATTAAGAAAGGGTTTCCATTTAAGTAATTTAATAGACTTGTTGCTTGAAAGGTCTAAATAATTTTTTTCTCTATTATCGCTTTTTTTTTCAAAAATAATTTTAGATTTTGACCTCATTTTTTTTTTATATAAATTTACAAAATCCATAACATTTAAATGCTTTCTATTTACTGGCCCAAAATTCCATGAACCATTAAATTTGGGGTTAGTATTTGAAAAATTTTTTTGTGCTAAAATTATATATCCTAATAGTGGCTCAAGCACGTGTTGCCAGGGTCTCACTGACTTAGGATTTCTAACTAATAAATTTTTATTTTTTAAAAATGCCTCAGAAGAATCAGTCAAGATTCTAAATTTTGTCCAGTCTCCCCCGCCTATACAATTTCCAGCTCTTGCGGTTGATATTCCACATTTTGAATTTTTGAAAAAAGATTTTTGGTAACTTGAAGTGATAATATCAGCTGAGGCTTTACTTGAACTATAAATATCATCACCACCTAAAGCATAATCTTCTGAAAATTTTATTTTTTTATTTGCGTTTCTATAAACTTTATCAGTAGTAATTATTACTACAGATTTTATAAACTTATATTTTTTAGTAATTTCCAATAAATTTGTAGTACCTATAACATTTGTTTTTACAGTATCATAAGGATCGTTAAAACTTTCTAAAACCTGAGGTTGAGCCGCTAAGTGAAATATAATACCTGGTTTAAATTTTTTAATAAAATTTTCTAAAGATTTATAATCTTGAATATTTTTTCTTTTTTCAATTTCAAAAATTCGTTTCAATTTAGCTAGATCGAAAAAATTTTTTTGTGTTATTGGATTTAAAGAATAACCAGCAATTTTTGCTCCTAGTATTTTCATCCAAATAGAAAGCCAACAACCCTTGAATCCGGTGTGTCCAGTGATCAGTACTTTTTTACTAATCCAAAATTTTTTATTTATCATAATTTAAATAAATAATTGAGATTAATTATTTTTTAATCAAATGCTAAACCCTTTCAAGCAAATATACATTATCTGAATTTTAAACATATATATCCTTTTAATTCAAAATAATCATTTGTAAAACAAATTATGTTCAATAATTGAACTTTTACAAGATAATGTATATAAAGTAAGATAATAAATGGATTTAAAAAATCAATTTACAAAAAAAAATTACAAAACTGCAGTCATTCTTTGTGGCGGTAAAGGGACTAGATTAGGTGCTCTGAGCAAAAAAATTCCTAAAACACTCATAAAAATCCAGGGAAAAGAAATACTTTGGTACATAATTAATATTTTAAAATTAAACAATTTTAATCATTTTATTTTTCCGCTAGGTTATAAGGGTAATTCTATAAAAAAATTTATAAAAAAAAATAATTTTTTTAATTCTGAAGTGGAGATGATTGAGACAGGAGTTAATTCTAACATTGGTAAAAGAATTTATAAAATAGAAAAGAAGATAAAATCTGATAATTTTCTTTTAATGAATGGGGATGCAATATTTGATTTTAATTTAAAAAAACATTTTTTTATCCACAATAAAAAGAATTTTGCCTCTACTTTCGTAGCGTCGGAGAGTATATACCAATATGGAACCATCGGTACATACAATGGAAAGGTGGTCGATTTTAAGAGAAATATTACTCACGAGTCTTTAAATCTAAGAAATCAAAAAAATTATTTAGCTTATAGTTATTCTGGAATTTTAATTCTTAATAAAAATTTGCTATCTAAATTTAGAAGTAAATATAAAGATTACTTAAATTTTGAAAAGCAATTTTTTCCGAAAGTTATTAAAAATTATAAAAGTAATTTTATAAGACTTTTAGGCTTTTTTCACTCAATTGATAATATAAAAGATATAGATATGGTCAACAATCGTAAAACTTTTCCTGTAAAATATAAAAAAATTAAACTTATAAAGAAAAAAATTAAAAATAAATTTAAAAAAAAGTAAACTAGTAAAATATGGAAGAAATAATTTCAAAAATAGATGGTGTTCAGATAATTAAAAAAGATCAAATTAAAGATGATAGAGGAAGAATTATGCATATGATGCGTAATGACGATGAAAACTTTAAAAAATTTGGTGAAATATATTTCTCAAGCGTTAATCCTAAAGCTATTAAGGCATGGCATTTACATAAAAAAATGACATTAAATTATGTTGTGGTTTGGGGAAAAGTCAAATTAGTTCTTTACGATGATAGAGAAAAAAGTATTTCAAAAGGTGTTTTAGATGAAATTATTCTTTCAATGAATAATTATTGTATTGTCAAAATTCCACCTTTTATTTGGAATGGGTTTTCTTCAGTAAACAATAGTGAGTCAATTATAGCTAATTGTTCTGATATTCCACATGATAAAAATGAAATAATTAGAATTCCATATGATGATCCGAAAATTCCATATAAATGGAAATTCGATTTCTGATGTGAATAAAAATTTATGATGAAAGTTGTAATACTCTGTGGAGGCTTTGGAACAAGACTTGGTAAAGAAACAAGTGTTGTCCCAAAACCTATGGTAAAAATTGATAAAAACCCAATAGTTATTCATATTTTAAATCATTATTATAAATATGGTTTCAATGATTTTATTTTAGCTTTGGGTTATAAAGGAAATAAAATAAAAAAATATTTTGAGACAAATAAATTTAAATTTAAAGTCAGAACCGTTTTTACTGGAAAAAAAACTTTAACCGGCGGTAGATTGCTTAAACTAAAAAGCTTGCTCTCGAATGAAAAAAATTTCATGCTTACTTATGGTGATGGTATTTCTGATCAAAATTTAAAAAAATTAGTTAAATTTCATTTAATGCACAAAAAAATTGCAACAATGACAGTTGTAAGACCACCAGTTAGATTTGGAGAAGTCACACTTAAAAATAAAAAAGTATTAAAATTTAAAGAAAAACCACAAATAAAGTCAAGTTGGATAAATGGGGGATTTTTTGTTTTTACACGAAAAATTTTTGATTACCTTAAAAGAGATGATGAAATGTTGGAAAAGAAACCTCTAGAAAAATTAGCTAATCAAAGAGAGCTAATGGCATTCATGCACAGTGGATTTTGGCAATGCATGGATACTCAGCGGGATAAAGAGCTGTTGGTAAAATTAATAAAGAATAAAGAGGCTCCATGGTTAAAATAAAGTTTTTTGAATGAAGGTTTTGATTACAGGAGCAAGTGGGTTAGTTGGTGGTAGACTAAGCAATTATCTCAACAAGGGAAAAATAAAAGTTATTAAGGTTTCTAGAAGAAAAAAAAATTTTAAAAAGATAAATTGGGAATCTAAAAAAAAATTAAAAAACTTGTGTAAAAATATAAACGTAATAATAAATTGTGCTGGAGTAGATGTTCATCAATCTAGAAATTTAAAAAATACTTTAAAAGTGAATGCTGAATTTCCATTCAGATTATTTAAAGCTGCAAATGAAAATAATGTTAGCTTGTTTATTTTTTTATCGACTTACCATGTTTATAATTTCAATGACAAAATTTTAAATGAAAATAGTAAAATAGATAAAAAAGATAATTATACTAAAAGCAAAATAATTGGGGAAAAAAAATTATTATCATTCAAAAACAAAAAAACAAAAGTTTTGATAATACGAGCATGTAATTTATTTGGTTATCCTTATTATAAGAATTACAATTGTTGGAACCTAATAATTAATTCAATGGTAAAAGATTTAACTTTAAAAAAGGAATTTTTAATAAAGTCAAAATTTAATGTTTATAGATGTTATAGTAGCGTTGCTAATTTTTGTAATTTTATAAAGAAAATTCTAGATAACAAAGCAAATTTTATTAATATAAAAAACAGCGAAATTATAAACTTTACATCTGATAAATCATTAAATTTAAAAGATTTAGCAAGTTATATAAAAAAAACAGGTTTGTTTGAAAAAAGTAAAATTATTTTTCAAAATAAATTACTTTATAAAAAAAAAAAAGTATACTTTAGTAGCAAATTTATAAATAAATTTTATAATAAGAAAGATAAATTTTTCTTAGATGAAATAAAAAAAATTAAATTCTACGTAAGAAAAAATTTTATTAGATGAAACCTTTCTTTTCTGTTATTGTTCCAACTTACAACCAGGGTAACTTACTTCTTAGGTGTATAAAATCTATTCTTAGTCAATCTTTTAAAAGATATGAAATTATTGTGATTGATAATAATTCATCTGATAATACTAAAGAAATAATTAAGAAATACAAAAAACAAATTATTTTTAGAAAAATAAAAAATAAAGGTATTATTGCTAAGTCTCGAAATTTAGGTATTAAAATAGCAAAGGGAGAATGGGTATCATTTCTAGACTCAGATGACGCTTGGGCTCAAGACAAACTTAAGATTACTTACGAAAAAATAAAAAATAATAATTTTGATATCATTTGTAATGATGAATGGATAATTTCAGGCAAAAAATTTAGAATTTGGTCTTATGGACCAAGTAAAAAAAATTTGTATAAACATATGCTTAAATATGGAAATGTAATGTCTACCTCAGCCTCTTCGGTTAAAAAAAAATTTTTAACAGATAAAAAAATTTTTTTTAACGAAAGTAAAAGTTTTGTAACTGCTGAGGATTACGATTTTTTTTTAAATTTAGCATCAAAAAAAGGTATATTTTTTTTTATTTCTTATCCATTAGGATTTCATTATTTTCATAAAAAAAGTGCTTCTGCAAATAAAAAAAAACATAATGATTCTATTGAAGCAGTTTTGAAATTTCATTCGTACAACGTTCAAAAATTTAATTTAAATAAAAAGAAATTTTACTTAGAATGTAAATCAAATTTTCGATTTCAGAATAATTTAATTAATTTTATGAATAGAAAAGAAATATTTGATTTTAAAATAATAAGTATTTTTAAAGCTATTTTTAAAAATCCGGTTGAAAAATACTATATTTTACTTATTTTAATAAAAAAAAAATTTATAAATTCATATAAAACACTTAAAGTTTTAATAATGAGTAAATTTTTACCGTAAAGGATAAGTTTTATCTATTTGATTATTTAGGCTGTTATTTTTCAAATCTTTAATTTGTGAACAAAAATTGTTAAATAATTTTTTATTAAACTTTTTATTAAAATTTTCGTTAAAACTAGCGATAGTTTTTTGAATTGAGGGATTTTTCCACCATCCTTCAACATTATCCCAAACTTTGATAATGTGATTTTTTAATTCTTCACTGTTATCAAAAAATATATTTGCATCTTTGAAAGTTTTTAACTTATTCTCGAACTCATCTGAAAATACATTTGAAGATTTTTTTAAGTAAAAAATTACAGGTTGATTCAAAGCTAGGCAATCTAAAATACCAGTAGAATTATAGAGATATAAATTTAACTTAGACATACGTAACATATCTGAAAATGATTCTCCTGAAGTTTTTTCTATTTGTAACTTATCATATTGTTTATCTAAAAACTTATGACAATCCAAACCATAAAGATTATGTTTTTTTAAAATCAATTCAGATTTAATATTTTTTGGCAGAGATAAAAGAAGTTTTTTAATAAAATTCACATTATCATAGTTTAGAGCTTGTTTATCGTATAAGCATTGATTAAACCCATAAGATGTAGTGAAAATTGTTAATTTTTTTTTACTACTTTTAATCTTTCTCTTATTCACAATGTTTATATTAAATAAAGGTAAAAAATTCTTATTAGATTTGTTTCCCCATGTATAATAATAATCAGAAAACCTATAATCTGGAATATATTTTGACTCTGGTAACAAAAAAGAACCATTTCCGTGCTGTCCTGATATAATTATTGTACCTTCTTCAAGTTTGTTAGCTGAATAAAACTTAAACAGATCATTAGAGTCGAATTTGGTAGCTGAAATAATTTTTCTGGGTTTTCTTGGATATTTTTTTGTTAATTCTAATATATCTTCACATTCTTCAAATAAAGAAATTGGAATACAGTTTGGTATAATTAATCTTATAAAACTTTCTAAATCTTTATCTTTTCCATCAAGTTTTTGACTATTCAATAAAGTAATTTTTTTTCTTTTATCTAAATCAAATTTTTTAGAAATTGAATAATTAAAATTCCATGCTTGCGGTATTCCATCTAATTTGATTTGAAGTAATTTTTCTAGAAAAAAAGGTAAGTAAGTGTCACAAACTATTGATGAGCGTTTGGTGCAAAATAAATTGAAAAATTGAAAAGAATTAATTACAAGTTCTTTAAAAAAATTTATTTTAAAGTTTTCCCTCAAATTTATATCTTTTTTTTTTTTATTTATTAATTTATCATATTTAAAAATTTTTTTATGCAGCTCAAAATATTCGATTAAAGCAGATGATATTGCATAATTCCAATCTGGATCACTTGACAGCTGAATAATTTCAGAGCTTTTTTCAGATGCAAAATTAAAATTTTTTGTATTTAGAATTTTAACTTCATCGATTTCATGATATTTAAATGCTATATTTAAAAGTTGATATCTATCATAACAAATTCTAATTAATCTTTGCAACCAAAAACCAAAAATTAAATGTCCAGACTTTAATGAGTAATTTTTTTTGAAACACCTATTAAATTCTTTTATCAAGTCTATTAAAATTTTATCGTAAATCTCATTGCAGTTTTTAAAATGATTTTTGATATTAAAACTTAAATTTGTGTAGTGATTTACAATATTTTTTTTTTTATCAAATTCTTCTTTATCATTAGCAAAGTTAAAATATGATTGAAAATTTAAATAAAGATTTTCGTTGCTACTATTAGACTTATTACTTTGAGATATTACAAGTTTTTTCATAAGAACAGCTTATTTTTTTCATATAAAAATAATTTTTCCTCTAACTTTTTAAATAATTTTTTATTGATGTTTTTTTTAAGGAAGATAAATTTTTCGTTCCTTTTTTTGTAATTAATTAACCTTGGAATTTTTTCAATTTTACATGCAGTTTTAGTGAATGAAGAGGTTTTTGTATTTAAAAATTTTTCAAATTGATAAATAATTCTTTTTGGGTCTTGAACT
This sequence comes from uncultured Pelagibacteraceae bacterium, assembly GCA_902575095.1. Taxonomy (GTDB): domain Bacteria; phylum Pseudomonadota; class Alphaproteobacteria; order Pelagibacterales; family Pelagibacteraceae; genus Pelagilacustribacter. The sequence continues at coordinate 13,102 of CACGPY010000012.1, forward strand.
AAATCATCAAACCTTACAATTTTAATTTTGTTTTTATTCTTAAAATTTGCAAATTTTCTTTGAGATTTTTCGATTATTTTTAAATAATAATAAGTTGATTTTTCTAGGTTATTCAATTTCAAAAATAATTTTGAATTTTTAGTTGCATAATATGGGATTAATCTCCTTTTTTTTTCAAATGCTAAAGAGAAAAATCTTGGGTTATTTAAATCATATTTTTTACCTTTATACCTTTTGTTGTATTTTGAGTGGAAAGAATAAATATTATCTATTGGGTTTCTTAAAACATATATTATTTTAAAATTTGGTATAATTTTATCAAGTAAATCAATAACACTAAGTAAGTCATGTGACATATAAATTGGTAATTTTTTTTCATCTTTGATTTGATCGATTACGTGATCCCCCTCTTTTCTTGATAGATTTTTTATAAAAAGTTTATAATTTTTGTCTTTTAAAACACTACTGTTGTCTCTTGGTCTGAAATTTACACATCTTGATAAATTTAGATAATAAATACTCTCATTCAAAAAAATATTAATTAGAGATTTACATACTTTTATGTTTACTAAATTTAACTGTAAAAGTTGCAATAAGTTATCTATCAAATTTTGATGTTGCATTGGATATGTTTTTTTTAAGGATCCAATGATAGGTCCAAGTAACGATTTACCTGATCTTGACAAACCATCAATGAATAAAATTTGTTTATTAATCAAACTTATGCTTTTTAAAGAATTATTTTTCATATACATTTTTTATATTTTAAATATTTTATAATTTTGTTCTTTATTGAAATTGAAGATATTTTTTTATTCCAGTTTACGTTTATTTTGCAATTTTTGGGTTCATCAAATTTAAGATCGAGACCCGCTACATTTTTAATTTTTTTTTGAAAAAATTTTTTGTATAATTTTTTTGGGTCTCTTCTAATTAATTCTTTGATAGGAACTTTCAAATAAACGTCAATATAATTTTTAAAAGTTTTTTTATTTTTTTTATAAACTTCATTATATAGCGCCATTACCGAAATTATTACAAAATATCCTTTGTTCTCATAATCCTTACAAATTTTTGAGTAAGTGGCTCCATTTTTTTTTCTATGAGCAACTGTAAAAGTTTTTTTATTACGATTAAGTTTTAATTTTTTCCTTAAAAGATCACCGTCTAATCTTTTAATTTTAGTAAATTCTTTGTTTAATTCTTTAAAAACTAAATCCCCTGTAGTTGTTTTTCCTGCTCCAGACAATCCAGTAATCCAAAGAATTCCTGGTTTTGGTATTTTTTTTTTCATAAATTAAGTATAGTTTTGTTTTCCTTTATTGGGAAAAAGTTTAAGTTTAATAAGTCTAGGTATATTACATAAATATATGAATTTAGAAAAAAAATATGCCACAAGATTTAAAATATTATTTTTTTTCACTTTTGAAGATCTAAAACCTCTAAAAGCAAGAGCAGAATAAAGAACCCATGTTTCTTCATTTTGTGAGTATTTTTTTTGCAAATTATAGTCGTACAAATATTTTTTCTCGATTTCATCAATTAAAAAAGGTGTTTCGTTAAATTTATTTATTTGTTCCATTTGTTTTGAAGTTTCTTTATTTATAAAATTAATTTCATCTTTTGATAAAATTTTTTCATAGTAATCTGAAAAATTTACACCTTTTTTTGCCCCCTCATGCGAATTTCCTAGCCAAGGTTGCTTTGCAATAGTTGGGGTGAGTAAAATTTTATCAAATTTTAAATTTAATTTTTGGCAAATATTTTTCATAGTAGCTTCTGTATCTTTAGCCAAGTTCTCGTATCTATAAACTATCAAATTATAATTTTTAAATTTTTCTTTTAAAATTACAGTTCTTGTAATCGATACTTTCCAAGTTCTAATAAGAGCTCTCAAGTCATAATTGGAAAATTTTTTAACTAGAAAATTTGGTGGAAAAGGTTTATAAAATCTTCTGGATCCGAAAAATAATCTAGCAATTCTCATTTTTTCTGAAGCTACATATGTGTGGACATTTCTTATGGGTATAATAATTGAAGAGTCTTTAAACTCCTCAAAATATTTTTGAAAATTTTTAAGATAAAGGCCGCCGCTTGCATGAAATGATACAAATTTCTTAGATCCTAAGTATTTTCCATTATCCCATGCATTAAAATAGGCTTCATGATAAGCGTTATAAGCATCGTGAATTGATTTTATGTTGTGATTTTTTTTTTCTAAGGAGTCTACAAATTGTTTATAATCAAAATTTGTTTTTATATTCTGATAATAAGATTTTTCAAGGTAATTTTTTCTTACACCAATATCATCAGCTTTTTCTTTTTCCCAAGCAATACTCGTTTCTTCTTTTTTATCTGGAACATTAAAAAAATTCTTTAAATTAGACGATTTTGTATATTCTTCTAAACTAGGTACGTAAGTAGGACTTCCAGTCAATCCGTCTGGAAAATAGAAAGTGGATTTGTCTATAAAAAATTGTTTTTCACTAGGATAACTTGCAATATCAGGATGACCATCTAATAATCTGGCTAATAATGAGCTGCCGTGTCGAATTATTGCTGCAATAAAAATATGTCTCATAATTTTTTAAAAAATTGTTTTTAAATATTTTTTGTAATCATTTTAAGATCTTTTTTATAATCTATTTCAAAGAATTCATTAGTATAATTTATAGCTTTTACTTTTACATTATTTTTAATTATTTTATTTAAAATTTCAGTTAAAGATATTTTCTTTAAGTTTAATCCACTATTAAAAGTTAAATTTTTTATTTTTTTCCAGCCTATTGGTGTCAATGCAAAAACTCCCATATATTGACCGTTAATATCTTTATAGTTTTTCGGTTTTTGTCCAATTTCTTTTATGAAGTTTTTTGTATTCACTTTAAAACTCTCTAAATCTGATAAAGGATTCGCAAATCTTCTTTGCCAAAGTTTTTTCCAATTTTTAAAACTTGTTAACGATATATCATTTTTGTTTTTATTTAACATTTTTATTGCAGAGCTTTTATAAAAAATATCAGCATAAGATACTATTGAAAAATTTTTGCTTAAAAGTTTATCAGCTTGTAATAAGCTATAAAACATATTGGTATTTTTCCATTTTTTGTTAAAAATAAATTTTACTTTATATTTTCTTAAAACTTTTTTAATTTCATTAGATTTATACCCCGTTACAATAGTAATATTATAAATCTTATTTTGTTTAAAATTTTCTATTATATGCTCAATTAAATATTTATTTTTTTTAATTATTAGAGATTTTGGTTTATTAAAATTTTTCAATCTTCTGCCCTTACCTGCGGCTAAAATTATTCCATTAATTTTTTTTTGCATTCAGTAATTAGCTAAAAATTCTCTTTATTCTTTTTAAAGATTCCATCGAAAAAATTTTTTCTCGCTCGGGATGCCACATCCAACCTTCCCATTTAAATTTTTTGTGCTTAAAAGCTTCAATTGTATTATCTTTATGTAGTACTGTGGTTATAAAATTTTTTGGACATCTTTTAATTCCATATTCATGAAATGAATTTATTAATTTAGGAAATAATTTGTCTTTAGTTGCTATTATAGTCTTATGATTTGCTCCTACATGATTTTTTACTTTTATTGAATTTACTCCAAAAAATTTAGCAATCATTTGTGCGCCTCTACATATTCCTAAAATCGGTTTTCTTTTCAATGTAAAATGCTGTATTAATTTTTTTTCTAATTTATCCCTTGGTTTATTTACACCAAAATTTTCGCCTCCAGTTAAAATTAACCCGCTGGGATTTATTTCTTTTACAAAATTGTTAAAATGCTTTTTTTTTAATTTGTAAAATAAATTAGGAATTGGAACAGGATATAAATTCACTTTTAATAACAAATCAAAAAGTTGTATGTCTATAGAATCTCTTTTCTCTTTAGTTTTATCATTAATAGAAAGCCTTTGAGTAATAATAATCTTTTTCATTTTTTGTTTGTTATTAAAATTTAAGTTTTTTTTTTATAATTTTAGTTTAGAATGTTTTTAACACTTTTTAATGAAAAAAAATATTAAACAAAATTTAAAAATTATAAGTCAAATTGAAAAAAGTAGATCACTGGACACACCGGATTCAAGGGTTGTTGGCTTTCTATTTGGATGAAAATACTAGGAGCAAAAATTGCTGGTTATTCTTTAAATCCAATAACACAAAAAAATTTTTTCGATCTAGCTAAATTGAAACGAATTTTTGAAATTGAAAAAAGAAAAAATATTCAAGATTATAAATCTTTAGAAAATTTTATTAAAAAATTTAAACCAGGTATTATATTTCACTTAGCGGCTCAACCTCAGGTTTTAGAAAGTTTTAACGATCCTTATGATACTGTAAAAACAAATGTTATAGGTACTACAAATTTATTGGAAATTACTAAAAAATATAAGTTTATAAAATCTGTAGTAATAATTACTACTGATAAAGTTTATAGAAACGCAAATAAAAAAATAAAATTTTCAGAAGATTATGCTTTAGGTGGTGATGATATTTATAGTTCAAGTAAAGCCTCAGCTGATATTATCACTTCAAGTTACCAAAAATCTTTTTTCAAAAATTCAAAATGTGGAATATCAACCGCAAGAGCTGGAAATTGTATAGGCGGGGGAGACTGGACAAAATTTAGAATCTTGACTGATTCTTCTGAGGCATTTTTAAAAAATAAAAATTTATTAGTTAGAAATCCTAAGTCAGTGAGACCCTGGCAACACGTGCTTGAGCCACTATTAGGATATATAATTTTAGCACAAAAAAATTTTTCAAATACTAACCCCAAATTTAATGGTTCATGGAATTTTGGGCCAGTAAATAGAAAGCATTTAAATGTTATGGATTTTGTAAATTTATATAAAAAAAAAATGAGGTCAAAATCTAAAATTATTTTTGAAAAAAAAAGCGATAATAGAGAAAAAAATTATTTAGACCTTTCAAGCAACAAGTCTATTAAATTACTTAAATGGAAACCCTTTCTTAATATAGATCAAACCTTAGAGCTTACAGCGAACTGGTATTTATCTTATAAACAGAAAAAAGATCTGTTTTTAGTTTCATCTGACCAAATAAAATATTTTACTAAACTGATCAAATGATTTGTAGGAATTGCAATAAAAAAAAATCAATTAAAATTGCTGAAATAGGAAAACAACCTATAAGTAGCTTATTTTTAGAAACGAGGAGAAATATTAAGAATTACTCTTTAGATTTATACAAATGTGAAATTTGTGATCTTGTTCAACTATCAAAAATTCCAAATTTAAAAGATATGTACGGGCCAAAGTATGGGTACAAAACCTCTGTGAGTAAACTAATGATTAACCATCTAAAAAAAAAAATAAAAAAGATGAATAATTATAAAATTTTAAGAAAAAATTCTAATATATTAGATATTGGTTCTAACGATGGTACATTTTTAAATTTTTTTTCGTCAAAAAATAACAAATTTAATCTTTTTGGGATAGACCCGTCTGCTTCAGCTTTTTTGCAAAATTATAAAAAAAAGATTAATGTTATAATAGATTTTTTTAATAAAAAAACTGCCACTAAATATTTCATTAAAAAAAATATTAAATTTTCATTAATTTCATCTTATGCAATGTTTTACGACGTAGAGGAACCAAATGAATTTTGCAAATTAATAAAAAAAATTTTAGACAAAAAAGGTATCTGGGCTTTGGAATTTTCTTACTTTCCATTATTGCTTAAAAATCTTACTTATGATCAGATTTGTCATGAGCATTGTATTTACTATTCTTTAACAACTTTTAATAATATTATAAGAAAAAATGGGTTAAAAATCGTTGATTATGAGTTAAATGAAATCAACGGAGGCAGTATAGAAGTAATTTGTGCAAAGAATTCAAGCACTTTTTCTGTTAACAAAAGAAAGATTAACAATTTACTCCTTGAAGAGAAAAAAATCTCGAAAAAAGATTTTAGTAAATTCAATTTAAGAGTTCAAAACTCCAGGAAAAATTTAGATTTTTTTCTATCTAAATGTAATAAATCGGAAGTAATAGGTTATGGAGCATCTACAAAAGGAAATGTTATTTTAAATTATTGTAATATTGATCAATCAAAAATCAAATATATTTGTGATGCTAATCCTGATAAGTTTGGAAAATTTACACCAGGAAGCCATATTAGGATAATTTCAAAAAAGCAAATGAGAAAATTAAAACCAAAATATCTTTTAGTTTTAATTTGGTCTTTTCGAAAAGAAGTAATTATGCAAGAGCAAAAATTTATAAAAAGTGGAGGAAAATTAGTTTTTCCATTACCTGTTTTTCATATCGTTGATAAAGAGAATTATACTAAATATCTAAAACATGGTTTCGATATATTTTCTTTTGAATAAAATTTATGAAACTCTCAATTTGTATACCCACTTTTAATAGACCTAAACATTTATTGAATTGTTTAAACTCAATTTATCTAGCAAAAAAAAACAGTGATATAAGTTTTGAAGTTTGCGTTTCTGACAATGGTTCTGATTACGATGTTGAAAAAATAACTGAAAAATATGATAATAAAATTAAAATAACGCTAAATAAAAATAGAGAAAATCTAGGTTACCATCCAAATCTACTTAAAACTACACATCTAGCTAGTGGAGAATATGTTTGGGGAATAGGAGATGATGATTTATTAATGCCTGATAGTTTAAAAAAAATTAATACTTTATTTAAAAAATATCCTTATGTAGATTTTTTTTGTAATAATTCTTATAATTTAAATTATAAATTTCTTAATAGTTTTGATAAACCATTTGATACTAAAAATTTACCAAAAAAAATGGAAAAGTTCTCAAAAAAAAAAGAAAGCTTCGAATGTCCTTTTTGGGATCTTATAGATTATAATATTGCTTTTGATTTTCTAAATTTAAATTGTCTTAACATTTATAAGAGGCAAATGTGGATAGAAAACATAAAACACGTAAACCAAGAGTTACTAAAAGATAGGCGACCATGGTCAAATTTTGAAAATACTCATGCCCACATTAAAATTTACGCTAATGCATTTAAAAATTCTAAAGCTTTTTTTAATTCTGATCCAATTACAGTAAATTTATGTGGAGTTCGTGAGTGGAACGATCTTTATCCTTTTATAGAAATAGTCAGATTGCCGGAAATTTTAGACTATTATAGAAGCAAGGGACTTGATTTTAAAAGGTATGTTATTAATAAAAATTACTCATTACGTAATTTTATGAACTATTTTTTAAAAATTCTTTTTTTGGGGAAAAAAGGTGGCCTAAATTACGTGAACTTTTACCGTCACATTTTTCTTAATCTACTCTATCCAAATGTATATTTATCTGTTTTTAAATTTATATTTAGGAAAATAAAAAAAATTTTAAATTGAAAAAATATAAAAAAAATTATTTTAAAACAGGACTCGTGGTTGGCACTCAAGGTATTGGTCAAGCCCACGTAAGAGAGTTTACTAACTTTGGTATTAACAAAATTGGTTTATTCGGGAAAAAATTTGATAAAAATAGAATAAAAAAATTAAAAATTGAAAAAACAAATTTGATTAAATTTTTTAATTTAAGAAACTTTAGTGAGATAAGAAAATTTAAGCCAAAAGTTGTTAGTATATGCAGTCCTACAAAACTTCGTTCTCAACATATTCATAATTTTAGTAAAATTTCAAAAAATCTGCTAATTGAGAAACCTCTTATATGGAAAAATAATTTTAATAATTATGATGAAGCAAAAAAGGTTTTCAAACTAAAGAACAATTTAATTGTAAATTTACCGATGATTAGTTTGGCTTCTCAAATTTCTGCAAAAGAACAAATTAAAAAAATAAATAAAATTAATTTTGATTATTATACTAACGGAAAAAATACCTTTAAAAATATTCCAGTAGATCTTCTTCCTCATGCTTTATCTTTTTGTATTACAATTTTAAAGAAAAACGTGATCAGCTATAAAATAGCTCAAGTCAAACAGAAAAAGTTGAGCTGGAATTGTATAATTTATCTGAATAACTGCAAATGCCATTTTAGATTGCGACAAAATAAAGAGAAAAAAACTAGTAAATTAACTTTCAAATTAAATAATAACAGATATTTTAGAAAACAAATAAAAATAAAGAATATTTATAAAAATCTGATTATAAAAAATAAAAAACAAATTATTAAAGTAAAAAACCCAATGACTGAATATATTTTAAAAAGTTTAAAAAATTTTAATAATAAAGAATATGTGAGTCACAATAATAAATTTGTACTTTTAATAACTAAAATTTCACAAGAGTTGATAAATTACTAAAAATGAAAACTATTAAACAAAAAGAGTTAGAAAATAAATATCAGTTTAAAACTGATTATGTAAAGGATATTAAAAACTTTAAAGATAAAATTTTAAAAAAAACTTTAATACCTCACCAAGTTGAATTTCAAGCTCCTCCAAGAGGAAAAAAGATATGTTGGTTAGAGTGCCCTTATTGTTATGGACTATCCGCAGAGGATAATGGTGAGAGACTAGAAAAAGATAGAGGAATAGAAATTTTACGTCAAATTTTGGATGGAGGTGTAAATAAAATTATATTTGCGGGTTATGCTACCGATCCTTTAAATTGCTCATATATAAGCGATCTTTTAGAATTAACAATAAAAAAAAAGGCAATATTTGGATTTAATACTAAAGCTTTAAGAATTGAAGATAAGTTCTTTAATATATTAGAAACAAATAATTTGACTGAAGGGAGTTATATCAGTTTAAGCGTAGATGCAGGCTCAAATGAAACTTATAATAAGATACATGGCGTTAAAACTAATACAAAAATCTATGATAAAGTTTTAATCAACGCTCAACGATTAGGCAAAATAAAAGAAAAAAATTTTTTTGATTTAAGTGCAGCTTATCTTGTTAATATACACAGTAGTAGTGAACAAGATTATGAAAATTTTATTTTAAATTTTATGGAAGCAGGATGTAATTTGCTTCGGTTTACATTTCCGCAACAACCAAAAGGTATCGAAACAGAAAAAGGAGTAATTCCTTCCGAAATCGAAAAAGATAAATATAAAAATACATTAGAGAATTTAAAGAAAAAACATGAAAATGATAATTGCTCTATTTTAATTGTAGACGCTGATACCGATCATGATATTTACAACAAACCAAGAACTGTACCTTGTTATGCAAGATATATATTTCCAACTGTAGGATTTGATGGATGGTTATACAACTGCTCACAATCTAGCGCACCAAACTTTAGAAACTCTGCGCTTGGAGATCTTACAAAAGAAAACTTTTGGGAACTTTTTTATCAATATGAGTCAAATAAGTTTCAAGAATTCGAAAAAATTTGTAATAAAAAAATTAATTCAAGTGGATGCAGATGTGACAGAAAAGAACATGTTATTAATCAAAACATTATTGATAGCAAAATCTTTAAATAAATGTCTAACACTAAAAAAACAATAAGATTATTCAAACCTTCTTTTGGCAAAGAAGAGATTAAAGCAATACAAAAAATATTTAAAAAATCTTGGATTGGATATGGTTCAGAAGTAAAAAAATTTGAAAATGCTTGGAGCAAGTATATCGGTATAAAATATTCTGTCGGTGTAACATCTTGTTCAGCTGCTTTACACATAGCTTTAGCCTCAAAAAAATTTAAAAAGAAAAAAAAAGTACTTATCCCTGCAATGACATTTACTGCAACTGCAGCAGCAGCATTGTATAATGATTTAGAGCCGATTTTTGTTGATATAAACGAATATGATTTAAATATGAATTTTCAAGATTTAAAAAAAAAATACACTAAAGATTGTGTTGCAGTAATCCCCGTCCATGTTGGCGGGCAACCATGTGAAATGGAAAAAATTGTACCTTGGGCAAAAAAGAAAAAATTATTGGTTATAGAAGATTGTGCTCATACTGCCGGTGGGATTTATAGAGGCAAAATGCTTGGAACATGGGGTGATATAAGTTGTTTTAGTTTTGAGGAAAAAAAAATGTTAACTACTGGTGATGGCGGTATGATTTGTACAAATAATAAAAACTTAGCTGGTAAATTTAGAGTCCTGAGTTTTCATGGATGGAATAAAGACCCATGGTCTAGACATAAAAAAAGTCTTAGTAAGAAAAATCTTTCAGAGAAACATTGGTATTACCAAATCAAGGAACTTGGGTTTAAATATAATATGAATGATTTAATGGCCACAATTGGTTTAGTTCAATTAAAAAAATTGAATTTATTTAATCTCAAAAGAAATAATGCGATGAATAAATATTTAACAGAGATTAAAAAATGTAAAATTATAAAATCTTATATCACCACACAATATAAAAATATTGCATATTGGATGTTTGCAGTAAGATTAAAAAAAAGAGATAAATTAATATCATTCTTAAAAGAAAGAGGTATAGCTACTAGCGTATATTGGATCCCTGTCCCTTTACATCCACTGTATAAAAAATTTAAGTCCCACATTCCAAGAACAAAAAAAATTTGGAAAGAGCTAGTAACACTTCCTTTGTTTACTGATATTAAACCACAAGAAATTAACTATATTATTAAGAATCTAAAAGAATTTGATAAAAAATATTCCTAATAAACTTTAATAAAAAAGGTTATAAAGATCTTTCATTAAACGTATTCATTTTATGAAGAACATATCGATTATTTCACAAAAACATAAGCTCAAACAATTTTTTACAGACAATATTATTTTCAGATTATTAAGATTAATTCTTTCTCCTAAAAATTTAGTTCGTAAAATCCTTGAATATAAAAGCAAAAAAAAAAATAAAATTGAAAAAATTAATTGGACTGATAGAGCAAAGTTGTATGGAAAATACTCAGTATTAGATAAGAGAACTCCAATAAGTGAGTTTAATTATGTAACAAAAGAACAAAAAAAAATATTATTTAATAATTTGAAAAAATACACATCTGGAAAAGAAAAAAATATTTTAGATTTTGGTTGTGGCACAGGTAGATTCTCAGCTGAGCTATTAAAAATCTCAAAAAAAGCAAGAGTTACAGCCGTAGATAAAGAGAAAAAATTGGTTAACATGGCAAATAAGAATAAAAAAATCGACTTTATT
>CACGPY010000013.1 GCA_902575095.1 uncultured Pelagibacteraceae bacterium
GCAGGACCGGGAATAAAAATTTCTAAACTTTTAGGCTTCATGTTTGATAATGATTATTATTTTTAAAAAAAGTAATGGTTTTATAACACGTTTTTATGCGGCAAATATTTTTTTTTAATTCATACTGAAACAGTAGGATTTCTACTAAAAATATTGTATATCACGCATTAATTATGAAATTAAAAACTAAAGGCAGGTACGCTGTTATGGCAATGGCAGATTTAGCTATATTTAAAGATGAAGGTCCTATAAGTTTGACAGATATTTCTTTAAGGCAGAATATTTCTTTAGCTTACCTTGAACAAATATTTATTAAACTTAAACAAGAGAACTTAGTGAAAAGCGTTAGAGGAGCTAAAGGCGGATATGTACTTGAGTCTCCCCCAGAAGAAATTAAAATCTCACATATAATTTCAGCAGTTGATGAAGAAATAAAAACTTTAAATTGTAAAAAAGAGTCAAAAAGAGGTTGCAATAACAAATCTTCAAAATGTATTACACATAATTTATGGGATCAGCTTGATCAGCACATTAATAGTTTTTTTGAAAAAATAAAATTACAAGATCTAGTAAAAAAAAATCAAATGATAGATAAATGAAAACAGAAGATTTAAAAAATACTCAAGAATATAAGTATGGTTTTTCAACTGATGTTGAAAATATAAGAGCTCCAAAGGGTTTAAACGAAGATACAATAAAATTTATTTCAAAAATTAAAAAAGAACCAAAATGGATGTTGGAGTGGAGGTTGAAGGCTTTTAATAGATTGAAAATCTTAAAAGAACCTGATTGGCAAAAACCAAAATACCCAAAAATTAATTATCAAGATCTATATTATTATTCTGCACCAAAAAGTGTATCAGAAAAACCTAAAAGTTTAGACGAAATAGATCCTAAAATTTTAGAAACATATAAAAAGCTTGGAATTCCTTTAGATGAACAAAAAAAATTAAATGGGATAGCCGTAGATGCTGTTTTTGACTCGGTTTCTGTTGCAACAACTTTTAAGGACGAACTAACAAAAAAAGGTATAATTTTTTGTTCTATATCTGAAGCCATTCAAAAACATCCTGACTTAGTAAAAAAGTATCTTGGATCTGTAATTCCGTTAAGCGATCATTACTTTGCTACTTTAAATTCAGCAGTATTTACAGATGGATCATTTGTTTATATTCCTCCTAATACAAAATGTCCAATGGAGCTATCAACATATTTTAGGATTAATGCATCAGAAACTGGCCAGTTTGAAAGAACATTAATAATCGCAGACAAGGGGAGCTATGTAAGTTATTTAGAGGGTTGCACGGCTCCTATGAGAGATGAAAACCAACTTCATGCAGCCAATGTAGAGTTAGTAGCTTTAGATGATGCAGAAATTAAATATTCGACAGTGCAAAATTGGTATCCAGGAGATGAAAATGGTGTGGGTGGAATTTATAACTTTGTTACAAAAAGAGGAGCTTGTAGAGGAAAGAATTCAAAAATTTCATGGACACAGGTTGAAACAGGTTCAGCCATAACTTGGAAATATCCTAGCTGTATTTTGCAAGGGGATAATTCCGTTGGTGAATTTTACTCAATTGCAATTACAAACAATCATCAAAAAGCTGATACTGGAACGAAGATGATCCATTTAGGAAAAAATACAAAAAGTAAAATTATTTCAAAAGGTATCTCTGCTGGTAAAGCAGATAATATGTATAGAGGCCTTGTAGAAATTAAAAATAAAGCTAGCAACTCTAGAAATTACACTCAATGTGATTCTTTATTGATGGGTAATAAATGTGGAGCACACACTATTCCTTATATTAAAAATAATAATTCCACTTCAACAATAGAGCACGAAGCGACAACTACTAAAATAAATGAAGAACAACTTTATTACTGCAATCAAAGAGGGTTAGATCAAGAGGAAGCAGTTAGTTTAATTGTAAATGGTTTTTGTAAAGATGTTTTGCAGCAACTGCCAATGGAATTCGCAGTTGAAGCACAAAAACTTGTGGCAATAAGCTTAGAGGGAAGTGTAGGATAATGTTAAATATTAAAAACTTAGAAGCAAAAGTCGATAATAAGCATATTCTAAATGGCTTAAATCTTAATATTAAACCTGGTGAAGTTCACGCAATTATGGGACCAAATGGTTCCGGGAAAAGTACATTAGCAAACATTTTATCCGGTAAAAATGGTTACGAGACTAAAGGAGAAATTAATTTTGATGGTCAAAATCTTAGTGAACTATCAACTGAAGAAAGAGCTCAAAAGGGAATATTCTTAGCATTTCAATATCCATTAGAAATACCAGGAGTAAATACTAATGTTTTTTTAAGGACGTCTCTTAATTCAATAAGAAAAGCAAGAAGCGAAAAAGAATTAGACACACTAAGTTTTTTGAAACTAGTCAAAGAAAAATCATCCGAACTTGGAATTGATGAGAAATTTTTATCGCGTCAATTAAACGTTGGGTTTTCAGGTGGTGAAAAGAAAAAAAATGAAATTTTGCAAATGAAAATATTACAGCCTAAGCTCGCGATTTTAGATGAAACTGACTCAGGTTTAGATATAGATGCGTTAAGAATTGTTGCCGACGGTGTTAACTCTTATAAAAACAAATATAACGCTTTCTTAATCATAACACATTATCAAAGACTTTTGGATTATATAAAGCCGGATTTTATACATGTTTTATCTAAAGGAAAAATTGTTAAAACTGGGAACGCAGAGCTTGGGGTTGAATTAGAGAAAACTGGTTACGCAAATTTTACTTAAATGAAAAATTTTTACGATTTTAAAGTAGATAATATTAAAGGTCTTTCTGCTCAGGAAAAAGAATTTAGAAACAAAGAATTAGATCTTTTTATCAAAAATGGTTTTCCAAATAAAAGAGAAGAGGCGTGGAAATTTACTGATCTTAATACAATACTAAGTAAAAATTTTGTTAATATTACCAATGATTATATATCATTAAAAGAAAAAAAATTAGAATTAATTAAGGAGTTTGATCATAATTATTTATTTGTATTAGACGGGAAACTTGTTTCAAATGATTTTAAGTTTGAAGATAAAAACAAGGTTTTGATTAAAGAGTATGACTATAAAAAACAAATATCTGTAAGTAATCAAAATTCTTTAAATCTACTTAATAATGCTTTGGCTACAGGTGGCTATTGTCTTGAAATATCTAAAGATTACAAATTTAATAAGCCTTTAGTAGTTTACAATCATTTTTCTGAAAGCATTAAAGAACAAATTATAAGTTATAAAAACTCATTAATTCTTAACGAAAATTCCGAATTAACAATTTTAAACTATACAAATACTAACTCTAAAAATAATTTTTTTGTAAATTCTTTTGACTACTTAAAGCTTAAAAAAGATTCTAACTTAAAAAATATTTTTACAAATAAAGATAGATGTAATTGTTATTTTCATAACTATTTTAAAAGTGATTTAGAGCAGAATGCTAATTTTGATAATTATATTCTTTCTACTGGGCTTAAATTTAATAAGATTGATATAGAAATTAATTTGAACGAAGAACATGCTAAAAGTTCAATTTTTTCAGCACTCAGTCTTGACAGTAAGGAACATCAAGAAATTAAAAGTAGTATAAACCATAATTTTAAAAACTGTCAAAGCTATCAAAAAATTAAGAATGTATTGAATGATCAGAGCAAAGGAGTCTATCAAGGAAAAATTTTTGTTAAGCAAGAAGCTCAAAAAACTGACGCATATCAATTAAGCAAAGCTTTATTATTAAATGATAATGCAGAATTTGATGCTAAACCAGAATTAGAAATTTATGCAGATGATGTAAAATGTTCCCATGGTTCTACATCAGGAAGCATAGATTTAAATTTAATTCATTATTTAAGATCAAGAGGTATCCCCGAAAAAGAGGCTTATCAAATTCTGATTAATGGTTTTTTATCTGAAATTTTAGAGAAATTACCTGAAGACAATTTAAAGAAATTTTTAATAAAAAAGATAGGAAGACAAATCAATGGATATTAAGAATATAAAAAAAGAATTTCCAATATTTAAACAAAAAATTAATGGCAAACCCTTAGTTTATTTGGATAGCGCAAATTCTTCTCAAAAACCGAAAGTTGTTATAGATAAAATCTCAAACTTTTATGAAACAGAATATTCTAATGTTGGAAGAAGCGTTCATACTCTTGCTGTGAAAGCGACTAATAGATTTGAGTCTACAAGAGATAAAGTCCAAAAATATTTAAATGCTAAACATAGAGAGGAAATAATATTTACTAAAGGCGCAACAGAGGCAATTAACTTAGTAGCATCGTCCTATGGAAAAAAGTATATAAAAAAAGGAGATGAAGTGTTAATTACAGAGTTAGAACATCACTCTAACTATGTACCTTGGAACTACCTAAGAACTGATAAAGGTGCAGTTATAAAATTTGCTCAAGTTAATAAAAATGGTGATGTTGAAATAGAGGAAATTAAAAAGCTTATAACAAATAAAACTAAAATTATTGCAATTACCCACATATCAAATGTTACTGGAGCGATTTTGCCAATTGCAAAAATTGTAGGTCTTGCAAAAGAAAAAAATATTCCAGTTCTAGTTGACGGGACTCAAGGTGCACCTCATTCTGAAATTGACATGCAGAAAATGGGTTGTGATTTTTACGCAATATCTTGCCATAAAATGTATGGTCCAAATGGTTTAGGTGTGTTGTATATGAAAAAAAAATGGGTTGATGATTTACCTCCATATCAAGGCGGAGGAGGAATGATTAATGAGGTAAAAAAAGACAATATTACTTTCGCAGAAGCTTATACAAAATTTGAGGCTGGAACAATGCAAACAGCAGAAGTAGTTGCATTTGCAGAAGCATTAAATTTTATTGAAGAAATAGGTATAAAAAAAATAGCATCTCACGAAAAAGAAATTTTGCAATATGGGTTGGAAAAATTAAGAAAAAATAATTCTGTAAATATTATTGGAGATCCACAAGAAAGAGGTTCAGTTTTATGCTTTACTTTAAAAGATATCCATCCTCATGATATAGCAACTATCTTAGATGATGATGGAGTAGCAATAAGAGCAGGACATCATTGTTGTCAAATATTACACGAAAAACTAGGCATACCAGCCACGGCTAGAGCTTCAATTGGAGTCTACAACGATAAAGAAGATATAGACAAACTATCAGACGCAATTAAAAATTGTCAGAAAGTATTTCAGAATTAAATGGACTTAAAAGAATTATATCAAGAAATAATTTTGGATCATGGTAAAAATCCTAGAAATAAAGGTAAGTGCAATGGGTACACTAATGATGCAAAAGCTCATAATCCTTTATGTGGCGATAAAGTTCATATTTATTTGAAACTAAATAAAAACAATGAAATTGAAGATTTAAGTTTTGAAGGAGAAGGTTGCGCAATTTCATTGGCATCTGCGTCTATTTTGACTGAAACAGTAAAAGGAAAAGATTTATCTTTTTTAAAGAAAATAAATGAAGATTTTTTAAACATGATTAAGAATAAAGCAAAAATTACAATTAATAGTCTTTCAGAGGATCAGATAACGACAATTTCATCTTTGTCTGGAGTGCAAGAGTTTCCAATGAGGGTTAAATGCGCAACAATGGCTTGGCATACTTGTTTGTCAGCAGTAGATAAAAAATGAGTGAATTAAAAAATAAAATAATTGCAGAAGTTAAAAAGATTTATGACCCTGAAATACCGGTAAATATATATGAACTTGGCTTAATTTATAAAATAGAAATTAGTGATAAAAAAAAAGTAAACATTGAAATGACTTTGACCTCACCAAACTGTCCTGTTGCTGAAAGTTTGCCTAAAATGGTTAAAGATAATGTATTAAAAATTAAAGAAGTTTCTGATGTCGACTTAAAATTAGTGTGGAGTCCTCCTTGGACCAAGGATATGATGTCAGAGGCAGCAAAATTAGAATTGAATTTATGAGTGAACAAGTAATAAAATTAAGCACAAACGCAGCTAAGAGAATTAAGGAAATTATGTCTCAGGCAGAAGACAAAGCTATTGGTGTTAGAGTAGGTGTTAAGTCTGGTGGTTGTGCTGGAATGTCTTATGTGATGGAATATGCAAAAGATATTAAACCTAACGAGGAAGTTATTGAGGAAAAAGGTGTTAAGGTTCTGATTGATCCAAAAGCTATTATGTATCTTTTGGGAACTGAAATGGATTACAAAAGAGAAAAATTTTCCTCTCAATTCATATTCAAAAACCCTAACGAAACTGAACGTTGCGGTTGTGGAGAGTCTTTCAAAGTTTAGCCGCTATAATACATCTCAAATTCAATTGGATGTGGTGTGTGTTCAAATTTATAGATCTCTTGGAATTTTAACTCAATATAAGCATCGATCTGATCGTCAGTAAATACTCCACCTTCAGTTAAAAATTTTCTATCTTTATCTAGGTTTTGCATTGCCTCTCTTAAAGAACCACAAACAGTAGGTAATTTTTTAACTTCATCTTCTGATAGAGAATATAAATCTTGATCAAAGGCTTTACCTGGATCAATTTTGTTTTTAATACCATCGATTCCAGCCATTAACATTGATGCAAAAGTTAAGTAAGGATTACCAGCGGCGTCTGGAAATCTTATTTCCATTCTAGCTGCTTTTGGATTCATTATTACTGGAATTCTGCATGATGCAGATCTATTTCTTGCTGAATATGCTAGAATTACTGGAGCCTCAAACCCTGGAATTAATCTTTTATAACTATTTGTTGTCGCGTTTGAAAAAGCGTTTATAGCTCTAGCGTGTTTTAATATTCCACCTATATAGTACAATGCTTCTTTAGAAAGACCTGCATATTCTTTTCCCATAAATAATGGTGTACTCCCTTTCCAAATAGATTGGTGACAGTGCATTCCAGAGCCGTTATCGCCTTTTACAGGCTTCGGCATAAATGTAGCTGTCTTTCCAAATGAATGAGTAACCATTTGAACTGCATATTTATAAAGCTGTACGTTATCTGCCATATTCGTTAAGGTATTAAAGTACATTCCTAGTTCATGCTGACTTGGAGCTACCTCATGATGGTGTTTTTCAACTTTTACTCCCATATCTTTAAGAGCTTTTAAATATTCACCTCTCATATCTTGTGCGCTATCTACTGGTGGAACCGGGAAGTATCCACCTTTGATACCAGGTCTGTGACCCATATTTCCATTTTCATATTTTTTACCAGTATTGTAAGGTCCCTCTGAGCTATCTATATTGAAACTTGTTTCGTTCATATCATTTTTGAATCTCACGTCATCAAAAACAAAAAATTCTGGTTCAGGGCCGAAGTATGACTTATCTCCAATGCCAGACTTTTTTAAATATGATTCAGCTTTTTTTGCAGTCCCTCTTGGATCTCTCTCATAAGGGTTTTTTTTAACTGCATCTAAAATATCGCAAAATATGTTCAAAGTTGTATGAGAATTAAATGGATCAATAATCGGTCTATCCAAGTCAGGTTTTAAAATCATATCTGACTCGTTAATTGCTTTCCATCCAGCTATTGAAGAGCCATCAAAGAATACACCGTTATTAAGCATATCTTCATCAACAACCGTTGAGTCTATAGTCAAATGTTGCAATTTACCTTTTGGATCTGTGAATCGTAGATCAACAAATTCAACTTGTTTGTCTTTTATTTGCTTCAGTATATCTTTTGAACTCATTTTGCTCCTTTAAAATTTGTTTAACCGTTGCGAACATATATAAGGGTGTTTTTTAGAGTATAATTAAATATAAATATCAGCTATGCATTTATCACATACATACACATTAGATTACAAATGAGAGAAGCAAATACCTTCGATTTTTCTCTATTAATCCTATTAGCAGTTATATGGGGGTCTTCTTTCTTTAATATTAAGATAGCTACATATTCCTACGAACCAATAACACTCGCTCTTGTTAGAGTAATTTTTGCAAGTGTCCCATTATTAATACTATGTAAAGTTAGCAGCATCAAAATTGAAGCCTTTAGTAAAAATTGGAATTGGTACGCACTAATTGGTTTGTGCAATATTGCAATACCATTTGTTCTAATTGCAATCGGTACTGCAAAAATTAACAGCTATTTAGCTGCAATTTTAATGAGCACTACTCCTTTAAGCGGATCTATTCTTGCTCATATTTTTTTAAAAGACGAAAAATTATCTTATTTAAAATCTTTAGGCGTATTAATTGGTTTTAGCGGAATTGTATTATTATTTTTCGATAAGGTTATAATTAATAGTGAGAATTATATTTACGCTTTGATTACTATACTAGGATCAACATTTTACTGTATTGGTGGTTTATTAACTTTAAAATTAAAAAATAAAAAAAATGAAAATGTAACTACATCAACGACATTATGGTCAGTAATTTTTTTATTGCCTTTTTCATTAATAATTGAGACTCCATGGGAGTCAAATCCTACTTTAGCATCTACTTTATCTTTATTATATTTAGGAGTAATTGCCACGGGATTTGCTTGGTTGATAAGATTTAGAATTTTGACTGTAAATGGCTTAGTTTTTCAAACGCAAGTGGCATATTTAATTCCAATTTTTGGAATATTATTTGGGTATTTTTTAATGGACGAGATTATTACGTGGAGAGTTTTACTTTCATTAGTTATAATTCTATTTGGGATTTATATATTTAAAAAAAATAATAAAGGATAAAATTAATGGGCACAGAATCAATTGAAGCAAGTTTTTTGTCAATTTTCGCTTTAATCAGTTTTTTTATTTTTCTCATTATTAGTAAATTTTCGCATAAATTTAGAAACGGAGCCTTGCTTGATGAAGATTTTTTAAAACCCCAAGCTTTTCATGAAATTCCTGTTACTCGAAGCGGAGGGATTGCTGTTATAATTTCTTTTAGTATTTTTTTGGTAATTTATTACCTTTTATACGAAAAAATTTTGTATGATTATATTTTTATTAGCTATTCAGTATTTTTAGTAGGTTTTTTAGATGATTTAAGAATAAATATAAATCCATTTAAAAGATTAATAATTATGATACTCCTCCTCTTTATTTTTATAAATTTTTTACCAATTAAGATTTTAAATATTGATATTCCATTACTTACCTCTTTAATGTCTAATCATATTTTTTCCTCAATATTTGTATTACTTTGTTTTCTTTTTGTAATTAACGGAGCAAATTTAATAGATGGATTTAATGGATTATTAACAATAAATTTAATTATCATAAATATTATATTAACTTATATAAATATAAATAATGATAATTTAGAATTTTCAATATTGATAATCTCTCAAATCATAATACTTTTTTCTTTTTTATTATTTAATTTTCCAAATGCAAAAATTTTTTTTGGTGATAGCGGGGCCTACACGATGGGGGCTTTGACTAGTTTAAATATTATAATTACAAATAACTTTAATCCTCTAATTTCTTCATTTTTCTTTTGTACACTTTTATTTTATATTTTTTTTGAGGTATTTTTCTCGTTTTTACGAAAAATTATACAAAAAAAATCACCAATTCATCCTGATAACGAACATCTACACATGTTAAGTTTTTATAAAATCTCTAATATCTACGGAAAAAATAAAGGTAATTATTTAAATTCAATTATTATAAACCTTTTTTATTTAATTTTAATTATTCCTGGGTTGTATTTATCCAAGGACCCCCAATTAAGTAGATATTGGTTCTTTATCTTACTATTAATTTACTTAATAATTTATTCTAGACTTTATCGTTTAACAAAAAATTAATTTGTTATATAAAGCAACGATTGAAGAAAGGGCAAGTGGCGGAATTGGTATACGCGCTGGTCTTAGAAACCAGTGCCGCAAGGCTTAAGAGTTCGAGTCTCTTCTTGCCCACCAAAATGTTATGAAAGTAGAAGTTAAATCAAAAAAAGGACTTAGAACAATTTTGTCTGTAATAGTTGATAAAAAAAACATTCAGACAAAAATGAACGAAAGACTAAAAGAACTTCAAAAAGAGGTGGCCTTAAAAGGTTTTAGGCCAGGAAAAGTTCCTCCAGAGGTAATCAAAAGTCAATTTGGAAAATCCATATACGGAGAGGTAGTTGATAAGATTTTAAGAGAAACTACTACAAAAGCTATTGATGAAAAAAAATTAAAAGTAGCAGGACAACCAAAAATTGATTTAAAACAGTTTGGAGAAGGAAAAGATTTAAATTACGAACTTCAGATAGATTGTTTGCCGAGCGTAACTTTAAAAAATTTAGAAAAATTTAAATCTACAAGTTTTAAAGTAAAAATTGAAGATAAAATAATTGATGAAAAATTAAAAGAAATAGTAAATCAAAATAAACAATTTGAAGATAAAAATGAAAATGAAAAAGCAATAAATGGAGATCAAGTTATATTTGATTACTCAGCTACAGTTGATGGAAATAAATTTGAAGGAAGTGAAGGAAAAGGTGTACAGCTTGAGTTAGGAAAAGATCTTTTTTTAAAAGGTTTTGATGAACAATTAATTGGTGTGAAAAAAAATGATACAAAAATATTAGATGCTACTCTTCCAGCTAATCATCCAAAAAAAGAACTTGCTAACAAAAAAACTAAATTTGAATGTAAAATTTTAAATGTAAAAAAACCTAAAGCCAATAAAATCGATGATGATTTTGCAAAATTAATGGGGGCAAAAGATATCAAAGATTTAAAATCTTTAATTGAAAAACAAATCTCACATCAATATTCTCAAGCATTGAACGCTATTACTAAAAAAGAAATATTAGATCAAATTGAAAAAAACCATCAGGTAGATTTACCTCAAAACTTAATTGATCAAGAAATATCTATGATGACTCAAAATCTTAAACCAGAGGATAAAGAAAAACATAAATCAAATAATGAAAAGTTAGCAAAATCTAGAATTAAACTTGGATTATTGCTAAATGAATATGGAGAAAAAAATAATTTAAAAGTATCAGATGATGAAGTTAGAAATGAAATACAAAAACAAATAAAAGGTATGCCTGGCCAGGAAAAAATGGTAATAGATTATTATCAAAAAAACCCTAGTGCTTCTCAAAGTTTAAAAGGATCTTTGTATGAGGAAAAAATTATTGAATTAATTAAATCAAAAATAACTTTAACGACCAAAGAGGTTAGCTCAAAAGAAGCGGAAAAAATTATAGCTAAATTTAACAAACCAAATATAGATACTGAGAAATTTAAAACCACATCTCATGCAAAAAATAAGTCTAAATTAAAAAAAATTAGTAAAAAGTAACCAATAGTTGTATAAACCAACTATGAGTCGGGAATTTGAAGAAAAAATGAATAGCCTAATCCCAATGGTTGTTGAACAAACAAGCAAAGGGGAAAGAGCATATGATATTTATTCCAGGTTATTAAAAGAGAGAATAGTTTTTTTAGTAGGACCAGTTAACGATGCTGTAGCGTCTCTAGTCACAGCACAATTATTATTTCTCGAGTCAGAAAACCCCAACAAAGAGATTAATTTTTATATTAATAGTCCTGGCGGTTTAGTTACTGCTGGTTTAGGAATTTACGACACAATGCAATACATTAATTCCCCTGTTTCTACTTTATGTATTGGTCAAGCATCATCAATGGGGTCTTTCCTCTTGGCTGCAGGAGAAAAGGGAAAGAGATACTCCCTTCCAAATTCAAGAATTATGGTCCATCAACCCTCGGCAGGATTTCAAGGTCAAGCGACTGATATTCAAATTCATGCAAAAGAGATACTTTCTTTAAAAGAGAGACTAAATAAAATATATTCCAAACATACAGGTAAATCAGTTGATGAGATATCTGATGCTTTAGAGAGAGATAATTTTATGACAGCAGATGAAGCAAAAAAATTCGGTCTAATAGATTCTGTTGTGGAGAAAAGAAAATAAAACACAATATCTAGCTTTCATTACAACTTCAACTTGCTAAGCATTTACCAGAGATTTATATTATGTGTATTGATTCGTTATGACAGAAAAAAATAATAAAAACATTTTATATTGTTCCTTCTGTGGAAAAAGCCAACATGAAGTAAGAAAACTTATTGCTGGCCCAACTGTATTCATTTGTGATGAATGTGTTGAGCTTTGTATGGATATTATAAAAGAAGAGAACAAAAGTTCACTCGTTAAACATCAAGACGGAGTTCCTTCTCCCAAAGAAATTTGTAAAGTATTAGACGATTACGTTATAGGACAAAAATTTGCTAAAGAGATTTTATCAGTTGCAGTTCACAATCACTATAAAAGATTAAATCATGAGACAAAAAATAATAAAGATATTGAATTATCTAAATCCAATATCCTTTTAGTAGGACCTACTGGTTGCGGAAAAACTTTACTTGCTCAAACCTTAGCAAGAATTTTAGATGTTCCATTTACAATGGCTGATGCAACTACATTAACTGAGGCTGGTTATGTTGGAGAAGATGTTGAAAATATTATTTTGAAATTATTACAAGCAGCAGATTACAATGTTGAAAAAGCCCAAAGAGGTATAGTTTACATCGATGAAGTTGATAAAATAAGTAGAAAATCTGAAAACCCATCAATTACAAGAGATGTATCCGGAGAAGGTGTTCAGCAAGCTTTATTAAAAATTATGGAAGGCACGGTTGCTAGTGTACCACCTCAAGGAGGAAGAAAACATCCTCAACAAGAGTTTTTACAAGTAGATACAACAAATATTTTATTTATATGCGGAGGTGCTTTTGCAGGATTAGATAAATTAATTGATAGCAGAGGCAAAGGAAGTTCAATTGGTTTTGGCGCAAAAGTAAAAAATTACAAAGAACAACCTCTTTCTGAAATTATGAAAATGTTAGAGCCAGAAGATCTAATTAAATATGGATTGATACCTGAATTTATAGGAAGAATGCCCATAATAGCTACTTTAGATGATTTAGATGAAAAATCATTAGTGAAGATTTTAAAAGAACCAAAAAATTCTTTGATTAAGCAATATCAAAGATTATTTGAATTTGAAGAAGTAGAGTTAGAATTTAAAGAGGAGGCTATATTAGAGATAGCTAAAAAAGCTATTTCAAAAAAAACCGGAGCCAGAGGACTAAGGTCTATACTTGAAAATATTTTACTTAAAACAATGTTTGAGTTGCCAGATATGGAAAATGTGATTAAAGTCACAGTAGACAATTCTGCGGTAAAAGGTATATCAGAACCCATTGTCACATACGGTAAAAAATCATCAACATCAGTAGCATAAATCAAATTTGTTTCTTGAAATTACTGTTTTAATAGCCATATTATCATTTAATGAAAGCTTCATACTTAAAACCATTACTTCCTTTAAGGGATATTGTAATTTTCCCATCAATGGTAGTTCCCTTATTCGTTGGAAGAGAGAAATCAATTAAGGCGCTTCAGGAGGTAATGAAGTCAGATAAATCTATTGTTCTGGTTACTCAAAAAAATTCCGAGGTAGACGACCCAACAGGAAAAGATTTATATCAGTACGGATGTTTAAGTAAAGTTTTGCAACTTTTAAAACTCCCAGATGGAACTGTGAAAGTTTTGGTAGAGGGTGAAAAAAGAGTTAAAATTTTAAAACACGATGAAAACAATAAAGACTATTTAACATGTGAGGTAGAAATTGCTGAAGATCAAAATTTATCAAAAGATTTAGAGCCACTAGCATTAGGACTAGTTAAAAAATTTGATAAGCTCCAAATTTTAAACAAAAAAGAATTAAACGATGGTACTAATAACCTTAAAAATTTAAAAAACCCATCACAAATTGCAAATAATATTTCATCAAACTTAAATATTCAAATATTTGAAAAACAAGAGTTACTTGAAATTATTGATTTAAAAAAGAGATTAGAAAAAATCCATCAACTTATTGAAAAAGAAACCAGTGTTTTGTCTGTAGAGAAAAAGATTCGTGGGCGTGTAAAAAACCAAATGGAGAAAACTCAACGTGAGTATTATTTAAACGAGCAACTTAAAGCAATACAAAAAGAATTAGGAGAAATAGATGAAGGCAAAGATGAATTAACTTCTATATCCAAAGCTATCTCTGATGCCAAAATGCCTAAATTAGCGAAGGATAAATGTTTATCTGAACTTAAAAAACTCAAATCTATGAGCCCGATGTCTGCAGAGGCAACAGTTGTAAGAAATTATTTAGACTGGATGACTGAGCTTCCATGGTCAAATAAATCTAAGATTAATACTGACTTAAATAACGCCCAAAAAATACTAGATGAAGATCATTATGGATTAGAAAAAGTTAAAGAGAGAATTATTGAGTTTTTGGCGGTACAAAAAAGAATTCAAAAAATGAAAGGTCCAATATTATGTTTGGTTGGTCCTCCAGGAGTAGGTAAAACTTCACTTGGTAAATCCATAGCTAAGGCAACAAATAGAAAATTCATAAGAATTTCTCTTGGAGGAATACGTGACGAAGCTGAAATAAGAGGTCATAGAAGGACATACATAGGATCTTTACCTGGAAAAATAATTCAAATGATGAAAAAAGCAGGTACTAAAAATCCACTTTTTTTATTAGATGAAATAGACAAAGTAGGTAATGACTATAGAGGAGATCCCTCATCAGCTTTATTAGAAGCATTAGATCCAGAGCAAAATAAAGAGTTTAATGACCATTATTTAGAAGTAGATTATGATTTATCAGATGTAATGTTTGTTACGACCGCTAACACTCTAAATATTCTTCCACCATTATTAGATAGAATGGAAGTGATAAGATTATCTGGTTATACAGAAGACGAAAAAGTTAAAATTTCCCAAAAATATTTAATTCCAAATCAAAGTAAAAATAATGGATTAAATAAAGAAGAATGGACAATAGACGAGGAGATAAATCGAAAGATAATTAGAAATTATACTAGAGAGTCAGGAGTGAGAAACTTAGAAAGAGAGATCTCAAAAGTAGCTCGAAAATTAGTAAAAAAAATTGATAATAATGAAAAAGTAAATAACCCTATTAATGAAAAAGATCTTAAAGACTTACTTGGTGTTCAGAAATTTAATTATGGGGAAATAGAGGAAGAAAATAGAGTTGGAGTAGTTACAGGTTTAGCTTGGACAGAAGTTGGAGGCGAGATTTTAAAAATTGAATCCGCTGTTATGCCAGGTAAAGGTAAAATGCAAATTACTGGAAAATTGGGAGATGTGATGCAAGAGTCTGTTAAAGCTGCAAAATCTTACATAAGATCGAAAAGTTTAGATTACGGAATTATCCCACCTATATTTGATAAAAAAGATTTTCATATACACGTACCGGAGGGAGCAACTCCAAAAGACGGTCCTTCTGCAGGAGTTGGTATGGTAACATCAATAATATCAGCTATAACTGAAATCCCAGTAGATAAAAATGTTGCAATGACTGGTGAAATAACTTTAAGAGGTTTAGTGCTTCCAATCGGGGGTTTGAAAGAAAAGTTATTAGCTGCTCACAGAGCTGGAATAAAAAAAGTTTTAATCCCTAGTGAAAACAAAAAAGATTTAATTGAGGTGCCAAAAACAGTTTTAGAGTCTGTTGAAATAATAACTGTTAAAAGTGTAGATGAAGTATTAAAAGTAGCTCTTACAAAACCTTTGAAAAGGGTTGAATGGGTGGATGTAGACCAATTATCAAAAAAAGAAAAATTGAAAAAAGAAATAAGCACTCACTAGATTTACAATAAAGTTATTCGAGCCAATCTTTGTATTTTTCCAAGTTCTCCGTAATATATGAAGGTAAAAATGAGTTTTTAATTTTTATTAGGCTTTGACGTCCAGTGTATTTTTGATCTTCCTGCTTAACACCATGATCGTATAATATTTTTTTTTCTGATACCATTTTTTCCATATCTTTTATTGTTAGCCCACTATATTCAAATTCCAGATGATGCATAAAATTTGATAATTTATAAAATATATCTTTTGGTTTTTTGATTGACGTAAAGTGCCACCCTCCATTTTTAACTATATCAATATTCATATATCTTTTTTTAGAAAACAAAGTATCTAATCTCCATAATGGATAAGACTTAGATTTTACATTTCTCAACCATTGAAACTCTTTAAGTTGCTTTTTTTTACAAGCTCTTGTCCCCATCCATTTAAAATTTGGCTGCATTAAGTTAAATTTATAATAAAAAACTTGTTGTTCAAATAACGTAATTTTATTCTTATAATTAAAATTAGTTAAATTTGGAATCTCATCTAAATCACTCGATAATATTAGATCATCATCATTTGCTTCATCTAAACCTTCAAAAAGTTTATTTCTTTGATTATTTTCTCTTTTGAGAGAGTTATCCAAAATTTTTTTATTTTTGATAAGAATACTATCGTATGAGTCGATTTTCTCAATCCCTTGAGGTGGAGTGTCTACAACAATATAGACAATTTTATCTTTAAATTTTTTAAATTTTTTCAAATCAAAATTAAGTTTTTTTTCTTTTCCACTATGCAAAAAAGTAGACTCGGTAATTACAAATTTTTTAACGTATTTATTCAAAATATTTAGCCTTAGATCCAATAGCAAATCTTCATCAAAATACATAAAGCAATCATAAATATTCATGATATTTGAGTTATAATAAAATATAATATAAGTAAATATTAATAAATTTATCTATGAAAAAAAAAATTATAATAACTGGTGGTTTAGGCTACATAGGCACAGAACTTTGTAAACTATATTCAGGAGTAAGTTGGCATCATAAAATAACAGTCATTGATAATAGATTTATATCTGAAAGAGTAAACCAAATACGTAATTGGAATATGGAATTTATACAAGGAGATATTTTAGACAAAGAACTTATAAAAAAATATTGTAAAGATGCAGATATAGTGCATCATTTAGCAGGCATCACAGATGTGCCTAGAACTAAAAATGAATCTTCTGCAGCCCATGATGAAAAAATAAAAGAAGTTGCTGAAAATGGAACTCAAAATATTTTAGATGTGATCGGTGATAATTGTAAAATTGTCTTTCCTTCTACTCATGTTGTTTATGAGGGTATCGAAGAAGTGAAAACAGATATAAAAGAAAGTGAAAAAACTAATCCTGTTTTAGCCTACTCTTCATCTAAGGCAATTAACGAAGAGCAATTAAAAAAGTCAGGAAAAAATTATGTAATTTTAAGATTAGGATCTGTTTATGGATATTCAACCGACTCAATGAGAGTAGATATAATGCCCAATTTATTTTCAAAAATTTCTTCTCAAAAAGGAACACTTAAATTATTTGCTGGAGGGAGACAGATAAAAAGCCTTGTTCCCCTAATCGATGTGGCAAGGTGTTTTAAATTCATGGAAGAAAAAAATGAAATTAACTCAGAAATATTCAACCTTACAAAAGAAACGCTTACCGTAAAAGAAGTTGCAGAGATTTGTAAAAAACATAAGCCTGAAGTTAAACTTCAGGAGACTAATGATGAGGTCCCAAACCTGGGCTTCTCTCTTTCAAATAAAAAACTATTAAAAACTGGTTTTAAATTTCTTTACAACTTAGATCAAAATATAAAAGAGATGATACAAAAATGGTCAAAACAAGATTTAATCAAAGATTTGGAATTTGTTAAAGATGGTCAAAACATTTTTATTGATAAGCGTGGAGTAATTAGTAATCATGAATTAACCGAACCTATAAATTTAATTGGCATGATAGAGTCTAAAAAAGGCACTATAAGAGCAAATCATTATCATCCACAACAAGAACAAAAATGTTTATTCACAAAAGGTCAAATAATTGAAATATTTCAGGATATTATAAATCCAAATGCACCAAAAGTTACTCAAGTTGTTAATGCAGGACAATTATCAATTATAAAACCAAATGTTGCCCACACAATGATTTTTACAAAAGATACAACTTTTTTAAACCTTGTAAGAGGTGAACGAGATCATGAAAATTATGGTATTACACATACTGTAAGACATGTTTTTGTTGATGAAAAAGAAAAAAAATTATTATTAGAAAGTTATAAATTTGATTGCAGGTCTTGCGGAAACACAGATTTAAAACGAGTGGTGTCATTAGGCTATCAACCTCTAGCAAATAATTTAATTAGAAAAAAAGATGAGCAATGTGATCTTTATCCATTAGAAGTAAATTATTGTGAAAAATGTCATAACTGTCAACTTTCTGTAGCAGTAAATCCCAAAAAAATGTTTTCAAATTATTTGTATACTTCATCTACCTCAAAAATTTTTAGAGATCATTTTGTAGAAGCTGCAAAAAAATATACAAAAAAATTAAAATTGAATAAAAAAAAATCTTATATCATAGATATTGGAAGCAATGATGGAGTTGCATTGAAACCTTTTCTCAATTTAGGATTTAAGAATATACTTGGCATAGAACCTGCAAAAAATTTAGCAAAATTAGCCAACAAAAATAAAATCAAAACATTTAATGGATTTTTAGAAAAAAAAAATATCAAAAAAATTAAAAAAAACGCAGACTTAATTTTAGCTTCAAATGTCTTTGCTCACTCTGATAACCTTAAGGAAATGGCAGAGTGCATGTTCAATTTACTAAATAAAAAAGGCACAATTATAATTGAGGTTCAATACTTAATGAATACATTAAAAGATTTGACCTTTGATAACATATATCATGAACATTATAATTATTGGTCATTAACATCATTAACTTATTTTTTCAAACAGTTCGGTGCAACAATATTTAGATCTGAAAAAATAGATACTCATGGTGGTTCAATTAGAGTTTATATTAAAAAAAACAAAAAAATTAAAATTGAGTCAAGTGTCAAAAAAATGCTTAGAGAAGAAAAAAATTTTGGAATTAAGAATTTTAAAACATATCAAAAATTTGCTGAAAAAGTTTATAAAATTAGAGAAAATGTTTTAATTAATATTAAAAAACTTAAAGAAAATAATAAAAACATAATTGGTTACGGTGCACCAGCCAAAGCGACTACTGCTTTGAATTTTTTTGGTATTACAAAAGAAATTGATTTTATTGTAGAAGACAATAAATTGAAACATAATAAATATATACCTGGAGTAAACATTCCAATAAAAGAAAAATCAGAAATTAAAAACAAAAAAAACTTGATTTTAGTTTTAGCTTGGAATTTTTATAACGATATTAAAAAAAATAATTCAAACTTAGGTGATAATTTCATAAATATTAAGGATTTAGAGACTAATAACTGGAAATAAGATTTTTCCAAATTTCAAACATATTACTTAAACTTTCAAAAAAATAGTTAATATAAAACTCGGTAAAAGGGAATTTAAATATTATAAAGCCTTGAAAAAAATGTAATAATTTTGACAAAGTAATTAACAATACTAAAAATAAAATTAAAGAATTATAAAATCCGAAAGACACTTTTTTAGCAACTGGAGATACGTTAGTCTCCTTACTCAAGGTTATTCCGTGTTTTTTTGCTAAATACTCTGGAGAATATAAATTTATTTCTCTAGATTTCTTAATTCTATTTTTCTTTCGTTTTGGAGTCTTAGTGACATTTGAAACCTTTTTAGGAGTTTTTACCCTTGAAACTACATTTTCAGTTATCTCACTTT
>CACGPY010000014.1 GCA_902575095.1 uncultured Pelagibacteraceae bacterium
ATTTAAGAATTTTTTTCAAATTTTAAATTTGATCATAGACTTCTTCTACAGTAATTGAATTGATATCAGAAGTATTATGTATTTTCTTGCTATCTAAAATCTTTATAAAATTATTTTTTGGTGCAAATTTTTCTGAATTTGTTGGTCCAAATAAAACAATCATTGGGATATTAGCTAAACTAATCATATGCATAATTCCATTATCTATAGATACAGCTGTGTCTAATCTAGTAGCCATTGCTGTAACTAATGCTGGACAAGATAAATCTGTTTGCGACTCAGGAAATAAAGCAGAAGGCACCTGATTTTTAATCTTTTCAATTATATGTTCTTGATTTTTTTCAATAAAGAAGACTGGTATCTTATTCTTTATTAGAGATTTGTTAGCAATTGAAATAAATTTATATATTGACCAACTTTTTTTTCTATATTCATTCCCTTGGGTTATTGAAAACCCAATATAATTTGTTTTAGGTAAAAGTTTTTTTGCTTCATTGAGTAAAATTTTTGGTAATTTATTATTATTAAAGTTTATAGTTTTGATCTTTTCATTTAAAAAAATACTTAAATTTTCTAGATGATTTTTGGATTTAAACTTTAATTTCTTTGTAGAAAAATAACTATGAAATGTGGTTGAATAAAATTCAATATGTGGAATTCTTTTCAGTATTAATGAATTCCTAAACTTTGATTGAAGATCAATGATTAAATCGAATTTTTCCTCATTTTTAATGATAAAATTTTTCTTAGCGTATAAAAAATGCCACCATCTAAAACCAAAATATTGAAGATCGAGATTTAGTGTTTCAATCTTAATATTATACTCTTTTAACTTTCCATCAAAATGATTCTCGTGAGCACCTAAATAGAAAATTTTTGCCCTACGGTAATGATTTTTAAGACTTAAGATTATAGGAATTATTTGAATAGAGTCACCTAAACCACCACCAGAATTATAAATAAGTATTTTTTTCATTAATATTTTGCTTTAATAATGATAATAAATTAATATACGCATAATCTGTATATTTAAAATTAACTAAATATGTCTAAAAAATATAAAAGTTATTCACAAGAGTGTAAAAAACAAAATATTAGGCTAGTTGAAAAAGAACTTAGTATTCAGACTTTCTCTAATGTAAGTGTAAAAATCGATAAAAATTATTTTGCAATTAAGCCTAGCGGAGTTGTACCAAAAAAAATTGATATTAAAGAATGCCCAATAATTAGAATAAAGGATGGAAAAAAAGTATATGGAAAATACAGACCCTCAACCGATACACCAACACATCAAATCTTATATAAAACTTTCTCCGAGATAAAAAGCATTTCACACACTCATTCAAAATATGCTACCGCATGGGCTCAGACAGGAAAATCAATTCCTGTCTACGGAACAACCCACTCAGATTATTGGTATGGAAAAGTTCCAGTAACAAGTTACTTAAAAAAACAACAACTTAAAGAGTATGAAAAAAATACAGGTTACCTGATTGTAAATTTATTAAAGAAATTAAAATACAATACTACTACATGCCCTGGTGTTATTGTTGCTGGTCACGGACCATTTTGTTGGGGAAAAACTTTTGATAGCGCTGTTAATTATTCTGAAATGTTGGAGTTTATTTCTGAGACCGCTTATTACTCTGAACAATTAAAAATTAAAAATAAATTGCCTGCACACATATCAAAAAAACACTTTGACAGAAAATTTGGAAAAAAGAAATATTATGGTCAAAGATGATCTTCAAGAGTGACTTTATAAGAAATATTAATTTTTTTTTTTATAAAAAGAAACATTTAATTTTTTATATAATCATAGGTTTTCTTTCTTTAATTTTTGAACTTTTCTTAAGAAAGTTAATTATTAATTATATTTCATCAAATGAAATAATATTACACTTGTCGCTAGTAAGTGGAATTTTATTTGCTTTTTATTTTAATGTAAAATTTAATTTTAATGTACCAAAAATATATTTAAAAAAATCGTTAATATATTTTTTTTTAATTTCTACTTGCTCTTATTTAGCTCAATATTTTTTAAGAAATCAAATAGAACTAAGAAACTATTCCTTCGAGGAAGCAAGAATTTTGATATCAGGAAGTTTTTTTTTAATAGCATATTTTTTTCATATTAAATTTTCTTTTAGAGAAACTAGAAAAGTTGGCGTTGCAATTTACGCAAATGGATATGAGGATATTAAAACCATTTTTAATAAAATAGGTCCTTATCCAGATTTCATTCACGTTGATATTGTAGACAAAACTATGAATGATCATGCTTTAAATCCAAATCTTTCTAAACTTGAAGTTGTAAGAGCTTATTGGCCAAATCACTCCATAGAAACTCATATAATGTCTAAAAACCCCTTATCATTGATTAATAACGAAATATTAAATTTTTCAGATATTATTTATGTGCATAATGAAATTGAAAACAAAACAGAAGTAATAAAAAAAATTGAAGATAAAAATAAAATTCCTGGAATTGTTTTACATTCAATTTATGAGTACACAAATTTAGAAAATCTAATTTCTAATTTTAAACAAATTTTAATTTTAAGTATTAAAAAACCAGGATTTTCAGGTCAAGAATTTAATGAAAAATCCTATGAATTAATTGATAAAATAAATTCAATGAAAATAAGAAATGATTTTACAGTTTGTGTGGATGGAGGAGTAAAGAGTAAAATTATAAATAAATTTATTAGTGAGAAAGTAGTATCAGGCTCCGAAGTTTTAAATAATGCAAATCCAATAAGAAAAATTATGAGCTTACAAACTTTGGCAAGATATGAAAAATGAAAATTGGCCAATCTATCATAAATGAATTAATTAAAGAAAAAGATGTCATTTCTGTATCGATTGTTGGATCTTACACTGAAAATAAAAGTATTGAAGAAATTGGCGACCTAGACGTCGTAGTAATTTGCAATAAATTATCTAAAAAGATTTTTTCAAATATACTAAAAAGAGTAAAAAATAAAAAATTCAAACAAAAAATAATAATTAATTCTACATTTGGTCCAATGAAGATTAATTCAAATAAATCATTACCAATCCATTTAATGATTTATGATACTAAATCACATATAGATCATGTGTTAAAAAGTCCATTTACCTGTTATGATTGGGAAAGATCTAAGATTTTTAGAGGAAAGCCTCTGAAAGAAATATTTTCAGTGAAAAGATTACAATTAAATGATTTTTCAGATTCAAGAAGAACATCTATAGATTATCTTAATGATATTAAAAAAGGAAAAATATCTATTAGAAAGTATTATTTTAAAAATAATAAAGTTTATTTAAAAAAAAAATATGTCAAAATTGATTCTAGAAATAGAGGAGAATTCGTTTATCACATAATAAATTTTTTAGTAATAAATCTTTACAAGTTTATTATTCAAAAAAATATTAAAGTTGATGGAAAAAAATTTGATAATCTATTTCTCAAAATAACAAAAAATAATATTAGGAATTTAAACCAATTTAAAATTCTTAAAAAAAATAAAAAAAATAAAAAATTAGTTTATCAAAAAACCACTATTAATTTGGCTTTTAATTTTTTAAAAGATTTTAATAATTATATTGATCAGATTAAAAGAGAATATTTAGAATTAAATTTTTTAAGACATGCCAAAACACCTTTAAACCAAAAAAATAAATTTATAGGAATTAGAAGTAATCCAAAAATAATACCAATATCAAAAAAAAAACTAAATAACATAAAATATGATTATATAATAATTAGTAATTCGCTTCGTTCTAAAATGACAAAAGATTTTTTTCATTCATCAAAATATTTAGTAAATAATTTAATAAATGAAATAGATTATGGAAAAGTTGACGGTTTAACTCTTAGAGAAACTAAAAATAAATTTCCATACCTATTTAAAAAATGGCAGAGAAAAATAGATGTAAAATTTCCTGGAGGAGAAAATTCAAATGATGTTAAGAAAAGAGCCCTAAAATTTCTTAGGTTTTTAAGCAGATATAAAAATGGTTCAAAAATTCTAATAATTTCTCACAGTTTTTTTTTAAGAGTCCTTATATCTATAATACTTAAAATTAATTTATACGATGCTTTTAAAATTAAAATAGATCATTTAAAAATTTTTCAATTTTTAAAAAAAGGTCGTTATATTTACTCAAATTTAAATAGGATAGATCAACAAAATATTTTTAATCAATTATATGATTAAGCTAGGAATATTTATTTTACCAAATAGTTCAATTAAAAAAAAAATTCTTTTTTTTAAAAATTATGTAAAAAAGAATTTTGGAGTGCAAACCTACTTAAATCACATACCTCACTGCACAATGTATGTTTTTGAAACATCAAAGAAAAATTTAAAAGAAATTAAAAAAATGAATCGAGTTTTGATTAAAAGAAAAAAAACTTTTGAAATAGATAAAACTGATATTTTCTTTAATGATCCTATTACAAAAAAAAATACTTATATAATAAAAATAAAGAAAAATCTTTTTTTAAATAATCTTCAAAAAATAATTTTAGATTTATTTAGTAAATTTGCTCTTAAAAAGAAGCAGAGATTTAATGATAAGTTAATGAATAAAAATTATAAGCTTTTTGGATATCCATTTATTAAGAAAAATTGGAAACCTCATTTTACCATTGCATCCATTTCCATGAAAAAAAATCAAAAAAATTTTATAAATAAATTTAAATTAATTAACATAAGAAGAAAACAATCACTTAAAAATATTTTCCTGTATCAAATAAAAAAAGATAAACATAAATTTATATGCAAAATAAAAATTTAAAAAATTTTATTGGTGTTATGCCTATGGCAGGGGAGGGTTTAAGATTTAAAAAATATGGACATATTTTACCAAAACCTTTGATTAAAATTAATAATACACCGATGTTCTTAAAAGCAACTAATTCTTTTCCTAAAAATTTAAAATGGATATTTATTTCAAATAACGTAATTAAAAACAGTTACAAAATTATTAAAAATTTTAAAATTAAAAAAAAAAATATTTTTCTTTCACTAAAAAAAAAAACAAAAGGACAAGCTTCTACAGTTCACAAATCATTAAAATATATTAACAAAACTGATACCGTAATTGTTCATTCGTGCGATTTATCGTTTAAGATTAATTTTAGCATATTTAAAAAAAAAATAATTGAAAATGATATACTAGTGTTCACAGCTAAAGGTACAAATTATCAATTTAAAAATCATAAACAATTTAGTTGGGTCAAAAGTAATCAAAACGGATGCAAGATATCAATTAAAAAAAACTTTCGCAAAAATAATAATGTAAAAGTTTTAATTGGAACTTTTGCATTTAAAAATAAAAAAACATTAAAAAATTTATTAGAATATACTTTCAAAAAAAAAATGAAGGTAAATAACGAATACTACATGGATACTTTAATGAAAGTAGCCAATAAATTAGGGTATAAATTAAACGAGTTTGTAGTAGACAAATACGTTAGTTGGGGTTCGCATAAAGAGTTTTTGAAATATAAAAAATATGATTAGTTTAATAATTCCATGTTTCAACGAAGAAAAAAATATTGAAAAACTATTTAATAAATTAGATTTGTTAATAAATGAATATCCTAGTGAAGATATCGAGATAGTAATTGTAAATAATGGCTCTACAGATAATTCTGAGACATTAATTAAACAACATAATTTATATCTTAAGAAAAAAATTAATCTTTTAAACATAGAAAAAAATATAGGATATGGGGATGGTATAAATAAAGGTATTAATTATTCTACTGGAGAAATAATATGTTGGTTTCACGCTGATTTACAATTTGATCCTTTTGATGCAATAAAAATATATCAAAAATATAAATTAGATTTATATAATCAAAATATTATGATTAAAGGCAAAAGAATAAATCGAAGCCTATTCGACTCTTTTTTTACTTTTGGCATGTCATTATTTACCTTATTACTTTTTGGAAAAAAAATTAATGATATTAACGCACAACCTAAAATGTTTAATAGAAGTTTCTTAAAATTAGTTGAAAGCCCACCTATAGATTTTTCCTACGATGTTTATTTTTTATTAGTTGCAACAAAAAATAATATAAAAATAAATGAGTGCCCAGTGCCATGGTATGATAGAACCGCAGGTATTGCTAAAGGTGGTGGATCATTTAAACTTAAAATTAAACTTACATTAAGAACGATAAGATTTATGGTAAATTTGAGAAAATTTTTTTAATGGAAATCATTGCTCATAGAATAAACAAACTTAAGCAGCTTAAGGTTTTGCCAAGAAAATATGGATCAGAAATTGACTTAAGAACTTCTGGGTCTAAAATTATTTTAAATCATGATCCATATAAAGCGGGAGACAAATTAGAGGATTATTTAGCGAATTATGATCACGGAACTTTAATTTTAAATATAAAAGAGTCTGGTTTAGAGTATGAAGCTATAAGATTAGCAAAAAAATACAAAATTAAAAATTTTTTTCTTCTAGACGTTGAAATGCCTCTTATATGTATTAATAAAAAAAAAATTAATAAACATATGTCTATTAGATTTTCAGAGTATGAGCCAATTGAGACACTTAATAAATTCAATAATAATGTTGGTTGGGTATGGATTGATACGTTTAAAACTCTACCCATTAACAAAAAGAATAGTCTTATTTTAAAAAAATTTAAAAGCTGCTTAGTTTGCCCAGAAAGATGGGGAAGAACTCAGGATATTACTAAATACTTTAAACTATTAAAGAGAATAAAATTTTTACCTAATAGTGTTATGACTGATCTTAAATATGCAAAAAAATGGGAAAAACTAATCCTTAATTTTTAAAATTCCATAACTATTGATGTTTTTATAAAACTGGTAATTTTTAAGAATGTAATCATTCACTTTTTTTAATCGATCAGACATTTCTACACCATCTACTTTAAAATAAACTGAGCTATAAATAATATAATTAGGCTTATTTTTTTTTAAAGAGTCAATATATTCATCTTGAAGATGATTAGGACTTGCCAGCCAACTCGCAATAAACTTAGTACAACTTGGCTTATCTATCAAATAAAGAAGTATCAAATCATCAGTAAAATTTTGAAAACAGCTATCATTTGATATTAATTTTTTAAAATTCTGAACAAACTCATATTTATTATTATCTATAAAATGTTTATCAGGTAAATTAATTAATGAATTAATATTCTTATGATAATATTTAATTTTATTAACATTTATTTTATTGAAAAAAAACATTGGTGACATTAACAATATTATAATTAATATTTTTTTGTTTGACAGAATTATAAAATTAAAACGCTTTTCTAATTTTAAAATAAGATAATTAATTATAAAATAAAAATTTATTAATAAAGGTAAATCATTCGACATCCTTATATGATAAGAGTCAGATCTACCAAGAGCATTTTTATACATTATAAAACTTAAAAAAAATAAAAATATAAAGTATACTTTTCCACCTCTAGAAAGATTATTTGTTTTAGTTATCATATGATACAACACAAATATTCCAGCCGTAAGTTGAAGCAAAAGCCCTCGGGTTGCTCGCATACCATTTTTATTTTCACCTATAGAAAAAAAAGGGTTCTGGATATTTAGTACCATGTAAATAATCCATTGATAGTATTATAGTAATAGCATTTTTAAAAAAATTTTCTAACTCTTCATAACCAAAATAAAAATAAATTATTATTATTGAAAAAAAAATTGATAAAATAATATGTGAAATATCTTTAAATTTTTTATTTATTAATAGATAGAAGATTAGAGAGAATAAAAGAGCAAATAGAAATACTCCGGTGTCGATATGCATTATTAATGCGATAGGTGGCAACACCCCTAGACCAAACTTTGTAAAAAATGGATTACTATTTTCTAGAAATATATTTGATAAAAAAATTAAAAAAATTATTATATAAATATCCCTGTAAGAAAATAATGAAAAGTTTATCGGAACCTGATAATCACTAAATGTAAGCAAGATCAATGAAAATATGATAAAGAATATTGTTTTATTTTTTACTTTTGAAAATTTTATTAGCTGATAAGACAAGACAAGACATGAAATTTTAATCAAAAGATTTAAAAAAAAAGAAAAATAACCTCCCAGAACCTATAGTTTCAAATCCAGTTATTTTCCAAAAAATTAAAGGATAAAAAATATCCGAAAATCCATGAATGGTATAAGTATCTTTAAAAAAACTTCCTTTATGAATTGTATTTTTAGTTACAGAAAAAAGCTCCCCATCATGAAAAGTGTCTATTGGCCCAATAGGCAAATTTAAAGATAGAAATTGAAAAAAAATTAAAGCAAGTAAAATTATTACTGGAAGTAAGATATTATAATTTATTTTTTCCAGTTCTGGAAATTTTATTAAATCTTCAAAATTTCTTGTTTTAGACTTTTTTAAAAAATAAAAGCTTATTAAGAAAGCAGTTAATGGAATTAATATGAATATAACGTATCTCAATGTATCAGCATCTGTTGAATAATTCTGTTGAGTTATTGCTCCAGTAGCTTGAGTAATATTAGAAAAATTTAGATTTATGTGTTGCCAAATAATTGAGCAGAAGGCTACAGCCAAGGTAGTAATTGATATAATTAAAATATTTTTAACTTTTTTTTTATTCACTGATAATCGATAATAACAGATAATAAATTATTTTTACTTCTTTTAAACTCTTGTGTATTAATATACTAACAATAACAATAAAAATAACGACGTGCCCTCGTGGTGAAATTGGTAGACACAAAGGACTTAAAATCCTTGCCCTTTTGGGAGTGCCAGTTCGAGTCTGGCCGAGGGCACCATGAATAAATGAATAATATAGCTATAATCTCTGATAAAAATTTAAAATCTTTAAAAATTAAAAAACAGATTAAAAAAATATTAAAAAAAAAACTTCCGAAAAAAACTAATATTGTAATTGTTATAGGCGGGGATGGATTTATGCTTCAAACTTTAAAAAAAAAATAAGAATTCTAACAAATCGTTTTATGGAATCAATTCAGGAAACTACGGATTCTTAATGAATAAATTTACAAAAAAACTTTTTATTAAAAATATCAATAATTCAAAAATGATAAATATTTCACCATTAGAAATGTTAGTATTAGGCAATAAAAAATCAAAAAAATGTATAGCAATTAATGAAGTTTCAATTTTAAGACAAAGTAGACAAGCAGCAAATTTATCTATTAAAAGTAATAGTAGTTTTATTATGAAAAAATTAGTCTCTGATGGAGTGCTAATTTCAACACCAGCAGGTAGTACAGCTTACAATTTATCTGTATATGGACCAATACTAAGCCTAAACTCTAAAAAGTTTTCCATTGCACCTATCAGCGCTTTTAGGCCAAGAAGGTGGGCTGGAAAAATTGTTAGTGATAAATCAAAAATAATTATTAAAAATCTTAGTCCTATTAAAAGACCCGTTAGTGCTGTCGCAGATAATATTGAGATAAGAAATGCTAATAAGATAATTGTTAAAACTCAAAAAAAAATTAAATTTAAACTTTTGTATGATAAAAATAAAAGTTTGCATAAAAAGATTAAATTAGAGCAACTAAAAAAAGAAATTTCTTAGATTTCAAAAATATTTAAAGCAATTTTAATATATACCCTTGACTATAAATTTTAGTTTTCTATCAAATATAGTTGATGAAATTTTGTATTTTATTTTGTTATTTTTAAAAAAATCTTTAGTGGCTTTAGTTGCTCCATATATTTTTCCATAATCATCCAGCAATACAATCCCTCCATAAGATACTTTTTTGTATAATTTATCTAAAGCGTAATAAGTTGGGGTATACACATCTAAATCTAAGTGTAAGAATGATATTTTTAATGTTTTATTCTTATCTAAAAAATTATTTATAGTTTTTTCAATGTTACCTTTTACTAGTTGAAAATTTTTAAATCCTTTTTTCTTTAAGTTTTGATTTAAGATTTTTTCTTCGATACCTGACCCGGCAATTTTATTATGTTTTTTTGCAAATCTGTTATCCCTTTTATTTAGTTGAGTCGGAAATTTTCCAAAAATATCAAAACCAAAAACTTTTTTTGTAGGTGAACCTATTAGCATGTCTCTAAACAATAATAGTCTGTTAAGACTATTTCCTTTGAAAACTCCACATTCTATAATAGAGCCTTTGACATTTATTGATTTTTTAAAGATTTCATAATGAGTTATAATCTTTTTTAATCTTGATGAACTAGTTTTAAAATAAAATTTATTTTCTAAATCCCAAGAATTTAATATCTTCTTTTTCATATTTTTAAAGTATGTAAATTAGAATAAGTGGTCACCACCTACAAATCCATGTTCTGAACTCTCAAAATACCATCCATTAACAAAAGGATTATCGCTTTGAACTGTAAGCCATCCGGTTCCTTTTTTTAGAAAATTTCTGATCTTTATATCTTTATTTAAATCAAACCAAAAAACACCATTATCATTTATAACAATATTTTTTTGTATTTTATTTCCATTAAATTCATTCCAAAAATTTAATTTAAGGACAGCTTTTTTAAATTTATTTTTTAAATTACTTGTATTTGTTATAACAACTGACGAATTAAATTTATTTAAAATAGGGCACCATTTAAATGTTCCCGGTTTAGATAAAATTCTTTCATTTGGAACATGAGCATTAAAACAAATGTTTGTTGGGATGTCGTATTTTTTTTTTAATCCAAGATTTAATCCAAATTTTAATCTCGTTGGAACTTTCCCCTTACCATCTACAATAAGTTTTACTAAATAATCTTTATTTCTATTAATATTGATACCTTTTTTTTTAACTATGTCTTTTATATTTAAATAGATTGGTTTTTTAATTTTAGAATTAACTACCAAAACTGATCTTAATGATTTAATACATCTGCCTAATTCATTAAAAAATTCAAGATTAAATTTCAAATTGCATTTTGGAAAATTTGGGTAAACAACAAGCTCTGTATAAGAATTTATATTTTTAAAAACTGGAAACGAAACAGTGGAGTCATAAAATATTTTCTTATTAGGATTTTTCCAAAAAGTTGTCTTGTCTTTTTGATTACTAGTATCATAGTATGTGTGGGTCAAAGATGAATTCTTTTTATCGAAATCCATATTACCCGATAAAAATCTCGGAAAAAAACTCTTAAAGTTGTGTTTTATTTTAATTGAACCTTTTTTATTCTTTAAAAATTTTTTTTCGGTTTCATTTAAGAAGAAAATAAATTTTGTTTGGTAAGGTTTAATTTTTTGTAGGGTAATTTTTTTATTAAGTTCCTCTCCTAAATAATTAATTATTTTAATTGATAGTTTTTCATTAACAATTTTTTTATTTCCATTTACGAAAGAAAAAAAAGGAGAAAAATTTTTATTAGGTAAAATATCTATACCTGTTTCAGGTACTATGAATTCATTGTTTTGTTTAAGATCACTTTCATTATTATAAATTCTTCCACAAGTATGAACTACTGAGGATGATTTTTTTCCCTCAAAATTAACCACCAGAGCTGGATAGGGGAAAACCATATCCTTTTTTGAAAATATTTCTAATTCGATTGAGCCTATAATAGTTTCTTTTAAAAATTTTTTACCCAATATTTTTTTAATTGATATTTTAAAAGCTTTAATTGATTTAATCTTTTTTATTTTTTTAAGTATAAGTTTTCCATTTTCTAATCTAATTTTAACTCTTAAATTAACACTTAATAAATTTCTTTTAAGAAGCCAGTATCCCATAAAAAGAATATTTGTATCCATATCCTTATTGATCAAGAAAGGAAAAATCGCAGATGAGCGTAAAATCTTATTTCTTTTTATTTTTAAAGATTTTTGTATTGTAGTTGAGGCAAGATGTGAATGATAACTCTTCATTATTTAAACTTAAAAAAAAACAAACTCTTTGTAAACACTTATTCATGTGGTGCCCTCACACGGACTCGAACCGCGAACCTATTGATTACAAATCAATTGCTCTACCAATTGAGCTATGAGGGCTTGATGCTTATGTAGCACAATATTACAAATAATCCATATTAATTTATAATTTTTTATCTTATAATCTAACTTCATAAGCAACTAACATAATATTGTTCAAACTAATGTCTGAAAAAATTTTTGATATTCTAGTCGTTGGGAGCGGTCTTTCTAGTATGGCTTTTATTGAAGAATATTTAAAAAAGAAAAAAAAAATTCATTTAATCTCACCTTCATTTAAAAAAAAAGTTAACAATAAAATTACTATTAAACCTGATGATAAAGGTTTACCCCCCCAGTTTAAAAAAAATTTTAGCAAGATTGAAGATTATTTCAGTTATAATAAATTTTTTTTTGATAAAAAAAATTGCAGCTTATTAGGCTCATTAGAATTTGGTGGATTGTCAAATTATTGGGGACTACAAATAGATAAGGATATTGGCGCTGATTTAAGGTCATTCGGTTCAAAGGTAAAAGAAAATATAATTAAATGTTTCATAGAAATTTTAAAAGAAAAATCTTTGTTAGGAAAATTCAAAACTTATAATAAAGATTTTCAAATAAGTAATTTTTATGAAAATTTCATAGATAGTAAAAAGAATAAATCTGAAAACTTAAAAATAAATAAATCAATTCTAGCTATTATAAATAAGAAAAAAAATACAAGAAAACTAACTCCTAATTTAATTTTTAAAAAAATTAGGAAAAAAATTATCATCCACAATTTCTTTGTTGAAAAAATTAGAAAAAAAAATGGCTATATTCATTTATATTGTTTCAATGGTGAAAAAAAAAAAAATTTTTATCACAAAAAAATTAATTCTTGGAACTGGTACATTAGCCACAACAAGATTAATTATGGAATATCTTAATATTAATAAAGAAGTTTCAATTAAGCACCATCCAAGATTAATTTCAGTTTATTTGGGGAGAAATAAAATTTTAAGTAATTTAGATATAACACCTGGTTTATTTCAAGTAAAAAACTCTAAAGAAAATTATTCAGGAGATGTACGACCGTGTAGTGAAATGATTTTAAATATGGCTTTAAAAATATATTCGATACTTAAACCATTTAAAAAAATTTTAATGTTTTTGAAAAATTATATTTATTTTTCAAATAATCTTTTAGGCACACAGTACAGCAACTTATTTATAAAAAAAAATAAAGATCAATTTAATATTTATTCAAAAAATAAAAAAAATACATTGAAGATATTAAAAGGTAAACAAATCAAAATATATAAATTCCTGAGAAATAAGAAATTGGTTTATCCTTTTTACAAAAATTTTTTTCCTGGCATTGGAAGTGATTATCATTATTTTGGCACTATACCATTGGGTAATAATAAGTTATCCGTAAATAAAAATTGCCAACTAAACAATAATAAATCTATTTATCTTATCGATGGATCAGTTTTTAATTTTAAGAAAAACCTTTACCCATTTGTTTTTGTAATGGCTAATGCTAAAAGAATTGCTAAGATATTAAACAAGTGAAAATATTTAGAATTAAAATATACTTACAATTTAAAGAATTTATAAGTTCAATTTTTAATAAAGATTTTAACTTTAAAAGAATTGATAAGATTTTACTTAATCAATCTAATAAAAAATTTTTAACATACACAAGTCAATTAAGAACAGGATTTCTTCTTATCCTTAAATTTTTAAAAATCAAATATAAAAAAAAAAATGAAATAATATTGATGTCTTATAATTTGAAAGAGATGATAAATATTCCATCTAGATTAAACCTTAAAATAATATTTTGCGATATTGATTTTAAAACTGGATGTTTGAACATAAAAGAGTTGCAAAGAAAGATTAATAAAAAAACATTATGTATTGTTCTAACAAATATTTTCTCAGACTATAAAAGCTGCGAAAAAATAAGACAAATATGTAAACGGAAAAAGATTCCTTTAATTGAAGATAACGCTATTTATTTTGATAATTTCATTCAAAAAGACAAAAAATATTTTTCAGGTTCTTTTGGTGATTACTCCTTACATAGTTTCAATTTAATGAAAAATATATCAGGTCTTTATGGAGGATGTATTTCTTATAATAACTCTGATTTTAAAAATTTTTGTCTAGGTATATTTAGGAAAAATATTAAATTTCCCGTCACATTATATTTAAGGCAAATAATAATTTTTGTTTGTTTGAAAACTTTTTCTTTAAATTTTTTTTATAAAAATT
The DNA here is from genome assembly GCA_902575095.1 of uncultured Pelagibacteraceae bacterium. GTDB lineage: Bacteria > Pseudomonadota > Alphaproteobacteria > Pelagibacterales > Pelagibacteraceae > Pelagilacustribacter. Next base: position 14,175 of record CACGPY010000014.1, read on the forward strand.
TATTTTATTATCTTTTTTATTTTGCTTTACAATACAAA
>CACGPY010000015.1 GCA_902575095.1 uncultured Pelagibacteraceae bacterium
TACAGTAAATAACTGGCTTTTAGTGTTTTATCATTGATCAAATAAAGATTTTTCATATAATGTGATATATTTGTCACATACAAAAAAGCTATATTTTTAGTAACTTTTGAACTATATAACATAGAAATTGAGGTATAGTCCCAATAAGTTCTATAAATATGATTTTTACTAAAAAAAAAATAATAATTTTTGTCTTTTTAACCTTTTTTTTGAATTCTTGTGGTGGTGTTCCCGAAGCTTTAAAACCAAAAAAAGTAGATCCTAGCATTCCGGTTAACGCTGACGAAAGAGCAAGAAAAAATATTGAGGAAGGTAGGGGTGTAAGCCTTAAGGGAGCCATGTCTGGAAAAAAAGGTACAAATTACGAATTCAGCACTTCAAATCCTCTTTGGAGAGCTACTTTAGAAACGATAGACTTCATGCCGTTAACTACTGTTGATTATTCTGGAGGTATAATAATAACTGATTGGTATAGCGACTCAGGGAATGCAAATGATGCTATTAAAATAACTCTGCGTTTTTTATCTAACGAAATTCAATCTAATAGTATTAAAGTTATTGTACATAACAAAAAATGTAGTTCTAACAATAACTGTACTATTAACGAAATTGACTCAAAAATTAAATTTGAATTACAAAAGTCAATATTATCTAAAGCGGCTATGTTACAAAAAGAGTCAAAGAAATCTAAAAAATAAGTTAAAAAATGGAAAGATATTCTTTTCAACAAATCGAAAATAAGTGGCGTAACATATCCTCGGCAAATTCAGTCGAAAATTTAACATCAAAAAAAAAATATTATTGTTTAGAAATGTTTCCATACCCTTCTGGTAAAATTCATATGGGGCATGTAAGAAATTACACTATCGGAGATGTTATAGCTCGTTATAAGTTTTTAAATGGATACAATGTTTTGCATCCTATGGGATGGGATGCTTTTGGACTACCAGCAGAAAACGCATCTAAACAAAATAATCTCCATCCAAAACAATGGACGGAAAACAACATAAAAATTATGAAAACTCAGCTTCAAAAGTTAGGTCTATCCATTAACTGGAGCTTAGAAATCTCAACATGCGATAAAGATTATTATAAGCATCAACAAGAGATTTTTATAGATTTTTATAACAATGGTCTGATTTCTAGAAAAGAAACTTATGTAAATTGGGATCCTGTGGAAAAGACAGTGCTGGCTAATGAACAAGTTATCAACGGTAAAGGTTGGAGATCAAATGCTACGGTGGAGAGAAAAAAACTCTCACAGTGGTTTTTTAATATTACTAAATTCTCAAGCAGTCTTTTAGAGGATCTAGAAAAACTAGATGGTTGGCCAGAAAAAGTTAAATTAATGCAAAAGAATTGGATAGGGAAATCTTACGGGTGTGAGATTGATTTTCTAGTTGTTGGAAGCAAAAAAAAAGTAAAAGTTTTTACAACCAGACCAGATACGATATTTGGTGCAAGTTTCATAGCTGTTTCAACAGAGCATCCTTTATGTAATGATTTTATTAATGACAATGATTTTAAAACTTTTAAAGAAGAGTGTAATAAAACTGGTACTACAGAGGAGGCCTTAGCTAACGCTGAAAAGCTTGGTTATAAAACAAATATTTTTGTCGAACACCCTTTTATAAAAAATAAAAAAATTCCTGTTTTCTTTGCTAATTTTGTTTTAATGGATTATGGAACGGGTGCAGTTTTTGGTTGCCCTGCACATGATCAAAGAGATTTTGATTTTGCAAAAAAATATAATCTTGAAATAATAAAAGTTGTTTCTGATAAACAGGATAAAAATGAAAAATTAGATAAAGCCTATACTGATAGAGGTGAGATGATTAATTCTGATTTTTTAAACGGTCTTGATACAGACAGCGCTAAAAATGCTATAATTGAAAAGATTGTATCAAAAGATTTGGGTAAAAAGAAAACTCTTTATAGACTCAAAGATTGGGGTGTTTCGAGACAAAGATATTGGGGTTGCCCTATACCAATGATTTATCTTGAAGATGGAAGTGTTAAACCTGTAGAGAAAAATGAACTTCCAATACTATTACCAAATGACATAGATTTAAATTCTCAAGGTAATCCTTTAGAAAATCATCCAACATGGAAAATTACTAAAGATATAAAAACAGGGAAAAAAGCTACCAGAGAGACTGATACATTAGATACTTTTGTAGACTCGTCATGGTATTTTTTAAGGTTTTGCTCTCCAAAACACAAATCCTCTCCTTTTGATCATAAAAAAATAAATTATTGGATGCCAGTAGATCAATACATTGGAGGCATAGAACACGCTATTTTGCATTTATTATATTCCCGTTTTTTTACGAAAGGCATTAATAGTTATGATAAAAAACTTAAACTATCAGAACCTTTTAAGAATCTTTTTACACAAGGTATGGTTTGCCATGAGTCATATAAGGATGAACATGGAAACTGGTTGTATCCTGATGAAGTAGAAAAAATTAATCCTAATACCGCAATAAAAAAAATCGATAAAAGTAAAGTAACAATTGGACCTCCAGAATCAATGTCTAAATCCAAAAAAAACACAATCGATCCGGAGATTATGATCGAAAAATATGGAGCCGACGCAGTCAGATGGTTCATATTGTCTGATAGTCCACCAGAAAAAGATATTCAATGGTCTGACTCTGGTGTAGCTGCATCAAATAAATTTCTTCAAAAAATTTGGAACCTCAATTTACAAATTCTAAATAGGAAACAAGGAAAATCTCAAAAAGAATTAGAGATTTCATTAAAAAATAAAATTGAAGTTTTATCTGTTAAAATTGATGGTTCAATAAAAAATTTCAAATTCAATGTTACTATTGCTCATTTCTACGAAGCTTATAATACTTTAGTCCAATCAATAAATTTAAAAGTAAGTAATAAAATATTAATAGAATCTATAATAAAAGTAATTAAATTGATTTTACCATTAACACCACATATTGCTAACGAAATTTTAGATTTACACAAATGTAAAACTAAAAATAAATGGCCCTCAATTAAGAATAATTATATTGAAGAAATAAAATTTGCTATTCAAGTTAATGGTAAAACTCGTGATATAATTACTGTAAAAAAAAATACTGATCAAAATATTATTGAAAGAATAATAAGCAAAGAGTCTAAAGCAGAGAAATTTATTAAAGATAAAACAATTTTAAAAACTATATTTGTTAAGAATAAAATAATAAACTACATTATTAAATGATTTTAAAAATTATCTTCTCAATATTTTTGTTAATAATATTATCCAATTGCGGTTTTAAACCAGTGGACCAAAACTACTTTAAAAATTACAATTTTATTGAAACTAATATTTCTGGAGATAAAAGAATAGTATATTTGCTTCAAAATAAATTTAACAAAGAGAATAAGAATGCTACTAAGTCAATTAAAATAGATATTAATACAACTAAAGAAAAAAAGATTAGAGAAAAAAATATTCAAAATGAAATAACTAAATACGAGATATTATTATCAGCTACAGTAAATTTTTACATGTTGGAAAATAATACGAAAAATGAATTTAAAGTGTTTAGTAATGGGGACTTTAATGTAAACGCAAGACACAGCGAAACATTAAATAATGAAAAAAAATTAATTAAAAATTTAGTAAATAATATATCTGATCAAATTATAAGAAATTTAAAAATCAAACTTGATGAACTATAAAAGTTATATATTAGAAGACAATTTTAATAGTTTTAAAAATAACATACTACTATTTTATGGTGAAAATGAAGGTTTAAAAAAAGATTTCAAAAATCAGATTAAGTCTCATAATAATAATGCAAGTATAAATTATTTGTCGCAAGAAGAAATCCTAGCAGATGAAAACAACCTATATAACAAAATATTTAACAAATCGCTATTTTATAAAAAAGAGATTTTTTTAGTAGAGGATGCTACTGATAAAATTTTAGAAATAGTTAAAACAATTGAGAATAAAATTGAAGATCAAAAAATTTATTTTTTTTCTCAAGTTTTAGATAAAAAATCAAAATTAAGAGCATATTTTGAAAAATCAAAAAAATTAGGGATTGTAGCTTGTTACAATGATAACTTTATTAGTCTGAGAAAAATAATCTTAAAAAAACTTAAAGGTTATACAGGATTAACACCAGAAATTATTAATTTTATTATAAATAATACTCACCATGATCGAGTAAAATTAAATAATGAATTAAATAAAATAAAAATTTATTTTATCAAAAAAGTATTATCTAAGAATGAGCTGGAACAATTATTAAATATTGCAGAAAATCAAGATTTTGATGCAATTAAAGACTCGGCATTTTTTGGAGATAAAGAGAGGACAAATAAACTTTTAAGCGATACTATTATAAGTCAAGACAAATCAATGTTTTATTTGAATAATTTTAATGCAAGGCTCTATAAATTAATAGAAATATACAAATTAAATACCTCCGTAGAAAAAGCAATTGAACTACTAAAACCGCCAGTATTTTGGAAGGATAAACCAAATATAATTCAACAAGCCAAAAAATGGAACCCAAATAAAGTTCAATTATTACTGAAAAAAACTTTTGAAATGGAATTAAGTATTAAAAGAACAAGTCTTATTAACAGTAACACTTTGATAAAAAAACTTGTAATCGATACCTGCGAACTAGCTAATGCTTCGTAAGAAGTTCTGAAATTAACTCAAATTGATCCAAGTCCTTATATTCAATTGTAACTTTTCCAGAATTATTTTTTTTATTTAAAATACTAACTTTTAATCCAAGGGTTTTTTCTATGCGTTCTTGAATTTTAATTAAATTAGAATCATAAGTCTTCTCTTTAACGCCAGATGTCTTTTTTGATTTTATTAAATATTCAACTTTTCTAGCACTGTAATTTTTTGCTACAATTTCCTCAGCAACTGAAGAAGCGTTACTTAAACCTATTAACGGCCTAGCTTGACCGGAAGTTAACGAACCCTCTTCGAGCATTGCTACTACATCTTTGGGAAGTGTTAGAAGTCTTAACGTATTGCTTACATGGCTTCTACTTTTTGACATTAGTTTTGAAATACTTTCATGATCGTATTTAAATTCTTCGTTTAATCTTTTGTAACCACGTGCTTCCTCAATAGGATTTAAATCATCTCTTTGTATATTCTCTACAATTGCAACCTCCAAAGACTCAACATCACTTAATTCTAACACTCTAACCGGGATCTCATGTAATCCAGCTCTTTGGGCAGCTAACCACCTTCTTTCACCTGCTACAATCTCATATTTACCGTTATCAGTTTTGTTAGGACGAACTGCTATGGGCTGAATAATTCCATTTTTTTTAATAGAACTAGCCAATTCTTCAAGTTTTTCCTCGCTAAAGAACTGTCTTGGCTGGTAAGGATTGCGGCTTAAATCACTAATAGAAACTGTATTTAATTGGCGAATTTCTTGTGGCTTATCTTTAGGTTTGTCGTCTCCAAAAAGTGCTGAAAGGCCTCGACCTAAACCTTTTTTTTTTCCACTCATGCAACTCTCACTAAATTGTTTGTAAACTCTTCAGCTAATTTGAAATATGACTTACTACCAACGCAGCTTTTATCATAAATAACACATGGCAAACCATGTGATGGGGCTTCAGATAATCTTACGTTTCTTTGAATAACAGTTTTATAAACTTTATCTTTAAAATAATTTCTTGCTTCTTTGTCCACCTCTGATGAAAGTTTATTTCTTTTGTCAAACATGGTTAGCAAAATTCCTCTTATTGAAAGTGTTGGATTGAGATTTTCTTTTATTCTATCAATAGTTTTTACAAGCTGCGTAATTCCCTCCAAAGCAAAAAACTCCGTTTGCAGAGGAACTAATAATTCATTTGATGCAACTAAAGACATAATAGTAAGCAAGCTTAATGAAGGAGGGCAATCTATGAATATGTTGTCATACTTTTTAAGTAATCCTGCTTTTTCAGATGATAATATTTCTTTTAAAACAAATGCCCTTTTGGAGTCGTTAGCAGTTTCAACTTCTAAACCAGATAAATTTACATGTGATCCTATGATATCTAAATTTTGTATATTTGTTTTTTGTATCGACTGTGCCAAACCAATTTTTTTAATTAATAAATTGTAAATGTTATTTTCTTCATCACTATTACTTTTACCAAACCCTGTTGTAGCGTTTCCTTGTGGGTCTAAATCGATAACAAGGTTTGATTGACCCAATATGGACAGTGAAGCGGCTAAGTTTATAACTGTTGTTGTCTTTCCTACTCCACCTTTTTGATTAATCACTGAGATTGTTGTTGTCATTTTTTAAAATCGACTATAATTATTTTAGAGTCCACATTTGTAATACTATTTTCAAGTTTATAATCGTATTTTTCCTTTTTGAAAGCTTTTTTTAAATCTTTCTCTGCGTTTTGACCTTTTAAAATTATCAATTTATGGGGTTTTTTAGCAATTTCACGTGAAACTTGTATTATAGTATCTAATTTTTTGAAAGCTCTAGTTACAATATAGTCAGAACCAATTGACTCCTCATAAATGTTTCCATAAATTTGAACTTTTATAGATAATTTTTTACTTATATCCTCTAAAAAGGCTCTTTTAACTGGGGATTTCTCGTATAATTTCACGTGAAAGTCCTCACTGCTGTTAAATAATGCTAAGATTAGGCCAGGAAAACCAGCACCAGAGCCTAAATCTGATAAAGAACCTTTTGAAAAATCGATAAATTTGACTAGCTGAGCCGAATCAAGGATGTGACGATGCCAAATATTGATTTCAGTGCTCTTAGAAATTAAATTATGCTTTGTATTAGCCGTAAGCAATTCATTTTTAAATATTTTAAGATCAGATATATTCTTAGTACTAAAACTTAACTGATTTTGGAGAATATTTATAACTTCAACGTCCTGCATTAAGCAGTAGCTTTGAATTTTAATTTTTTAATGTGAGCTAATAAGATTATTATAGCTGCAGGGGTGATGCCGTCTATTCTAATTGCCTGTCCTAATGTTTGAGGTCTTACAGAGATCAGCTTAGACTTAACTTCGTTAGATAAACCACTTAAATTTTTATAATTTATATTTTTAGGGATGATAACCGACTCATCCTTTTTAAAAGATTTAATATCTCGCTCCTGTCTTTTCAAATAACCCATATAGTGAGCGTCCGTTACAACCTGCTTTTCTATTGAATCAGAAAATGACGGTATGTCACTAAATATTTGCCTAATTTTTGCCATATTTACTTTTCGCTGACCCATAATCTCTAAACATGATCTTTTAACTCCATCCATAGCAATTTTAATATCAAATTTTTTCGCTTCATTAGGAGTCAAAATTTTTGACTCTAAAAAATTATTTAAGACTGAAATATTTTTTTTCTTTTCCAAAAATATTTTTTTTCTTTCAAATCGAACTAAATCTAAATTAATACCAAGATCTGTTAATCTCTGGTCTGCGTTATCAGCTCTTAAAGTTAATCTATATTCTGCTCTAGAGGTGAACATACGATAAGGTTCAGTGACACCTTTAGTAATTAAATCATCAATCATCACTCCAATGTAAGAAGTTGACCTATCTAGAACAAATTCAGATTTATTTTTGATTTTTAAAGCTGCATTGATACCAGCAATCAAACCTTGGGCTGCAGCCTCTTCATAACCAGTTGTACCATTAATTTGTCCTGCTAAGAATAATGACTTAATTTTTTTTGTTTCTAACGTAACATTTAGCTCTCTTGGATCCACATAATCATATTCAATAGCATACCCAGCTCTTTTCATCTTAACCTGCTCTAAACCCTTAATTTTACCCAATATTTTGAGCTGAATCTCCTCAGGAAGAGAAGTAGATATACCATTTGGGTAAATAGTATTGTCCTTTAATCCTTCTGGTTCAAGAAATATTTGATGTTGCTGTTTTTCTTTAAATTTTACAATTTTATCTTCAATGGATGGGCAATAGCGTGGTCCTAAACCTTTAATGTTTCCCGAATACATTGCGCTTCGAGAAATATTGTCACTAATAATTTTGTGAACTGCGTTATTGGTATAAGTCATTCCACATTTAATTTGTTTATTTTCTATTTTATTTGTAAGGAAAGAAAAATAATAATGATCATCATCAGCTGGCTGCATTTCTAGGTCGTCATAGTTAATTGTACTACCATCTAGTCTTGGTGGAGTTCCTGTCTTTAATCTTCCAATTCGCATTTTAAATTTTGCTAATTGTTCACTTAAACCTGTAGATGGTTTCTCATCATACCTACCTGCTGGTATTTGAGTTTCTCCAATATGTATTAATCCATTAAGGAAAGTACCAGTAGTTAATATAAGCTCATTAGTTCTCACTTCTTTTCCACTTTGACATACAAAACCTATGATTTTATCTCCCTCAAATAAAAATTTTATGACTGGATCAGCTATAACCTCTAAATTTTTGTAATTGAGTAAAATTTTTTGCATATACTCTTTATAAAGAACTCTATCTGACTGAGTCCGTGGTCCCTGCACTGCTGGACCTCTACTTCTATTTAATAATCTAAATTGAATACCGGATTTGTCAGCTACGACGCCCATGACACCATCCAAAGCATCTATTTCTCTCACAAGATGCCCTTTTCCAAGTCCTCCAATTGCTGGATTGCACGACATCTCACCAATTGTCTCTATTTTATGTGTAAAAAGTGCAGTATTCACGCCCATTCTAGCGGATGCTGCTGCTGCCTCACATCCAGCGTGTCCACCCCCTATTACTACAACATCATAGCTTTGTTTTGTCATGAAATGAATGTAACGCGCAATATTAAGAATACAAGAGGTATTTTTATTTACCTATGCAGAAGTCTTTAAATATCGATCCTAGAATTTCCTCAACATCAACCTTACCTACGATACTTCCAAGATGTCGGGTAGCCAATCTTAGATCTTCGGCTGCTAATTCTAAATCCTTATTTTGATCTTTTTTAAGAAAGTTATCTATTTCTTTTAAGCATTCATTAAGTTTAACTCTATGTCTTTCTCTTGTAATTAAAGCAGTATTATTTGATGTAAATTTTTTAGTTAATTTTTCTTTTATCTTATTAATCAATTTATCTATATTTGTATTATCTTTAACTGACGCTAAAACTGTATCTACATCAAATTTATGATTTTGTTTATCTAGTACATCTGATTTATTTAGCAAAACTATTGTATCTTTATTAATCATTTTTTTGATTTCATTATTTATATTTTTTGTTGAGTTATCTATGACAACGATGTTCAAATCAGCTTCTTTTGATTTTCCTAACGCTAAAGATATTCCTTTTTTTTCAACCTCATTTTTAGCATCTCTAATGCCTGCAGTATCAGCTAAAATTACAGGATAACCATCAATATTTAAATAGGTCTCGATTACATCTCTTGTAGTTCCAGCTTCATCTGAAACAATTGCAACATCTCTTTTTGCTATTAAATTTAAAAGAGAAGATTTACCTGCATTCACTTCGCCTGTTATAGAAACTTTAAATCCATCTCTTATTTTTTCTCCAATTTTATTATCCTCGATTATCTTATGAATATCTTTATGGATTTCTTTGATAGAGTTTTGTACTTCTTTTAAAACTTTTTCTGGCAAATCATCCTCGGCAAAATCTATTTTTGCCTCGATGTAAGATAGAGATTTTATAAGTTTTTCTCTTAAATCATTATAATAATTTGAAGCATTTCCTTGAACTAATTTAACAGCTTGATCTCTTTGAAGTTCTGTCTCAGCATGAATTAGATCACCTATACTTTCGGCTTTTAAAAGATCAATTTTATCATTTTGAAAAGCTATCTTTGTAAATTCACCTGGTTCAGCTAATCTACAATTTTCTTGTTCTGATAATGCTTTTAATAAAGCGTTAATAACAGCATTGCTACCATGTACCTGAAGCTCGGCTAAATCATCACCTGTATAGCTATTAGGCCCGGGAAACCACAATAGTAGAGCCTCTGGATCTATTACATTATTGTTATTTGGATCGTAAAATTTGCAATAATTCACCTCGTAAGCATTAATGTCTTTTAGTTTAGTTAAATTCTTACACACTTTAAGGGTATCTTTACCTGAGATTCTGACAATAGCTATTCCTGACGGGCCTCTACCTGATGAAAGCGCATAAATATTCATTGAATTAAATTGATAAACCTTGATTAGAAATAAATTTGCTTATCTTTTTTAGAGCGCTATTTTTTGAAATATTTTTCAAAATTTTTTCTTTAAAAGGATCTAATAATTTATTTTGTTTAAAGAAATTATGAGTTAAATCTATACCTATACCAGTAATAATATTCTCAGATTTTCTATTACTAGTAAAATCTTCAAGAGCGGGAGTGCTTTTTAAAGACATACCTAATCTCGTATAATAATTAAGAATCTCTTGTAATTTATTTATATCCCTTAATACAAGGTTAAAACCTTGACCTGCTACAGGATGAACAGTGTGCAACCCCTCTCCCATGATAAGAATATCATTTTTATAATAAGTTCGTTTTAAATTTAACATCAATGGGTATGATTGTTGATTTGAAATCTGTATTTTTTTGGTTTTTAAAATCTCATAAATTTTTGATTTAACAATTGAATTAATGTCTTTTGTTAGAAACTCTTTATCTACGCTCCATACAAAAGAAAAATTATTTTTTGAAAAGGGGAGTATAGCAAAGGGACCATCTTTTAAAAAGTATTGAGCAGTGTTCAAGTTTTTCAAATTATGTTTAACATAACCTGTGATAGCAATTTCATTGTAATCTTTATTTAACGATCTTTTATCAACTATACTTTGATAGATTTTTGAATTTCTCCCTAAGCATAATATTTTCATGTCATATCCATCTAAATCTTTTAATTTATTAATATTTTTTTGAAAAGTTTTAATTTTTTTCTTTTTAATTTCTTTAATTAGGATTTCTTTGATTTTATCATTCTCAAAAACATACATAAGATTTTTATTATATTCATTAAAGTTTAAGAAATTCATATTCTGATCTTTTGTCTCGTAGAAAAGATTAATCTTTTTGGATGGCCAAAATAATTTTTTGTCGAGTTTTTCTACGACATTGTTAAAAAACTCATAATTTGAAGCAGAAATAGCTGTTGTTCTTCTATCTTTAGAATGCTCATTTTTTCGAGATATTAAATGAACTTCTAAGCCATCTAATTTATTTAATGCTAAACCAGTCATTAAACCTGAAAGACCGTCACCAACTATGCAAATTCTCTCTTTTTTCATATTAAAATTTTTCTCACTTTCATAAAAATGATAAAAAGTACGTAAAACGATTCGATATGAATACAAACTTTTTGAGTAGTGTAACAAATTTTTTAAAAAAGCGAACCTTTGAATTTATAGGATTAATCTTAATTTCAATGAGTATCGGTCTAGCAATAGCTTTCACGACATATTCACCAGAGGATCCTTCATTTGTCTACGGTGATAGGGAATTTGAGATCCAAAATTTTTTTGGAATCTATGGGAGTGGTATTGCTGATTTTCTCTTACAGAGTTTTGGTCTCGTTTCATTTTTAATTTTGGCTAATCTTTTATTTTGGGGAATTAATTTAATCATTCAAAAAGAAATCAAAAGAATAGTTTTTAAATTATTTTTAGTGGTTTCATATTTAGTTTTAGGAACCATCTTTATTTATATTACTTTTAACAATTCGTTCTGGCTAATAGATAATGGCAACTCAGGTTTTGTTGGCAAGATTGGTTATGAATTTTTAAACACATGGTTCCCATATATTGATAACACTTACTCTGCTTATGGCTTGTTATTGCTTACTTTAATCTTTTTTATTTTTTCAGCAGATTTAAATATAAAGAAAATAATTATTGGGACTTATTCTATAGTTGCTTCACTGTTTAGGAGAAAAGAAAATACTATTCCTGATATAAATTTAGAAGCAGCTCCTATAGAGAAGAAAAGTGAAATCATTGAAAGACCACAGCAATCATTTTCTTTTGGTGACTTAACTCAATCCGAAAAAAAAACAACTAGTTTTAGATCAAAATATAAAATTCCAGCAATAGATTATTTAAATAAAAACTCTACAAAACTTAGTGCATCAGAATTAAATAAAAATCGTCCTGATGGTGACTTTATGGAAAAAATTCTTTTAGATTTTGGTATTGATGGAAAAATTAAAGCTATCAATAATGGTCCTGTTGTTAGTTTATACGAATTTGAACCAGCGCCAGGTGTAAAAGTTTCCAAAATAATTAATTTGTCTGAAGATTTAGCACGTAATACTAGTTCAACATCAGCAAGGGTTTCAGTAATTCCTGGCAAAAATACAGTAGGTATCGAGATACCAAACGAGACAAGAGAAAGTGTATCGCTTCGAGAAATTATCTCTTATGAAAAGTTTCAAAAGAAAGATGTAAAATTACCAATTGCACTTGGAAAAAGTATATCTGGCATGCCTATCGTTGGAGATCTTTCGTCAATGCCTCACTTATTGATTGCAGGAACTACAGGTTCAGGTAAGTCGGTATGTATTAATACGATTATTGTTTCATTGCTTTACAAATTAAATCCTGATCTTTGTAAATTTATTTTAATTGATCCAAAAATGTTAGAGCTATCAACTTACGAAGGTATTCCTCATTTATTAACTCCAGTAATCACCGATGCGAAGAAAGCAACATCTGCTTTGGCTTGGACAGTAAAAGAAATGAATAGCAGATACAAACTTATGAGCAAAGTTGGAGTGAGAAACATCGATGGTTACAATGCTAAACATAAATTAAAAATGCCTTACATAATTGTAGTAGTTGATGAAATGTCAGATTTAATGCTTGTTGCAGGCAAAGAGATAGAAAACTACATTCAAAAATTATCACAAATGGCTAGAGCTGCAGGAATACATATTATAATGGCAACGCAAAGACCGAGTGTTGATGTTATTACTGGAACAATTAAAGCAAACTTTCCAACTAGAGTGTCTTTTCAAGTAAGTTCTAAAATAGATAGTAGAACTATTTTAGGAGAGCAGGGTGCAGAACAGCTATTAGGTAAAGGTGATATGTTATTTATGTCATCAGCAAATAGAATTGTTAGAATTCACGGTCCATATGTTTCAGAGAACGAGATAGAAAAAATTGTTAACTCCATCAGAGCGCAAGGTGAGCCAGATTATATGGATGAAATTACAGCCCATACAAGCAATGAAGCTTCTGCCGCTACAGAAGGAGACGGAGATGAAGACGAACTATATACTCAAGCAGTTGATATTATTAAATCAGAGGGAAAAGCTTCAACAAGTTTCCTACAAAGAAAACTACAAATCGGCTACAATAGAGCTGCAAGAATTATTGATATGATGGAAGAAAAAGGTATTGTAAGTAAAGCAAATCATGTTGGTAAACGTGAAGTTCTATAAAATTTTCACAATATTTATTTTATTAACAGTAAATCTTTTTGCTAATGAGAAAGATCAAATAGTCGCTCAATTAAATAATTTAAATTCATTAGAATTTACCTTTGATCAAAATGTTAATGACAAAACTGAAAATGGTAGCTGTCTT
>CACGPY010000016.1 GCA_902575095.1 uncultured Pelagibacteraceae bacterium
AATTAATTAATAACAAGAAGGGAAATAATGAATAAAATAGCAAAACTATTTGTTACATTTATTTCAGCTATAACTTTAGCGCTTGTATCTTTCACTTCTTCTTTTGCAAAAGTAGAAGGCGATTACATTGTGCTAGGTTCTGCAATATCTCTTACAGGTAAATACTCTTCAAATGGAGTTCATACTCAAAATGGTTATAACATGGCCGTTGAAAGAATTAACAAAATGGGTGGAGTTGAAGTACAAGGTAAGAAATATAAGTTTGAAATCATTTATTACGATGATGAGTCAAACCCAAAAAGAGCCGCTCAGTTAGCTGAAAGACTAATTAAACAGGATGGCGTTCATTACATGCTTGGGCCATACAGCTCAGGTTTAACGAAAGCCATTGCACCAGTAACCGAGAAATATAAAATTCCTATGGTTGAAGCGAATGGTGCATCTAGATCTTTATTTACTAAAGGATACAAATATTTGTTCGCGGTGTTATCACCAGCTAACCAATACCTTGAAGTAGCTATCGATTTAGCGGTAGAAAAAAACGGTGGTAAAGGAGTAAAAATTGCTCAAGCATTTGAACAAGATGCTTTCTCTCAGGACGTGAGACTTGGTATTTTAGATGCAGCAAAAAGAACTGGATCTGAGATCATTATCGATGACAAACTACCAAAAGAACTTAACGATATGGCAGCTACATTGGCTAAAGTAAAAGCTACTAAACCAGATGTACTTGTTGTATCAGGTCACACAAAAGGCGCATTAACTGCAATCAGACAAATTTCTGAAATGAAAGTTGATGTTCCTATGTTAGCGATGACACACTGTGATGCTGCTAAACTTTCTAAACAACACGGAAAGAAATCAGAATACGCATTGTGTGCTTCTCAGTGGCACAAAAATTTATCTTACAAAGATAAATTCTTTGGCTCTGGTAAGAAATACGCTAAAGACTTCCAAAAAGAATTTGGATATGACCCGCCATATCAATCAGCAGAGTCTTCTGCAGCATTGTTAGTATTTAAAGATGCGTTCGAAAGAGCGAATTCTTTTGATAGAGATGCAGTAAGAGATGCGCTAGTTGATACAGAAATGCAAACTTTCTATGGAAATATTAAATTTGGACCTGGTGGCCAAAACGTTGCCAAGCCAATGATCTTGTTCCAAGTAAGATGTAAAGGCGATGATTGTGAGAATAGAGTAGTAGCTCCAACAAAATGGGCTTCTGACAAGTTCTATCACCCAATCCCGAAATGGTCTGAAAGAAGCTAATAACTTCTGAATAATTTGAAAAGCCCCTAGTTTTCTAGGGGCTTTTCTTTTATAAGTTTTGAAATTTTATGGACTTTCTTATTTTTAAAGCTCCAATGTTAATGGTTCAGGCCTCACTGGACGGAATTCTTTTAGGGATTTTATTTGCACTAATCGCGTATGGTATGGCTCTTCAGTGGGGAGTAATGAACATCATAAATATTGCACAAGGAGATCTAGTAATTCTTGGAGGATATATTGCATACACTATGTATCTTGCTGGAATTCATCCAGCTTGGGGGGTAATTGTTTCTCCAATTATTATGTATTTTGTAGGAGTCCTTTTATATAAATTAGTAATTAATAAAGTTGTTGATCGAGACTTATTTATTTCAATTTTAGCAACTTTCGGTATTGCAATTGTATTCCAACAATTAATGAATTTTATTTTTGGCGCTGATGTAGTTGTGGCACAATCTGAATATGGAACAACTATGTTATTTGATAATTCAGTTACACTACCAAATTCAAAAATCTTCTCTGCTTTTATAAGTGTTTTGTATGCAATAGCTTTAGTTATTTATATGAAAAAATCTAAACTTGGACGAGCAATAAGAGCGACAGCACAAAATGCTAGAGCAGCAAAAATTCTTGGTGTAGATACAGAAAAAGTTTATGCCGCAACGTTTGGTATAAATGCAGCGTTATGTGGTATTGCAGGAGCTCTAATATCAATAACTCTTACGCTTCACCCTTACGTTGGACTTCCTTATACAGTTAGATCTTTTATGATAGTTATTGTAGCAGGTCTTGGAAATTTACCAGCTGTAGCACTTTCAGGTATGGGATTAGGATTATTTGAAGAGTTCGCAGATTATATTTTAGGTACAGAATTTAGAATTGGCGCAGTATTTATGTTGCTAGTTTTCATATTAGTTTACAGAAGATTTAAACTTTCAAAAAAGAGGGAATATTTAAAATAGATGAATAAAGTAAAACAAAAAGATTTAATATTATATTCTGGTCTGATTATCTTAGGCCTGGCCGCACCTTATTTATTTTCAGCTTTTAAAGTTCAACTTACATATCTTTGCGTCTTGATCGTTCTAGCAATGACGTGGAATTTACAAGGTGGAGAAATGGGCTACAATACTTTTGGAAATATTCTTTTCTACGGTCTTGGAATGTATCTAACCGCTTCAGTTCAAGTAGGTATGTTTTTTCCACTAGCAGAATGGACTGAAAGTGGTGGAGAAAAAACATTCGTTCATACTACAGCACAATATTTTCAAGGAATAGGTGTCGGATTATTAGTTTCAGCCATAATACCTGCAATTGTAGCAGGAGCTATTGGCTATGCTATTTTAGGATTAAGAGGTCATTATTTTGCAATTTGTACTTTAGGTTTAGGTATCGCGGCAGGTGAGATTGCTGGCGGAATAGAAATCATTGGAGCTGGTCAAGGATTTACGACACCACCATTCCCTGCAGAAATAGTTGATACTGAAGCGAGAGGAAAGTTTTTCTACTTTTTAAGTTTTGCATTATTAATCGGTACATTTGTTTTTGTTAAATATATTTACGGCTCTAGATTTAAATTAATTTTAAATGCGATAAGAGACAACGAAGATAAAGCAGAGGCAATGGGTATTCAAACGATGAAGTATAAAATTACAGGTTGGATGTGTTCTGCATTTTTCTGTGGTCTTGCTGGTGGAATTATGGGAGGACTAATTGGATACATAGACTCAACTGATGTTGCGTTTGATGGAAGAGAGATGGGAGTATTTATGGTGCTAATGGCAATACTTGGCGGTAAAGGAACTTTATGGGGACCAGTTATAGGTGCAACTTTATTCCATTTTTTCAAAGAGGGTCTGTGGACACTAATTTTAGGTTGGCAATACGTTGCCCTAGGAGTTTTAATTGTTGTAATTGTAATTTATTTCCCAGAAGGATTAATGGGTTGGTTAAGAGAAAAATACCCTGAAAGGTTTGGTGAAGTCATTGATGAAAAAGATCGAAAGGCTCAGGTGGAGTTAAAATGAGTATTTTACAAGTAAAAAATGTAAGTAAATCTTTTGGCGGAGTACAAGCCAATGTTGATATTTCAGTATCAGTAGAACAAGGATCTATAGTAGGATTAATCGGGCCAAATGGATCTGGTAAGACAACTTTATTTAATTCGATTGTAGGAACACATCCCATTGATCAAGGTTCAATTATTTTCGATAATACAGAGGTGTCCGAAATGCCTGTTCCTGCAGTAGCCAAATTAGGTTTACTAAGAACATTCCAACAAACAAAAATTTATACAAAACTAAACTGTGTTGAGAACATGCTTATTAGTCATAAGGCTAGTGACTCTGGATTTATATTTGCAAAAATACCTAAAGACCTTACTGAGAAAGCAGAAAATCTTTTAAACTTTGTGGGTCTTTATCAAAAAAGAAATTTGAGAGCAGGGGATCTTTCTTTTGGACAACAAAAATTATTAGAATTAGCAATGGCTCTAATGAATGAACCAAAAATGCTTTTATTAGATGAACCTACAGCTGGAATTAATCCAACTTTGATAAATGGAATTATAGATAGATTAATTAAAATAAACAAAGAATACGGAATTACTTTATTAGTTATTGAACATAACATGAAAGTTATTATGAGTTTAGCACAAAGAATTTTTTGTTTAGCACACGGGAAAATGTTAGCAGAAGGTTCACCTGATCAAATTAAAAGTGATAAGCGAGTGGTCGATGCTTATTTGGGAGCACAGTAATGGCAAATCAATACGATGTATTAGGTAAAGCACCTGGTTTAGAGGAACTTAACAATTTGTCTCCAAATAATGTTCACTTAACTATAAGAGGTTTAAACGCTGGTTATGGAAAAATGGAAATTCTACACAACTTCGATTTAACCGTAAGCAAAGGCCAATCTTTATGTTTAATTGGTCCAAATGGAGCAGGAAAATCTACAATACTTCATTCAATTTATGGTTTTACAAATATTTTTGATGGAAAAATTGAGTTAGAGGGAAATGAAATTACAAAATTAACTCCAGCAGATAAATTAAGTAAAGTTGGCATCGCTTATATTTTGCAAGACAATTCAGTATTTCCTGATATGACGGTTGAAGAAAATCTTTTAATGGGTGGATACATTAAAGACAAGCAAGATGAAGCTTACGAAGAAGCAGAAAGAATATTTCAAAAATACGACAGGTTAAGAAATAGAAGAAACCAGCCAGCTAAAGTTTTATCAGGAGGTGAGAGAAGATTATTAGAAATATCTAGAGCCCTGGTGATGAAACCTTCAGTCCTTTTAGTAGATGAACCATCAATTGGTTTGGAACCTAAATATATTAGCATGGTATTTGAAATATTAGAGGATCTTCAAAAAGCAGAAAAGAAAACAATTATCTTAGTAGAACAAAATGCTAAAAAAGGTTTAGAGTTTGCAGATATCGGATATGTTTTAGTATCAGGTCAAACTGCAATTGCAGGAAAAGGTAATGATTTACTTAAAAATCCAGACGTAGGAAGATTATTCCTAGGTGGATGATTAACTTAAAAGTATTTCTTATAGGTTTACAATCTCTAAAAGGTTCTCGAAGTCCAGCTATTCCATTAGCCGCTTGTTTCATAGCTCTTGGAGCTTTATTAAAAGACGCAGGATTTAATATTCAACAAAGTGCTGCTTCAAGTTTATTTACTTATGCTTTACCCGGTCAATTAGTTATGGCTGAGTCACTTTTAGTTGGAGCTTCAATTATAAATATCTTCATAGCTGTATGGTTAGTTAACTTTAGACTTTACCCCATGACAGTTTCGTTATTTCCATTACTGGATCATAAGTCACAACCTAAATGGAAATATTATTTATCTTGCCATTTTCTAGCAGTAACGTCTTGGCTAATTGCAAAAGATGGATATAAAAAAATAGATAAAAAACATCGAATAGATTTTTGGATTGGCATAGGAATTGGTACTTGGTCGACAGCAATTTTTATGACTGTGATCGGTTATTTATCTGCGGACTATCTTAATAAAGATATGTTAATTGGGCTTGCAATAGTTAACCCAGTTTATTTTTTTTGCATGATGATAGGTGCAATGAAAAATTTAAGTATATCTATTGCTGTAATTGGAGGAACTGTACTAGGTCCTGTGATTTATTTATTTTCCACAGAATGGGCATTATTATTCGCAGGTCTTATTGCAGGAACTATCGCTTTTTTATTTGAAGGAAAAAATGGCAAGTAGTCAAATAATAATTCTTGCAATTTTAGTTACATCCGTTGCTACTTTTATTTCACGTTTTATGGGCGCACTGACTTCTGAGAAAGTAAGCGTCAACTCTAAAATTTTTCAATGGTTTAACTGTGTGGCTTACTCAACTTTAGCAGCTTTATTAGGAAGAATGATTGTGTTTCCGGCTGGAGTGCTTGCAGACTCTGATTTAATTATCCGATTGATAGTTTTAGTTTCCTGTATCACTCTATTTATCGTGACTAAGAAAAATTTAGTAATTCCAACAATTATCTCCGCAGTTCTTTTAGGAGTTTTGACTAACTTTTAAATTATGTTAAAATTTTAAAATGGAACCAATTTTATTAGTATTCATTATGTTGTGGTTAGCCGGGACGATAGAATAATTATTTTATGAGTTTTGTAATATCTGATCATCAAAATTCTAATAGAGTGCGTGTTATTAAATTAAAAGAGAGTGATTTAGATAGATTAGTGTTTCCTTTTAAAAAGCATACTACTCTATCTTTAGAGTATAAACCCTTTTCAAGATTTAGCTTAGCCAAAAGTTTAGACGAAGTTTTTGAAAACAAATTAAGCAAAACTTTAAATGATATATTAAATGATCGTAAAACTGGGACTGCAATAATAGAGCCTGAAATTAATAATAAAAAATTTGATAAAGACTTCCTTGTGAAACTATCAACTGGTCTTGCTTATTTAATTGGAAATCCAAACTTTGACTCTATGACAGGTAAATATTATGCACGGTTTCATGTAAAGCATCAGGATAGCAGCGACTCCTACCTTAGGAAAGCTTATACGAATTTAGATCTCCATACTGATGGAACTTATGTTAAAGAGAAAACTGATTGGTTGATAATGACTAAAATGGAAGAAAATAATGTTAGTGGAGGAGAAAGTGTTATTCTTCATTTAGATGACTGGGAACATTTAAATGATCTGAGTAATGATCCAATTGGGCAACAAAATTTTACGTGGGGTTCACCAAAAAGTAAGAATGTTGAATATAAAGTTGAACATCCGGTATTTTCAAAAGATAAGAATGGTAGGCCAATAATTTCTTATATTGACCAGTTCCCAGAACCAAAAAATATGCAACAAGGTCTTTTCCTTCAAAAACTTTCTGATGCACTTGAGGAGAGTAAAAATAAAATAAGTTTTCCGTTACCAGTAGGATCAACAATTTTTTCTAATAATTATTTCTGGTTACACGGTAGAAAAGCATTTAAAGAACATTCTGGGTTGTCTAGAGAATTATTGAGAATTAGAGGAACTTTTTTTCATTAATAGTAATCATTCTAAAAATATATGTTGTTGACTCTCAACAGTATTTTTATTTTAATAACGTAATTTAATTAATTAACAGAGGGAAATAATATGTTTAATAATTTGAAAAAATTAATTAGCTTTGTTTTTGCAACTGTTCTTTTAACAACAATCTCATCAACTAGTTTTGCAATCGATAAGTTACACTTCATTATCGGTGGTGGTGCTGGTGGTGGTTGGGATGGTACTGCTAGAGGAACTGGTGAAGCTTTAACTAAAGCTGGTATGTTAAAAAGTGCTTCTTATGAAAATATGTCAGGTGGTGGTGGAGGAAAAGCTCTATCTTACATAATTAATTCGAAGCCTGAGGGAACTATATTAGTTCAATCAACACCTTTAGTACTAAGATCGATCACTAGACACAAAGGTTATGTAAAAGGTTCTGGCGTATTATCTTATAAAGATGTAAAGCCAATTGCTGGTGTAATCGGTGACTACGGCGCAATCGCAGTTGCTAAAAATTCACCATACAAAAACTTTAAAGATGTAGTTGATGCTTACAAAAAAAACCCTAAGTCAGTTAAAATGGCTGGTGGTTCTGTAAGAGGAAGCATGGACCATTTGATTGGTGCACTTGCATTTCAAGAAGCTGGCGCAAATCCTAACGATGTAGTTTATGTGCCTTACGATGCTGGTGGAAAAGCTTTAGCCGGACTTCTATCAGGAGAGACTCAAATTCTTTCAACTGGTTTGGGAGAAGTAATGGGTGCTAGAGACCAAGTAAGAATTATTGGTATTACAGCTCCTAAAAGAGTAGATGACGCTCCAGAAGTTCCAACTCTTAAAGAACAAGGGTACGATGTCCAGTTTGTTAACTGGAGAGGTTTCTTTGCTCCTAAAAGTATGCCAAGTGGAGATGTTAAGAAGATCGCTAAAATGTTAGGCGATGTTCAAAAAACTCCAGAATGGGAAACAGTTAGAAAAAGAAATGCTTGGGTAAATATTTATAATCCAGGTAGTAAATTTGACAGTTTCTTGAAGAAACAAACAAAAGAAATGACAAAGTTAATGAAAAAACTAGGTGTAATCTAGTTAATTAACTTAGAGGAAGAGCAGTGAAAATAAATTCAGTTAAAATTATTTCGCTGCTCTTCTTTGTTTTATCAGTATTTTATTTATACACCGCACATCAAATACAAGTTTTTGCCTTCGATGAAGGCGCGCCTTTCAATGCTAAAACTTTTCCGATTTATTTAGGTTATGCAGGAATGTTTTTCTCTGGTCTTAAAATTGTTTTACCAGATCAAAAACCAATAGAGGTTGATTCAACATATTTAGAATTTAAAAAAACAATTTTGCTAGTATTAACAATGATTATTTACGGGGCAACCATACTTAAAGTTGGTTTCTTTTTATCAACTTCTCTTTTTTTAGTTTTATCTTATTATTTTTTAGGTGAAAGGAGATGGAAATATATAATAATTTTTTCTTTTCCATTCGTTGCAATTTTTATGTATCTCTTACACGGAGTCCTAGCTGTTTATCTTAGAGACCCATTATTAAAATACATAGGAATAATGGGATGATTGAAGGTATTCTAATTGGGTTAAAAACCGCTCTATCTTTTCAAAACCTAATGATGGTAATGATAGGTTGTTTTGCGGGAACTATTATTGGAATGCTTCCAGGCTTAGGTCCTATGACTGCTATCGCTTTAATGATTCCTATAACCTACGGTTTTGAACCTGCAACAGGTTTAATCTTAATGGCTGGAGTTTATTATGGAGCAGTATTTGGTGGTTCAACATCTTCTATTTTAATAAATGCACCTGGTGTTCCTGGGACTGTAGCGACCTCATTTGATGGTTACCCAATGGCACAACAAGGTAAAGCAGGTAAAGCATTAGCTATCGCTGCATACAGTTCTTTTGCAGGCGGAACGATTTCAGCAATTTTTTTATTAATAGCAGCACCAAGTTTATCTAAAGTTAGTTTGTCTTTTAGATCACCGGATTATTTCGGTTTAATGATTTTAGGTTTAACCGCAGTAGCTGCTTTTTCATCAAAAGGGAACTTTTTAAAAGCAATGATGATGTGTGTTTTAGGACTAATGTTGGCCTCGGTAGGTCAAGATACTTTATCAGATATTCCAAGATTTACATTTAACACAATGAACTTATCAGATGGAATAAGTTTCGTTCTAGTTGTTATGGCAACATTTGCAATGAGTGAAGCTTTAACTATTATTATTAAAGGAAATGATCCTGCTAAAGCAGCAAAACAAATATCATTAACCGATTTAGGTTCAATTAAGGTAAATAAAGAAGAGACAAAACAAATGGCTGCAACTATTCCTCGCTCGTCTATTTTAGGATTTATTATAGGAGTGTTACCTGGAGCTGGAGCAACAATTGCTTCTTTCTTGGCTTATGGAATGGAAAGAAATTTTGTCAAAAGTGAGGAAAAAGAAAAATTCGGAAAAGGAAGTGTACAAGGTTTGTCAGCACCTGAAACTGCTAATAATGCTGCTTGCTCAGGATCGTTCGTTCCACTTCTTACACTAGGTATACCTGGAAGCGGGACAACAGCAGTTATGCTCGGAGCTCTATTAGGTTTTGGTATTCAACCAGGACCAAGATTATATGAAACTAATCCAGATATTTTTTGGTCAGTTATTATGTCAATGTATATAGGGATGGTAGTTCTTCTTATACTTAACCTTCCATTGATACCTTACATTGCAAGAATACTTGCCGTACCAAGGACCTTTTTAATTCCAATGATTTTATTTTTTTCAGTCACAGGAATTTATCTAATGTCATTTAATAATTTTGATATTTTTTTAATGATAGGAATTGCAGTTGTTGCAACAATCTTAAGACTTTATGATTTTCCGATGCCACCTTTAATTTTAGCTTTTGTATTAGGTGGTTTAATGGAAGAAAATTTAAGAAGATCTTTGCTTATAAGTGATGGTTCATGGTCATTTTTGTGGGATAGACCTCTTACTATTTGTATAATGATCACGATTCTGCTCATAGTGATATGGCAGATTTATAATAGTTATAAATCTATAAAAAAGTAATATTGTAGCAAAAATGTCACTATAAAAGTCAATAAAATCAACAATTTTTGGAATTAAGTGGCTAAATTGAGATTGACTCAGGTTAAATATGCTTTATTTGTGTTTTTAACGTTAATTTATAAATTAAGGAAAACAAATGAAAAATAAAATTTTAGCATTAATTGCTAGCTCAATGTTAATTTTATCTTTCTCAAGTTTAAAAGCCGATGTAAATCTTGGTCTATCATTAATGGTGGGTCAAGCAGATACTTCAGGACATGAACTTGAAAATGGTGCAGCTGCAGACAAAAACGCTAAATCTATAAAAGAAAACTTTTATGGAGCTTCGGTATTTGTTGAAGCAAGGGCTGACAATGGTTTTGCATTAGGTCTTGATTACGTTCCATTAAAAATGGATATTGGTGACGGAAAAAGAACTGACTCTGATGGCGGTCACGCCTCTGGAGAAGCAGACACAGGAACTAGATCCGCAACGGCATCATTAGATGACTTAATAACTATTTACGCAAACGTACCATTACTTGATACAGGTTTCTATGCCTTAGCAGGTTATCATACTGTCGACATAGTAACCGATGAAGCTTTGCCTAATTCAAATTATGGTAATACTGATATTAATGGATATCAAATAGGACTAGGTCGAAGAGGAGATAATTTCAAAGCAGAATTTTTCTACTCAGATTTTGATGATATATCACTTACTGCTTCAGGCGGAAAAGGATCTCACAAAATTGAGGCAGATGCTGATGCAATGGGATTTAAATTTTCAGTTCTTTTTTAAAAAAATAACTTAAAATAAACATTTTTAAAAAACCCGCATTTTAATATTTGCGGGTTTTTTTTATAACCTAACATATTTTTTTTCTCTATCTACTGACCAATCTTTTGTTCCGTTTGCTACGATAAATAAAAATCCACCAGCTAATCCTAAGTTTTTAAGAAACGCAATCGTTTGCATTTGATCAACAAAATCGAAGTGAAATAAAAATGCAGTTGCTATACAGAAAACTGCAAGAAGACCTGCTGAAATTCTTGCCTGATATCCAATAATGACAAATAAAGGTAAAATTATCTCTAAAGCTATAGTTGGATATAATAAAAATCCTGGCACTCCAAATCCCTCCATCCAACTCATTGTTCCATCAATACTAAAAATTTTATTGTAAGCTGAGATTAAAAATAAAGCGGAAATAAGAAGTCTTCCCAAAAAATCGATTAAATTTGCCATATAAATTTGTACTTAATTGAATTGTACGTGTCAAAAAGTGAGGAGTTTAATTTAGGCTTTTTTAGAAATTATTTTTAATATTACTGGAACTGTAAACAAAATCATAAGTAACCTTATAATATGGTGGAACGAGACAAACTCAGGATCCAGATCAAAGAAAATTGCTATTACTGCAACTTCGTAAATTCCTCCCGGACAATATGAAAGCAATAATGTGAAGAAGTTTTTATCAATTACTAAGCTTGCTGCAACTGCTGCAGCAACACCTAAAATTACCAAAAAGAAAGTCGCTATAAAACTATGCAAAGCATTTCTTCCTATCTCACTAAATGTTTTATCAGCAAACCTACATCCTACCGAAGAGCCTAAAATTAATAAACAATAATCGATAATATCAGAAGATATTTGATAACTTGCAACCTCTGAAATTTGTAATAAACCACTTGCGACCAAAGTTCCTGTTAACAGAGCAGCTGGAACTTTTATTTTTTCAAAGAACAAAATGAAAATTACCGAAGACGCAATCAAAATAATTAAGTGATACAAATTTTGATTAGCGATTAATTCTTCAGAAATATTTACATTATCTCCATCGTAAAAACTGTTTACAATAAAAGGAAAGACTGTAATTATTATAATTAACCTTATTAAATGTGACGTTGCTACTTGGCTTAAATCGGTTTTTGCATCTTCAGCTAAAATCATTAATGGACCCAATGCACCTGGTGCAGCTGAAAATATAGAAGTTTTTTTTTCATATTTAGAAAATTTTTCTAAATATTTTGAAACGATAAGAACACTTAAAATTATGTAAATTAACATTATGCATGAAGTCCAAATCCAATCTTGCATTTGACTAAATAAATCTTTGTCTATGTAATTACCTATATAAAGACCAAGAATTATTAATATAGACGATAATACCAGTCTTGGCATTTTTGTTTTAAGACCTATTAATGAGGCTAAAGAAGTTATTAGCATTGGACCTAAGAACCAGGCTAAAGGAATATTAAAATATTCAGCTATAATAGCACTTGGTATTGATATTATGATTACAGATATAAACGGTAGTGAAAATATCTCTTTAAAATTTTCTTTATTAAAAGGAATAGCTTGGTTATTCTGCATCATTCATGATTTTAGGATTTATAGGAACTGGTAAAATTTCATCATCAATTATTTTTGGTATTTTTAAATCAAAGCTAAAAATTAAG
>CACGPY010000017.1 GCA_902575095.1 uncultured Pelagibacteraceae bacterium
TTTCATGAATTTTAGTTATTTCTCTTGCAATAAGTATTTTTCTACCCGAAAAAAACTTTTTAAAACTTTTTATATAAAAATTAATTTTTCTTGGATTAACAAAAAAAACTTGTGAAATTTCGAGTTGAGATAAAGTTTTCAAAACTTTCTCAAGCTCACGCTCAGTTTTAGGTAAGAAACCATAAAATAAAAATTGCTCTTTAAATCCAGATACACTTACAGCAGTTGTTATTGAAGAAACACCCGGTATAGGTATAATTTTTACCTTGTTTCTAATACACTCATTTACCAATAATCTTCCAGGATCAGATAATAAAGGAGTCCCCGCATCCGATATCAATGACAAAATTTTGCCCTCATTAAACTGTTGTATTATATTTATGAGTTGTTTTTTTTCGTTGAATTTATGATAAGAAATTAGTTTTTTTTTAATCTTGTAATGATTTAATAATTTTATAGACCTTCTTGTATCTTCACATAAGATTATGTCTGATTTTTTAAGAACCTCTAACGCTCTTAATGTAATGTCATCAAGATTTCCTATAGGTGTAGAAACAATGTATAAATGTTTTGTAAAAAGATCCATTATGAAATGTAAGTTTGTTTTATTTCTATTTTATATAATATTTTTATTTAATACTAACCTATTAAGTAACGATAATAATAAGATTTTAAGAGTCGGTCTTTTAGCTCCACTTTCTGGACCTTACAGTGAGATTGGAAATTCACTTTTATATTCACTGCAATTAGCTCTTGAAGAGATAAATGATAACAATGTCCTTATAGTTCCTAGGGACTCAGGATTTAAAGATAAAGAGAAACTTAATAAAGCTATTAATGAGATGCGGTTATCTGGTGTAAAAATAATTATTGGCCCAACGACCTTTGAGGAGTTTGAACAAGTGAAAAGATATAATGATCTTGTATTCATTTCACCATCAAATATTAATCCAGAATTTACAAACAATATTATAAGCATAGGTGTTAGTTTAGAGTCTCAGATAATTGCTTTAATCAATTTTATAAAAAAACAAAAAAAAACTAAAACAGTTATAATGTATCCTAAAAATCAATACCTAGATTTAGTTGAAAAAAAAATAAATAATCTAGAATTGAAGGGAATTAAAACATTTGCATATAGTCCAAATCCAGAAATTCTTACAGGTGAAATAGAAATTCTCACAAACTACTCTCAAAGAAAAAGAAGTTTAGAATTAAGAAAAAAAATGTTTCAAGATAAAGAAGATGAAGAGTCTGTTAAAGAATTAGAAAAACTTGATCAACTATATACATTAGGTAATGTTAATTTTGACTCTGTTATAATCATAGATTTTGGCAATAATTTAAAAAGTGTATTAACTTCACTTGTTTATACAGATGTAAATCAAAAAAATGTTTTATTTACAACCGTAAACCAATGGTTTGATGAAAGTATTTTTTACGAAAATACAATAGAAAATTTGTATTACCCGTCTGTCAACTACAAAGAGTTCAAAAAATATAATAATCGATATTTTGAAAAATTTAAAATTTATCCTAATGAAATCACTATATTAGCATATGATGCACTTGGATTAATATATTATGCTTGGAAAAAGAAAGGGGAAATAAATTCTATAAATGACTTTTCTTTTAAGAATAAGATTAAAGGAAAAATTGGAACTTTTAGCTTTAAAGATGGAAAAGTTATCCAAGAACTTGATATTTATAAGACTGATAATAAAAGATTTATTAAATTTTAATTTTTTTTCTTAAATTTTTGAAAGCTATATATCTATGATCCATTTTAATTTTTTTCATTTTATTCATTTGGCCAAAGGTAATTTTTTTTTTTGAAGGAATAAAAATTGGATCATAACCAAAACCTTTTTTACCTGATATTTTTTTTGAAATTTTGCCTTTAATTTTACCAATCGCCGAAATAATTCTTTTACTTGAGCTTTCTTTTAATGAAAGACTGCAAACAAAAGTGGCTTTTCTGTTTTTTTTTCCATTTAATTTTTTTAGAATTAATTTCATGGCTTTAAAAAAACCCCCATTTTTTTTTGCAAGTCTTGCGGAATAAATTCCTGGCTTGTTATTAAGTGCTTCTATGCATAAACCGGAGTCATCTGATATTACTGGATAATCTACATACTTGGAAAAATACCTTGCTTTTAATTTAGAATTAGAAATAAAAGTCTTACCAGTTTCTTTTGGGCTTTTTATCCTTAGGGAAATTGGTGATATTTTTTTATACTTTTTTGAAATTAAATAAGCTATTTCCTTAAATTTCCCTTTATTATGTGTGCCAATTAAAATTTTTTTCATTACAGACCTAGTAATTTAGTAAGTACTAACTATATAGCAAGTTAAATGAGTGAAAAAAATAAACAAAATAAAGAGCTGCCGAAAGAAGAAAATAAAGCTCCCGAAAAACAAAATAATGAGCAAAAAAAAGAGTTATCTCTAGAGGAGAGGTTGAAAGAAAATGAAGAAAAATTATTAAGATCTCTTGCAGAAATCGAGAATCAAAGAAGAAGATTTGAGAAAGAGATCAAGGACGCTTTTGAATTTGGGTCCTTTAATTTCGCAAAAGAAAGCCTTGCTATTTTAGATAACCTTCAAAGAGCAAAAGTTGCTATTAAAAATGACGAAAAACTAAAAAAAAATGAAGATTTAGATAAATTTTTAGAAAATATTAATATAATAGAAAAAGATCTAACATCAATTTTTGAAAAAAATAGAATTACAAAGATTGAAGCTGGTGGGAAAAAATTTGATCCCAATTTTCATCAAGCTATGTCTGAAATTGAGGATGATGAAAAAGATCCAGGCATAATACTCCATGAAATACAATCGGGTTACATGTTGGGAGATAGGCTCTTAAGACCCGCTTTAGTGAGTGTTTCAAAGAAAAAAGCCTCTAAAGATCAAGAAAATAATGACAAAAAAAACGAAAAATAGGCTTGTAGTTGGAAAATTAACACCCATATAATTTAACGATAAGGATCAAACGGATGAGCAAAGTTATAGGAATAGACTTAGGAACAACTAATTCATGTGTCGCCATAATGGATGGCTCACAAGCTAAGGTATTAGAAAATACAGAGGGTGCTAGAACTACGCCTTCAGTAGTGGCCTTTTTGGATAAAGATGAAAAATTAGTAGGACAACCTGCAAAAAGACAAGCTGTTACAAATGCTGGTGATACAATATTTGCTGCGAAAAGACTTATCGGTAGAAAGTTTGACGGTCCCTCGGTTCAAAAAGATATCTCAAAAGTTCCATATAAAATTGTAAAATCAGATAATGGAGACGCTTGGGTAGAGGGAAAAGGTAAAAAATACTCTCCAGCCCAAATTTCAGCATTTGTTTTACAAAAAATGAAAGAGACAGCTGAAAAATATTTAGGTCAAGCCGTAACGAAAGCAGTAATAACAGTTCCTGCTTATTTTAATGACTCACAAAGACAAGCTACTAAAGACGCTGGAAAAATAGCTGGACTTGAAGTTTTAAGAATAATAAATGAACCTACTGCTGCTTCACTGGCTTACGGTCTTGATAAAAAAGGTGGTAAGAAAATAGCAGTATACGATTTAGGTGGAGGAACTTTTGATATTTCAATTTTAGAAATTGGAGATGGAGTTTTCGAGGTAAAATCTACAAATGGTGATACTTTTCTTGGCGGTGAAGATTTTGATGATGCGATAGTCGAATATCTTGCAAGTGAGTTTAAAAAAGACAATGGTATTGATTTAAAGTCTGACAAACTTGCTCTTCAAAGATTAAAAGAAGCTGCCGAAAAAGCGAAGATAGAACTTTCGTCTGCAGCTCAAACAGAGATTAATTTACCGTTTATTACAGCAGACAAAACAGGTCCTAAACACTTAAACTTAAAATTTACTAGAGCTAAACTAGAAGCTTTAGTACAAAGTTTAGTTGATAGAACTTTAGAGCCGTGTAAAACTGCCTTAAAAGACTCGGGTTTCTCTGCAGCAGAAATTAATGAAGTTGTTCTTGTAGGTGGAATGACTAGAATGCCAAAAATTATTGAGACAGTTAAAAACTTTTTTGGAAAAGAACCAAACAAAAGTGTTAACCCAGATGAAGTTGTAGCCATGGGTGCGGCTATACAAGGTGGTGTGCTTCAAGGTGATGTTAAAGACGTTTTACTTTTAGATGTTACTCCTCTTTCTCTAGGTATTGAAACATTAGGCGGTGTATCAACAAAATTAATTGAAAAAAATACTACTATACCAACCAAAAAAAGTCAGGTCTTCTCTACAGCAGAAGATAATCAACCAGCAGTTTCCATCAGGGTTTTACAAGGGGAAAGAGAGATGGCTGCGGATAATAAAATTTTAGGAAACTTCGAATTAGTAGGCTTACCCCCAGCACCAAGAGGAACTCCTCAGATCGAAGTTACATTTGATATTGATGCTAATGGTATTGTAAATGTTTCTGCGAAAGATAAAGGAACTGGAAAAGAGCAAAAGATTCAAATTCAAGCTTCTGGTGGTTTATCTGATGAGGAGATAAACAAAATGGTTAAAGATGCTGAAGCAAATAAAGAAGCTGATAAAAAGAAGAGAGAGTCAGTCGATGCTAGAAACCAAGCAGATAGTCTCATTTTCTCTACAGAAAAAAGTTTAAAAGAGCATGGTGATAAAATTTCAGCTGAGGAAAAAAAGGCTATCGAAGATGGTATTGCCGATCTTAAGAAATCTTTAGAAGGTACAGACTCAGAGGAAATAAAGAAAAAAACGCAAAATTTAATCCAAGTTTCTATGAAATTAGGCGAAGCAGTTTATAAAAACCAACAAAAACCTAAAGAAGGTAAGTCCGAAGATCCAAAAGATGCCAAACCTAATGACAAAGATAATGTAGTTGATGCTGATTTTGAAGACGTAAAAGAAAAAGAAGAAGATAAAGAAAAAAGCGCCTAAGAAAATAAAGGAGACGTCCTGTGGCTAAAAGAGATTGTTATGATGTCTTAGGTGTACCAAGATCCGCATCCAAAGACGATATCAAAAAAGCTTATAGAAAGCTCGCACTTAAATATCATCCTGATAAAACTAAAGGAGATAAATCTTCTGAAGATAAATTTAAAGAAGCTAGTGAGGCATATCATATTCTCTCTGATGAAAAGAGAAAAGCTAATTATGATCAGTTTGGACACGCTGCTTTTGAAGGCGGTGGTGGAGGTGGTCAAGGATTTGGTGGTTTTGACACCTCATCCTTTTCAGATATTTTTGAGGACTTCTTCAGCGATTTTGGTGGAGGCGGCTCTACTAGAAGATCTAGTAATAGAGGAAATGACTTAAGATACGATGTTAATATCGATTTAGAAGAAGCTTATAAAGGTATTCAAAAAAGCGTTAAATACACAACTTACAAAGCTTGCTCTTCTTGCTCTGGTAGTGGTGCAGCAAAAGGTTCAAAACCTGTTAGATGTGATTACTGTTCTGGAAGAGGAAAAGTAAGAACCAATCAAGGATTTTTTACTGTTCAACAAACTTGTCCTCAATGTAGCGGATACGGGGAAATGATTAACGACCCATGTGCTAAATGTAGCGGTAATGGAAAGGTTCAATCAAATGAAAATGTAACTGTAAAAATTCCAAAAGGTGTTGATGATGGTACAAGAATTAGAGTTTCTGGAAAAGGTGAAGCGGGATCAAAAGGCGGTTCTAGTGGAGATTTGTATCTATTCATATCTATAGATAATCATGAAATCTTTAAAAGATCCGATGAGAATTTATACTACGAACTTCCAATTTCATTTACCAATGCTGCGCTTGGAACATCTGTTGAAGTTCCATCAATTGATGGGGGTAAATCTAAAATTAAAATTCCTGCTGGAACACAGCATGGTAAGCAGTTCAGACTTAGAGGAAAAGGCATGCCAGTTTTAAGAGGAAATGCTTTTGGAGATTTATACATAAGAATAAATACTCAAGTTCCTACTTCATTGACTAAAAAACAAAAAGAGATTCTTGAAGAGTTCAACGAAATAGAAAGCAATAAACCTGATCCAGTCATTAAAAGTTTTTTTGAAAAAGCTAAAAAATTTTGGAGAAATTCGTAAACTAAATGAATACTGATCAAATAATGTCTGCAATTTTTCTAATTGCAGTATTAATTTTAATTTTACCCAGTTTTCTATCTACAAATTATAAATTGAAAGAATTTTTAAGAAATTTATCTATTTGGGCTATAATTACGCTGGTTATTATTGTAATCATTTATTTTATTATTTTATGAAAAAAATAAATTTATCTATTTCTGGATGTATGGGAAGAATGGGTCAACAGCTCATTAAATCCTCAAAAAAAAATAGAAGTTTTAAATTGGTTTCTTTAACAGAAAATAGATTAATAAATAAAAAAATTGCAGGAATTAAACCTTTAAAAAATAGCATTGAAGCATTTAAAAGATCAAATGTTATAATAGACTTTACTGTTCCTAAATGTACATTAGAAGTATTAAAAATTGCATCTAAATTAAAAAAAAGAGTTGTTATTGGAACAACGGGTTTTTCAAAAAAAGAAGAGAAATTAATTAAAAAGTTTTCTAGAAAAATTCCTATACTTAAAGCAGGTAATATGAGTTTAGGAGTAAATTTACTTATGTATTTAACTGAAATTGTTTCAAAATCTCTTGGAAATAATTTTTTAAGTAAAGTTTATGAAGTACATCATAAACATAAAATTGATTATCCATCAGGCACAGCTTTAATGCTTGGTAAAGGAATAGCCAATGGGAAAAATAAAAATTTTTACAATTTAATTGGTAGAAAGTATTTAAATAAAAAATCATTTCCATACGCAAAAAAAATTAATTTCAATTCTATTCGTAAAGGTGAGGTGATTGGAGAACATGAAGTAAGGTTTTCTAGTGGAAAAGAAATTATAAAACTTAATCACGAGTCTTTTGACAGAGCTTTATATTCAGAGGGTGCATTAACCGCTGCAACTTGGTTAATGGCTAAAAAAGCAGGTCTTTATTCTATGAGAGACCTTCTTAACTTTAAGTGAACAATAAAGAAAAAGCTAAAATTATTTTAAGGATATTAAACAAAACTTATCCTAAAGTCCCCATACCATTAAATTACAAAAATACTTTTACTCTGTTAATCTCTGTATTACTTTCAGCACAATGTACAGATGTAAATGTTAATAATGTAACAAAAGATATCTACCCAAAATATAATAAACCAACTCATTTTGTAAAACTTGGTAGAAAGAAAATTGAGCGATTAATAAAAAGAATAGGGATATTTAGAGTTAAAGCTAAAAGTATATTTTATTTATCAAAAACTTTAGTTGAAAAGTATAAAGGCAAGGTACCAAACACCTATGAAGAATTAGAGCAATTACCTGGCGTAGGTCATAAAACTGCAAGCGTTGTTATGTCTCAAGGTTTTGGTTTTCCTGCTTTTCCAGTAGACACTCATATTCATAGGTTAGCTCAAAGATGGGGTTTAACTAGTGGAAAAAATGTTATCCAAACAGAGGAGGATTTAAAGAAAATTTTTCCAAAAAAATATTGGAACAGGCTGCATTTACAAATAATTTGGTATGGAAGGGAATATTGTAAGGCAAGAGATTGTTATGGAATATCTTGTAAAATTTGTAAAAGCTGTTATCCCAAAAGAAAAAAGCCAATTAAAGTGAAAAAAGCATAATTAAATGAAAATCTTAGGAATCGGCAACGCTATCGTTGATGTAATTTGTAAAGTCGAAGAAAATTTTATCACTCAAAATAAATTAACAAAAAGTACGATGAAGCTTGTAGATGAAATTGAATTTAAAAAATTATTAACTATTCTTAAAATTGAGGAAACAGTTTCAGGTGGTTCAGTAGCAAACTCAATAGTAGGTCTCGCGCAACTTGGAAATAAAGTTGGCTTTATAGGTAAAGTCAGCGATGATGATTTAGGTAAAAAATATGAAGAAGGCCTAAAAAAGGAAAATGTAAAGTTCTTTTATTCAAAAAAAAAAGAAGCTGTTCCAACTGGAACTTGTTTAATATTAATCACACCTGATTCAGAAAGAACTATGGTAACTTTTCTGGGTACGGCAGGAAAAATTAATGAAAATGACATTGATGCGATCGCTGTTAAGAATAGTGAAATTTTATTTTTGGAAGGTTACTTATGGGACGAGGGTGAACCTAAAAAAGCATTTGAAAAAGCTATTAGCCACTCAAACAAAGTTGCAATGTCATTATCTGACTTGTTTTGCGTAGAGAGACATAAACCTCATTTTCTAGAACTAGTAAAAAATAAATTAGATATTACTTTTGCAAATGAGCAAGAAATTATGTCGTTAATTGATGTTAAGACATTTGATGATGTGATTGATTTTGCTAAAAAAGTAAATAAGTTAATTGTTATCACTCGTGGAGAAAAAGGTGCAATCGCAATAAATAAAAATGAAGTTGTAGAGTGTGCAGCAAAAAAAAACCTTAATATAAAAGACCTAACAGGTGCAGGTGATTTATTTGCTGGCGGATACTTACACGGTTTGATTAATAATAGATCTACTAAAGAAAATTTAGATATTGGAACTGAAATGTCCTCTAAAATAATTCAGACAATAGGTGCCAGACTGAATAATTAATTTATTTTTTCCGTCTTTTAAAACTACCTTTGCCCTTTTTTGGCTTAACAATTCTTTTCCTATATTTAGTCGTGAAAAGATCTTTTGCTATTTTATTCCTTTTTCTCAAAGATAGTAACCATTTTGATTATTTAAAATAAATTTTTGATCCATAAATTTATCAAATATTTTTTTTCTCAGTCTGTATATGTGAGTTTCAACTGTATGAGTGTCTGCATCAGAGGAATAATTCCATACATAAGATAAAATATTAGCCTTTGGAATAGGTTTTTTGCTCTTTAAAAACAACTCAATAAGTTGAATTTCTTTTTCAGTAAGAATTATATACTTGTCTGACTTAGATAATTTTTTTTCATTTTTATTTAGAAAATAACTTTTCACTTCAATTGAAGAATTTGTATTAAATTTTATCCTTGCAACCGTATTTTCTATTACAGCGTTTACCTCTCTTACGGTAGTTGGCAATTCCAATCTTGCATCACAATCAATTTCAAAATCTTTTTTATTTCCTACACATATTTTGATACAGTTGTTTTGATCAATAAAATTTTTTTGCTTCATGTCGTTAAGTATATCGGTATGAAACAAAATAAGATTAGGATTCACCTTAAAATCACCAAAAAAAGGATTAAACTTTAAAAATATTTTTAATTCATTTAAAGTTGATATAAATGATGGTGATCCTAATATTAAAACATTTAATTTGTGCATATATTAATTAATAAAAAATACATATCTTATAACAACTATAAAGCAAAATGCGCTGTAGGTAAAAGAGGAATCGGATATAAAAAGAAAGAGGGCGATTTAATAACTCCAATAGGTAAGTATAAAATTAAATACATTTTATATAGAAGAGATAGAATAAAAGAAATTAAAACTAAGATTAAAAAAATTGTAATAAAAAAAAATTTAGGATGGAGTAATGACCCACGTTCTCGACAATATAATAAACTTATTAAATTACCATCAAAATATAATTACGAAAAACTTTATAAGAAAGAAAATGTTTACGATATTGTACTAGTTTTAAATTACAACATGAACCCAGTGGTAAGAAATAAAGGTAGCGCAATATTTATACATGTAGCTCGGAGAAACTACAAGAAAACAGAGGGTTGTGTAGCTTTAAAAAAAATTCATTTATTAAAAATTATAAAAGATATTAGATATAACACTATTGTTAAGATCGAGAACCAAAAATAGAACTTCCCAACCTTACATAATTTGAACCTTGCTGTATAGCTTCAAGGTAATCTGCAGACATGCCCATACTAAGATCACTTAAAGCTAAAGATTTATTTAATTCATTCAAAGATTTAAAATATTTATTCGTATCCTGATCATTGGGCGGTATAACCATTAAACCTATTATTTTAAGATTGATTTCATTTGTACAATAATTATAGAACGCATCCAATTCGTTTACTGAAATTCCAGATTTTTGAATTTCATTTCCAATATTAACTTGTATAAAATACTTTAGATTTCTATTAAGATTAATTTGGTGTTTAGCAAGAGTGTCTGCTAATTTTTGATTATCCACTGAATGGATATAATCGAAAAGTTTAACTGCGTCTTTAGCTTTATTACTTTGTAACTTTCCTATCATATGAAGTTTTAAATTTTCATTTAATTTTTTATAGTTTGACCATTTAGCTAAAGCTTCCTGAACTTTATTTTCACCAAAATGGATATGACCATGATCTAATAAAGGTTTTATGTAATCAAAATCAAAAGTTTTACTTACAGCTATAACATTTACTGGCTTTATTGGATTTAAAGAATTTATTTTCAGTTTTATTTTTTCAAATCTATCAACTATTGTGCTCATATGTTTATTAATAAAAATAAATATTATTTAATAATAGAAAATATCAAAGATATAGAATTAAAAAACATTAAAATAAGGAAAAAAATTTCTATAATTTACAGAAATAATAAGAAAATTGATAATATAAATGCTTTAGCTATGTTTAGAAAAAATTGTAAGTTGAAAGATATTAAATTTTTTGTTGCTAACAATTATTCTCTAGCCATTCTGTTAAATTCTGATGGTATTTACTTGTCTTCTTTTAATAAAGAGCTAAAAAGTTTAATTTATAAAAAATCTAATTTTAAAATAATAGGTTCGGCGCATAATTACAAAGAAATATATGAAAAATTAAAACAAGGATGTTCCTCCATTTTGTTTTCAAAACTATTTGTAGTTGATTACGACAAAAAAGCTTCTTATTTAGGAGTAGTTAAGTTTAATAATTTATCTAGAATTTCAAGAAATTTAATACCTCTTGGCGGTATTAAGATTAAAAATTTAAATAAACTTAGAAATGTTTACTGTGAAGGGTTCGCACTTTTATCTGAAATAAAAAAAAAGCCAGCTAAAATAATTAGCCGGCTTTTTTAAATTTAAGTTTTTAAATGATTAGAACGCAGCTTTTACAGATACTGTTCTAGTGTCATCTTTTGCGTCTCTTACAAAATTTGCGTGATCAGTTGAAGCATCTTGGAATCCAAGAGTTATACCGCCAACTGTGTAACCGAAGTTGATTGCATCAGTTTTTGTAGTGTAACTATTGTCCAATGCAACATTGTGCCTTTTGCTTTCAATAGTGTTGTATGAAACTGATAGAGCGTCATTTATTGCATACGCTAAACCAATCGTCTCAACATTATGAAATATAGCATCTGTTGCAGCTGTTGTTTGACCTAGGTCAATGTGTTCTCTTTGATATCCATAAGAGAAATTTCCAATTTTACCTGTTAGAGCAGCAGTCAATTCAAACAAATCAGTTGTATTTGCTACTGTAGACTCTTCTGCTGTAGCATAACCTAAAGTTAAATTGTTACCGTCTAGGAATGATCCTATAACAGG
Organism: uncultured Pelagibacteraceae bacterium; assembly: GCA_902575095.1. Lineage (GTDB taxonomy): Bacteria > Pseudomonadota > Alphaproteobacteria > Pelagibacterales > Pelagibacteraceae > Pelagilacustribacter. The sequence goes on from CACGPY010000017.1 coordinate 11,482, forward strand.
TACATCGCCTAAAGCCGTTCTTATAACTAACTCGCTTCCATCACCTACCAACGCATTAGTATCGCCTGAAGCTGTTTTATCAGCATTTTCTGCTGAGTCACCTTTTGGAATATATTGACCAGAAACTGTTCCAATGATTGGTAAGCTAGCTTTGAAACCAATACCCATTTCGCCAGCAGTATTACCGATATCTACGTGTGAACCAGATCCTGAACCATTTGCTTCTTCAAAAGCAGTTGGTGTTAAGTCGTCAAC
>CACGPY010000018.1 GCA_902575095.1 uncultured Pelagibacteraceae bacterium
CTTAACTTTTCCTTTCAATTTATCACCTAATAACCCTGCAGAAATAAATTTCATATCTAAATTTATTGTTACACATCTTTTATCTCCTGCTACTCTATGAGCAGCAGTACCCATTCCTGTATCTGCAATAGATGCAAGGAAACCGCCATGAGCAATTTTTCCGGTGTTTAAGTGTATTTTTTTTACTTCAACAATAAATTCGTATTGTGTTTCGCTGATCTGTTTTAATTCCAGACCGCCTAAATGCTTCATATAACCTTCATTAGTTTCATCCATAATTTTTCTTATCATATATTGGCATTAGTTGTGAGAAAATTACAGCAGCTAATATTAAAAATATTCCTAAAACTTTAATTTCATTTAAGAATTGGTCTAATATTAACCATGCCAAAATTGCTGCGAAAACACCTTCCAACGAGAAAACTATTGCAGCAGGAGCTGGAGATATATTTTGTAAACTGTATGTTTGTAATAAAAAAGCAAGGCCACTTGATAGAATTCCCACATATAAAACTTCGTATGAGTCTTTTAAAAAATTACTGAACGTTGGGTCTTCAAAATAAAACATTGGACCAATTAAAACTAAGCATGCTACAAAACATTGAGACATTGCTATGGTTATAGGAAAGTTAAACATTTCAACCGTTTTTCTAATAAGCAAAATATGAACTCCCCAACAAAAGGCACTTAAGATGCCTAAAGTATCACCTAATCTTACCGAATAATTATTTAGTTCACTTAAAAGTAACCCGCCAAGTATACAGATAAAAACCGATGGCCAAATAGACCAATGAATTTTTTTTGAAAATATAAAGTAAGAAATTACTGGAACGACTAAAACATAGAAGACTGTAAAAACACCAGTGTTTGCCACATCGGTATATATTAAAGAAATCTGTTGTAGCTCTTGGCCTATGGCTAAAACAAATCCTAAGTAAAATAAAAAATAAGCTATTTTTCTTTTATCAAGTTGTTTGAAATTTATATTTTTAAATTCAAAAATGAAAAAGAAAGGAACTAGAGTTAAAAACCCGATTAAAAATCTTCCTACATTAAAAGTATGTGGCCCTATAAAATCCATACCCATGTCTTGAGCTACAAAAGCTGAGCCCCAAAGAACAGACGTAACTATAGCGCAAATTAGTGAGAACGATTTTTTATCCATCAGGGGTTAATAGTTTAAGAAGTTCTAAACAGCAAGCTTAAAGGCAAAATCTTTACCAAGACATTTTCCAAGATAGACACAAAATCTAGCACCTTCTGCTCCATCTATTAATCTGTGATCATAAGATAGTGATATGGGAAGTATCTTTTTAGAAACTATTTGATTTTTTTCTTTAACAAGTCGATCGAAAGTTCTTCCAACTCCTAAAATTGCTACCTCTGGCGGATTAATGATAGGTGTAAAATGTGTTCCACCAATTCCTCCTAAACTTGAGATAGTCATAGACCCACCAAAAAATTCTTTTTTATCGATTTTCAGGTCCCTACAAAGTTGACTAATATTTTTAAGCTCCTCTCCAATTTTTTGAATGTTCATTTGATCAACGTTTCTCAATTTTGGAACCATTAGGCCATGCGGAGTATCAACAGCAAAACCAATATGAAAATATTTTTTATAAATAATTTTATTAGACTCAGGATTTAATGATGCGTTAAAATTAGGATATTCTTTTAAAGCGCTCACCAAGGCTTTTGCAATAAAAGCAAGAGGAGTTACTTTTATTTTTTCACCAGTATAATAATCGTATAAAGAATTTCTAAACTGTTCCATGTCAGTTACATCTATCTCATCATGTTGTGTGACATGTGGAATTTCTGTCCACGATCTGAGTAAATGAGGTCCCGAAAGTTTCTTTACACGAGGTAGATCTTGTGTTGATATTTCTCCAAATTCTTCGTGAGAATATTCTTCCACATATTTTGCAACTTCTTTTTTTTGCACCTCACCTTGAGAGACAGTGACTTGAGATCTTATAAAATTTTTAACATCTTCAGCTGACACTCTTCCAGCACGTTGTGTGCCAGAAATTTTAGAAATATCCGCTCCCAGCTCTCTTGCAAATTTTCTTATTTTTGGACTTGCAGAACTTTTTCCTGAAGCAGGAACACTAGGTGCGGGTTGTTGCTTTTGTACCTGGACTACTTCATTTTGTATTTTTTGTTTTACTGGTTCTTTTTTAGATTTTTCTTTTACAGGTTCATTTGTTTCTTGCTTTGACTCTAAAGTAAGAATTAAATCCCCTTTATTAATTTTATCACCTACAGAAACATTAATTTTTTCTATCTTACCTTCGTGAGTTGAGGGTACCTCAACACTTGATTTGTCACTTTCTAAAGTAATTAAAGAGTCGTTTTTTTTAATGACTTGACCTTTCTTAACCAGAACTTCGATAACCTCGACATCTTTAAAGTCACCCATATCTGGAACTAAAATTTTTTGAATTGTCATTTTATAAATTTGCTGGGAAATCTTTCTCTTTATCTATTTTGTACTTTTTAATCGCTTTTTCTGCTTCTTTAGAACCTACAAGTTGTTCTTTTGCTAATGCGCTTAAGGTAAAGGCCACTATATGCTCTTTATCTACTTCAAAAAATTTTCTAAGATTTTTTCTAGTGTCACTTCTTCCATAACCATCTGTTCCGAATGAATAAAATTTTTTGTCTGTGTAAGGCCTTATTTGATCAGTGAATGCTCTTGTATAATCTGAAGCTGCTATAACTGGTCCATCTCTTTTTGATAAACATTTCTGAACATAAGATTTTTTCGCTTTTTTATCTGGGTTAAGAAGATTTAATCTCTCGGTTTCCATTCCATCTCTTCTTAACTCATTGAAACTTGTCACACTCCAAATGTCAGCGTCTATATTATATTCTTTTGATAGGATCTTAGAAGCGGCTATAATTTCTCTTAAAATAGTTCCTGAACCTAATAATTGAACTTTAGTTTTTCCTTTATTTTTTCCCTCTTTAAATAAGTACATACCTTTTAGAATTCCTTCATCACAATCCTTAGGTTTTTCTGGATGAGAGTAATTTTCGTTCATTGCAGTGATGTAGTAGAAGACATTCTCTTTCTTTTCATGCATTCTTTTTAAGCCTTCTCTAAATATTGTTGCCATCTCGTAAGCAAATGTTGGATCATAACTAACGCAGTTTGGAATATTTGATGCCAATAACTGGCTGTGCCCGTCTTGGTGTTGTAATCCTTCTCCAGCTAATGTGGTTCTGCCAGCTGTTGCTCCAATTAAAAACCCTCTTGCTTGAGAGTCACCAGCTGCCCATGCTAAATCTCCAACTCTTTGAAATCCGAACATAGAATAGAAAATATAAACAGGTATCATCTCGATATCGTGATTAGTGTAAGCGGTTCCTGCCGCAATCCAGGATGACATTGCTCCAGACTCATTGATACCTTCTTCTAAAACTTGTCCACTTTTATCTTCTCGATATGAACTTAGCTGTTCAGAGTCCACTGGCTCATATTTTTGTCCTTCATGTGCGTAAATACCAATTTTTTGAAAGAATCCTTCCATTCCGAAGGTTCTCGCTTCGTCAGGGATAATTGGTACTAACCTTGGTGCAACATTTTTATCTCTAAGTAATGCAGTCATCATTCTCACTAAAGCCATTGTTGTAGACATTTCTTTTTCCCCGGTTGATTTCATGAATGCATCAAAGATGTCTTTTGGTGGTGCTTTAATTTGTTTGGCAAAAGATGATCGTTCTGGAATAAAACCCCCAAGTTTCATTCTTTTATCTTTTAAATATTTTATCTCCTCGGAATTTTCGCTCGGTTTGTAATATTCTATATTTTTTACCTGTTTATCTGTTAAAGGGACATTAAATCTATCTCTATAGTAGAGTAGATCTCCTTCATCTAATTTTTTTTGTTGATGGGTTGTGTTTACACTTTCACCTGTTTTACCCATTCCATATCCTTTGATAGTTTTTGCTAAGATAACAGTGGGTGATCCAGTATGCTGCATTGCTGCTGCGTAAGCTGCATAAACTTTGTGAGGATCATGACCTCCTCTATTCAATCTCCAAATATCTTTATCGGTTAAAGAGGAAACAAGCTCAGTAAGTTCAGGATATTTTCCAAAAAATTTTTCTCTTACATAAGATCCACCTTTAGCTTTAAACGCTTGGTATTCTCCATCTACACATTCATTCATCCTCTTTATAAGGAGTCCTGTTTTATCTTTAGCCAATAGTTGATCCCAGTATGATCCCCAAATAACTTTTATTACATTCCAACCCGAACCTCTAAAGCTCCCCTCTAGTTCTTGAATAATTTTACTATTTCCACGAACAGGTCCGTCCAGTCTTTGCAAATTACAATTTACTACAAAAACTAAATTATCTAATTTTTCACGAGCAGCTAAACCAATAGCACCAAGTGACTCCGGCTCATCCATTTCACCATCACCAAGAAATACCCAAATTTTTCTTCCCTCATCTTTGATTAATCCTCTATTGATTAAGTATTTTAAAAATCTAGCTTGATAGATAGCCATGATAGGTCCAAGCCCCATGGACACAGTCGGAAATTGCCAAAATTTTGGCATTAACCATGGGTGAGGGTATGAGGATAATCCTCCTTTATTCACTTCTTGCCTAAAACCATCTAGTTGTTTTGAAGTAAGTCTTCCCTCTAAGAAAGCTCTTGCATACATTCCTGGAGCCGAGTGCCCTTGAAAATAAATTAAATCTCCACCAAACTTATTATTTTTTGCTCTCCAAAAATGATTCATTCCCACATCGTAAAGTGTAGCCGCAGATGCAAAGGTACCGATGTGACCACCTAGTTCAGGACTTTTTTTGTTAGCTTTCACAACCATCGCTGCCGCATTCCACCTCACATATGCTCGTATTTTTTTTTCAATATTTTGATCACCAGGTGACTTAATCTCAGCCTCTGGCGGAATAGTATTGATGTAAGGTGTTGTTCTAGTATCTGGAAGAACAAGACCAGATTTATAAGCCTGATCAATAACTTTGTTTAATAAGTAACTTGCTCTTGAAGAACCATCATTTTCAATAACTGAATTTAGAGAATCTATCCATTCATTTGTTTCAATAGGATCAATATCATCTTTTGAAGCTGGTTCAGCAAAGACTCTCTTAACTTGTCTTACCTGATTTATTTCACCATTAGTTTTTGGTTTTTCTTGAGTTTGAACTTCTTTAATTATTTTTTCTTCTTTTGGAGCTGAGGCCGCTTGGCCATTTTCTATTGTGGCTAATATGCTTCCCTCCGAAACTTTATCACCAATTTTAACTTTTAAATCTTTAATTTCTCCAGCTGCAGGAGAAGGTATTTCTACACTTGACTTATCGCTTTCGATTGTAACGATGGGATCGTTTTTGTTAATTTGGTCTCCAGGTTTAACTAAAACTTCTATGACTTCAACGTCTTTAAAATCACCTATATCCGGAACTGAAATATTCTGAGCCATAATTAGCTATTATAAACTGGGTGCAACATATTAAAAAATAAATAATTAATAAACATTAAAGAATAGGGCAAATAGTCGGATAAGATCAATTTTTGTCACATTTTCTGCTTTTTTTCGTCAATTAATTTTATTCATATGTGACATGCGTTGGTTAATAAATTTTTTATTTAAAAAAAGAGACATTAAAACAAATAGAGCAGTTTTAGTTCAGAAAATTATTCTTAAAAAATATCTATTAAGATAAAAAAATAAAAGCTAAGCTAGCTTTTATGGAAAAATTTTTGTGGGAACCTTCTGGAAAAAGAAAAAAAGAGTCTCTTCTTGAAGATTTCTCAAAATTTATAAATCGTAAATCAAATTACAATTTTAAAAATTTGTGGAAATGGTCAGTAGATCATCCAGAAGAATTTTGGTCAAAGTTTTGGGATTATTCAAAGATAATTGGAGATAAAGGAAAAGAAATAATTAAATATAATAAGATATTTAATAAGACTAAATTTTTTTCAGATTCAAAATTAAATTATACTGAAAATATTCTTAAAAAAAAATCATCAGATCCTGCAATTAGTTTTTTATCAGAGAAAGGGTTTGAGGAAGAGATTTCTTGGGAACAACTTTATAATAAAGTTTGTAAGTTTTCTAATTACTTAAAATCTATAGGTTTAAAAAAAGGAGATCGTGTAGCAGCTTATGTCCCTAATAAAATTGAGTCTATTATAAGTTTTTTAGCTTGTGCAAAAAATGGAATTATTTGGTCATCATGTTCTCCAGACTTTGGCACACAAGGAGTGGTAGATAGATTCAAACAAATTGAACCAAGTATTTTGATTACTAGTGATCACTATTTTTATAATGGTAAGAAAATAAATATTCTTGAAAAAATTGAGGATATCTTAAAGGAAATTTCTTCAATAAAAAAAACTTTAGTATTCGCGTACAATAAAAAAGAAGAGATGAATATTCCAAATTATATAAACTTTGATGAAGTTTTAGATCAGACAGAAGTAGACGAAAGTTTTGAACGATTTGAATTTAATCATCCTATCTATATTCTCTTCTCAAGTGGCACAACTGGAAAACCTAAATGTATTACTCATGGAGCTGGAAACGTTTTAATTGAGCATAATAAAGAATTCATGCTTCATTGTGATATTAGAGACAATGAAAAATTATTTTATTACACTACTACTGGCTGGATGATGTGGAATTGGTTAGTGGGAGGATTGGCAACAGGCTCTTCTATATTTTTATTCGATGGGGCACCTGTTTATCCAAAAATTGATATTCTCTTAGAGTATTGTCAAAAAAAGAAAATTAATCTTTTTGGAGTAAGTGCTAAATACATCGATCATTTAAAGAATGAAAAATATAACAGCAAAAGTTTAGATCTAAATTCAATAAAAATAATAACATCAACGGGCTCTCCTTTAGCTGAAGAAAGTTTTAAATATGTTTACGAAAATATAAAGAAAGATGTTCATCTAGCTTCTATTGCTGGAGGAACAGATTTAGTTGGTTGTTTGGTTTTAGGAAATCTTTACTCAAATGTATATATGGGAGAAATTCAAGGTCAGAGCCTAGGTATTGATGTTGATGTTTTTACTGATGAAGGAAAAAGTGTAAAAGATGGTGAGAAGGGGGAGTTAGTAGTTAAAAAACCTTTCCCGTCCATGCCAGTAAAATTTTGGGGAGATGAAGATGGACAAAAATATCATAAAGCTTATTTCAATAGATTTGAAAATATTTGGCATCACGGTGATTTCATTGAACGAACTAAGAATAATGGTTTTGTTATGAGGGGAAGATCTGACGCTACGTTAAATCCTGGAGGTGTAAGAATAGGAACATCAGAAATATACCAACAAGTTGAAGACATTGATTTTATAACCGAAGGGCTAGTTGTTGGGCAAGATTATAATGATGATGTAAGGATTGTCTTGTTTGTTACTACAAGAAACAATGAAGATTTAGATGATGAAAAAATAAAATTAATTAAATCAAGGATAAAAAAAAACTGTTCTCCAAAACATGTTCCTTCAATAATTATTAAAGTTCCAGAAATTCCTAGGACAAAAAGTGGCAAAATAGTTGAATTAGCGGTTAGAAAAGTAATTAATGGTGAATTTATCAATAATAAAGAAGCAATAGCCAATCCTAAAGCTTTAAAATATTTTGAAAATTTGCCACAGCTAAAATTGTAGCGCGTCATTTTCTATTATTAATTTTTAAACAATAAAGTTTATTATCTAGATAAGCTTGGCCCTGACCCCTGGAACTCCTATGAAAAGGTAGTTGGGGCTAAGTTTAAATAATTTTAGCACAATTTTTGTGAAGCATAGAATGCAATTCAATTAATTTATCAAAATTTTTATTATATCCTCCACCTAAAACACCACACAAAGAAATATTTTTCGAATAAAAATTTTCAATAACCATTTGATCTCTTTTGTTAACTCCCTCATCAGTAATCTTTAGTTTACCTAAACGATCCTCAAAATGTATGTCAACTCCAGCTACATAAAATACAAAATCGTACTTATTTTTATTAAGTTCTTTTAAGTTATTATGTAAAATATTCAAATACTCCTCATCTTCCATATGATCTTTAAGCTCAATATCAATGTCACTTTTTGATTTCTTCGCAGGATAATTAGAAGCACAGTGCATACTAAATGTAAGAACGTCTTTATCGTTTTTAAATATTTCTGAATTCCCATTTCCTTGATGAACGTCTAGATCGATTATAAGTATTTTTTTTGCGTATCCTTTATTTTTTAAATAGTTAGCTGCTACTGCCACATCATTAAAAACACAATAACCTGCTCCATGGTCAAAAGTTGCATGATGACTACCACCAGCTGTATTACATGCGAGTTTTGTATCTAGAGCTAATTTACTTGCGAGCACTGTTCCTCCTGTTGCAAAGAAAGATCTTTTTACAACACTATCATTTATTGGAAATCCTATTTTTTTTTGTGCTTTTACATCAAGCGTCATATCTTTAATATCATTTATATATTTCATCGAATGAGAAGTTTTTAAAGTTTTGATGGAACATTCTTTGGGAATATGAAATTTTTTAACTACTCTAGTCTCTAGAAGGTGTTTTGCTAATGCACCAAATTTTTTTATAGGAAATTTGTTGTCATCATTAATTTTAGCTACATATTCAGGGTGATTAACTACAGGAAGTTCCATTGAAAAATAATTTATCTTTCAATACACATTGCAATACCCATTCCTCCACCAATACAAAGAGTTGCTAAACCTTTTTTTACATCTCTCTTTATCATTTCGTGAATTAAAGTTACAAGTATTCGGGTGCCAGAAGCACCTATAGGATGCCCTAAAGCAATAGCGCCTCCGTTAACATTCACTTTTTCTTCAGGTATTGAAAGTGTTTTTAATACAGCAAGACTTTGTGCTGCAAACGCTTCATTAATTTCAAATAAATCAACATCATTAATATTCCATCCAGCTAATTCTAGCGCTTTTTTAGATGATGGTATTGGACCTGTTCCCATTAAAGCAGGATCAACACCGCAACTAGCCCAAGATTTTATAGAAGCTAATCTTTCAATATTATTTTGTTCTGCTTTATGACTATTCATTAAAGTTACAACAGCTGCCCCATCATTTATACCAGAAGCATTACCAGCAGTTACTGTGCCATTTTTTTTAAAAACAGGTTTTAATCTTGATAAAGTATCAAGATTTATTCCCTCTCTAGGATGCTCATCTTTATTAAAATCAATTTCAGATTTTTTTGAATTAATTTTGAAACTAATAATTTCTTCTTTAAATCTATTATTTTTTTGGGCTTCAATAGCTTTTTCTTGCGATTTAAGAGCAAATTTATCTTGCTGATCTCTGGTTATTTGAAATTTCTCGGCAACATTTTCTGCTGTAACACCCATATGATAACCATGAAAAGCATCCCATAAACCATCCTTAATCATTGTGTCGATTATTTCAGCGTCACCTAATTTTTTCCCATCTCTTAAATGAATAGCGTGAGGGGCTAAAGACATGTTTTCTTGTCCACCAGCAAAAATTACTTTAGAATTATTTGACAATATACTTTGATATCCAGATACGACAGACCTTATACCAGATCCACAAACTTGGTTTACAATATAAGCTGGTGTTTTATCATTAATTCCTGATTTTATTGCCGCTTGTCTTGCAGGATTTTGTCCAGTACCACCAGTTAAAACTTGTCCCATGATAACCTCATCAATATCGTCTCTATTTAATGATAGTTTTTTAATTGTTTCTTTGATTACAGCAGAGCCTAAATCATCGGCCCTAATATTTTTTAAGGTTTTTCCTAGGGACCCAACGGCAGTTCTGAGTGCTGAGACAATACAAACTTCTTGCATGAGAATTAATTTATATATTTAAAATTTATTTTCAATTGAATTCTCGTCTTTTCTAATTAAGCCAACTAATATGGCTAGAATTAAAAATATATATGATGCATTTCCCGTTGTAAAAAAACTACCAGTACTTTTAATTGGAAATATTTCAATAAAAAACAAAAATAAAAATGGAGTAATTAGATAATTTTCTCTTGATTTTGAGTGAGAAAAATATTTTTTATAAAAACCTAAATATAAAATATAAATAAATAATATCGATATTATCGTAAATCCTATCAAACCTGTTTCGGTTAAAATTTCTAAATAGTAATTATGAGGATGCATATTACAGATAAATTTTGAATTCTTATCAATATTATCTCGAACATGACAATAGTATCTAAAACTTTTAATTCCACCTCCTGTATATTTATTTAACTTCCATGTTTCGTAAAAACTTTTGAATTCATTTAAATACTGTGGATAATTTTTTTGATTATAATCTGCACTAAGTCCAATTACGATTATGTTTGAAATTTGATTATAGAAATTTTTAAAGTTTGATTTTACTTTTACATTAGAATTAAAAACTATTAAAAACAGTATTGGAAAAATTATTATAAACGAAAGTAAATATTTTCTTGTCTCTTTTTGGAAAAAAAGAATCAAAATAATACTTAACAAAAAAAGCAATAATGGCATTCTATTACCAGACAAAATTATTGCTATAAAAAAAACTAAGAAGAGTATTGGTATTAAAAATTTTATTTTGAATTGTTGTTTTTTTGATAAGTATATAGGCAACAAAAAAAAAGAAAATATACAAAATCTTTGTATGTATCCCCCTGCAATTAATTCATTCCCGAATGGTCCAGATAACTTTCTTAATTCTGGAATAATTTTATAACCAAATATATCCTGGCCAAAAGTAAATTGATAAAAAATATCAAAACAAACAAAAATTGATGCAAATGTACAACTTATAAAAAAAAGTTTAAGGTTTATTAATTTGTGTTCAATTAGATATCTAATTACAAAATATAATAAAAGATATTTTAAAAAAAAAATTGATCTTACCGTTGTAGCGTATTTAGTCCCCCATGATAATTTATTTAAAACTAATATGTCATTTGTTATACCAGTTAAAATAATAAATAAAAAAAACAATATTAGTAGTTTATCGAATGTAAATAACTTTATATTAAATAAATCCTTATTAAATATTAAAATTGAAGATAAAATAAATAAAATAATATTTATGTTTAAAATCATATTGCCTGCTATAAAACTTAGAGGGATTAAAGCCAAGCACAGACTAAAATAATTTTGTTTTGAGAAATTTATTTTTGAAACTAAATGCATTCTTTTACAATTATGGTATCTATTTATATCATGGATAAAATTAATCAAATAAAGTATTACTTTAATGAATTTACTGCGCTTGTAGCTCAACTGGATAGAGCGCTTGATTACGGATCAGGAGGTTCTGGGTTCAAATCCTAGCAGGCGCACCAAGAAATGAAAAGAATTAGCAGTTTAATTTCTATTTTTAATCTACTGGTTATTGGTTTGATATTAAGATTAACTGCATACTATTTTTACGGAGATTTTGAGCTTACAAATGAGTGGGAACGAATAATTCATAATAAACAAATATCAAATGTATTTGGTTTCTTCGTTGCATCAAGTGAATACGTAGCACATCCAAAATTAGCAGATTTAGGAGAAAAAGTTTTACCTACAGTTTACATGCCTCCGCTTTATTACTATTTTATTTATTCTCTGACGTTTTTGTCATTAAATTTTTTAACTACGAGTAATTTAGTAATTATTTTTCAAATATTTTTTAGCATCATTTCAATTTTTTTATTTTATAGAATTCTAAATGAAT
>CACGPY010000019.1 GCA_902575095.1 uncultured Pelagibacteraceae bacterium
TAAAAGGAAAGTTGTAATAATAAAAAATGGTGATCACAGTTTATCCAATCAAAGGTCCTTAAGAATAATAATTAAAGAATTACATACCATTATTAAAAATATAATTTAATCCTTCTTCATAGGATGGATATTTTAGATCATATTTAAAGAAAGCTTTCATTTTTTTGTTATCTACTTTTTTTGAGTCTTTATAGAAGTTTTGTAACATTTCGCTCTCAAGTTCCTCAAGTTTTACTGAACTAGGTTTCTCCAATTTTAACAATTTTGCACCGTAGGCTGCTACCTCAATTTGTGAGGCAGGTTTATCATCACAAATATTATAAATTTCATTATTTTTAAAATTATCAAGGGATTTAAACAAAATGTTAGCTATGTCCTCAATATGAATTCTTGAAAAAAAGTGATTTTTCTTATCTACAATTTGTACTTTACCAATTTTTAACCTTTTCAAAATATTAAACTCATTTGAATATATGCCGGCTAATCTAAAAATTTGAAGCGGAAAATTCTTTTTATTTGATAAACTTTTCCAATTTTTTTCTGCTTCTAATCTGCTTATTCCAATATCTGACGTAGGCTGAGTAGCACTATCTTCGTTAACCCAATTACCTTTGTGGTCTCCATATACACTGGTTGCTGATAAATATGTGATCCATTTACAATTTATTATTTTTTTAAGATTTGTATCAAGATAATTTGCTACAATATCTTTGCCATCAATAGGTGGAATAGAAACTAAAATGTAATCTGCCTCCTCTATTTTTTTTCTTAATAAAGTTATCAAACTTATCTTCGGTAAATTGGTATGAATTTATTTTAATATTATTAAACTCTATCTGATGCGTTTCCTGTCTAGAGGTAACACTTAAATCAAAGTCTTTTTTTTCATCGATTAACTTATTAACGAAACTCTCTGCGACTTGGCCAAAGCCAAAGCAAAAGACCTTAGTTTTACTCATCAACCTGCTTTCTTAGTATGAGATCTTAAACTAATAGGATTATCTAATTTATCAAGCATTTCTATTGGGCAAATTTGTTTAAATTTTTTAAGTTCATTATCGAAGTCATTTAATATTTTTCGAGCAATTTTTGAATTTGTTTCTTTGACAAAAGTATTTAAACTTTCTTTCAAAAACTTCTTCCAATAATCTGTTTCAACTTCTTGCCAAACTATTGAGGTCGGATTAATAAAATTTTCAAATGTATTTTTTTCATCATAAACAAATGCCATTCCACCCGTCATTCCTGCTCCAAAATTGTCTCCTACTTCTCCTAGAATTATAGCTGTTCCACCAGTCATATATTCACAACCATGAGCTCCACATCCTTCAACGATTGAAAAACTTCCAGAGTTTCTAACCGCAAATCTCTCTCCCGCCTGCCCAGATGCAAACAGTTTTCCTGAAGTTGCTCCATAAAGAACGGTGTTTCCTATTATTGTATTTTCATTTGAAACTAATGAACTTTTTGGAGATGGATATACAACGATTGTCCCTCCAGATAATCCTTTGCCAACATAATCATTGCAGTCCCCTTCAACAATGAGTTTGATTCCTTTAGTTAAAAAAGCGCCAAGAGATTGTCCTGCTGAACCCTCTAATTTAATATTGACCGTATTTTCATCTAATTTATTATTACCAAATTTTTTATAAATATGGTGAGATAATCTTGTTCCTACTGATCTTGAAGTGTTTTCTATCTCGTAATTAAATTTATTTTTTGAGTCTGTTTTAATCTTATCTCTTATCTCTGACCAAATCTTTTCGTCGAGAGTATCTGGTACTTCATTTATATGTTTGTCTTTACAATATCTTAGATTTTCACCTGGATCAGCTTGAACTAAAAGAGGATTTAAATCTAAATCATCTAAGTTAGATGCACCTTTGTTTACCTGAGCTAATAAATCTGTTCTTCCTATAATTTCATTAATCGATTTAAAACCAAGAGAAGCGAGAATTTCTCTTACTTCTTTTGCTGCAAATTTAAATAAATTTACAACTTTTTCTGGAGTTCCGGTAAATTTTTCTCGTAAAGCTTCATCTTGACTACAAACTCCAACTGGACATGTGTTTGAGTGGCACTGTCTTACCATTATACATCCCATAGCAACTAAAGATGATGTACCCATTCCGTATTCTTCTGCTCCCATCATTGCTGCCATCACGATATCTCGGCCAGTTTTTAATCCACCATCAGTTCTTAAAGTAACATTATGTCTTAAATTATTTAAAGTAAGTATTTGGTTAGCCTCTGTTAATCCCATCTCCCAAGGTATGCCCGCATACTTGATACTAGTTTGAGGGCTTGCACCAGTCCCTCCAGAATGACCAGAAATTAAAATGATGTCTGCTTTTGCTTTAGCTACTCCTGCTGCTATTGTCCCAATACCGGTTGATGCAACTAATTTAACTCCAACTCTTGCGCCTGGATTGATTTGTTTTAAATCATAAATTAATTGCGCTAAATCTTCTATAGAATAAATATCATGATGTGGTGGTGGTGATATTAAAGTTACACCTGGTGTCGAGTGTCTTAATCGTGCTATTTCTTTTGTAACCTTAAAACCTGGTAGCTGTCCTCCTTCACCTGGTTTAGCTCCTTGAGCAATTTTGATTTCTATTTCGTTAGCGTTATTTAAATAATCAACAGTTACTCCAAATCTAGCAGATGCAATTTGTTTCACTCTTGAGTTTGCGCTATCTCCGTTAGGTAATATTTTAAATCTTTTTGCATCCTCACCCCCTTCTCCGCTACAAGAGGCACCTTTAATTCTATTCATTCCCATTGCTAAAGTTTCATGAGCTTCTGCTGATAGTGCTCCGTGAGACATACTTCCACTTCCAAATCTTTTTAAAATTTTTTCAATTGGCTCTACTTCTTTAATATCAATAGGTTTTCTTTCTTTTTTAAATTCTAATAAATCTCTTATATTAATTGGAGGTAAATTATGAATCCCAGCTGAATACTTTTTATATAGTTCATATGAGCCGCTACCTACAGCGCTTTGCAATAAATGAATTAATCTTCCTTGGTATTGGTGATCTTCTCCGCTTTTTCTATATCTGTATAACCCTCCGATAGGTAAAGTGAATACATTTTTTGCATTAAATTTTTCATGAAGTTTCTTAATTTTTTTCTCAATTCCAATTATGCCTATTCCTGAAATTCTTGAGGACATACCTGGAAAATAATCTGAAACAATAGCTCTACTTAAACCTACCGCTTCAAAGTTACATCCACCTCTATAAGAACTTATTACTGATATTCCCATCTTTGACATAATTTTAAGAAGACCAGCATCAATTGATTTTTTAAATTTATTAACACATGTTTCAAAATCAGATTTACCAAATAATTTTTTTTCAAATCTTTGATGAATGCTATCTATTGCAAGATATGGGTTCACTGTAGTGGCTCCAACTCCAATTAAAATAGCAAAAGAGTGCGTATCCATTGCATCAGAACACTCAACATTTAGCGAACAGTAACCTCTCAATCCGTGTTTTACTAAGTGAGAGTGGACCGCTCCTACAGTCAATATACTAGGAATACTTGCTTTTTGATTTGTAATATTTTTATCGGATAATATTAAGCAAGTGCTTCCTTCTCTAACAGCTGTTTCTGCCTCTTCTCTAATTAGTTCAATTCTCTCCTTAAGAGATTCTTCAATATTAAAAGTGCAATCAATTACTTTAACTTTTTTTGCAAAAAATTTTTTAAATTTTTTAAATTGTGAATTAGTAAGTATGGGGCTGTCTAAAACATAAATATTTTCTTCAGTAAGATTGTCAAAATCCAAAATGTTGCCTAAATTTCCAAATCTTGTTTTTAAACTCATTACTTTATTTTCTCTTAAAGAATCTATTGGTGGATTGGTTACTTGGCTAAAGTTTTGTCTAAAATAATGTGAAACAGGTCTAAAATGACTTGATAGTACAGCAACTGGAGTATCATCGCCCATGGAGCCTGAAGCTTCTTTTCCTTCCTCCGCCATTGGGTGTAGAATTAACTCTAAGTCCTCTATACTCAATCCTGATAAAAATTGTCTTTTCCTTAAATCCTCACCTAAGAAATTTGGCTTTTCTCCTCCAAATGAAATCTTTTTTTCTAAATCAATAATTTGTTTATTGTATTTTTTATAATCTTTTGCCAAAAGATCCTTAATTTCTTTATCTTTGTAAAGTTTCCCTTTTTTCAGATCGATTGCAATAATTTGACCTGGACCAAGTTTTCCTTTTTCAATGATCTTTTCCTCTGGAATTTTAATCATTCCAGTTTCTGAACCCGCAAAAAATAGATTGTCCGAGGTGATTGAATATCTTAAAGGCCTTAGTCCGTTTCTATCGGACGAAGCCAAAACCCATTTCGCATCAGTTGCACAAATGGCTGCTGGACCATCCCATGGCTCTATAGTGCTGTTAAGGAAATTAAATAAGTCTTGATGGTTTTTTGGAACTGTTTTGCTTCTCTTTGACCACGAGTCTGGGATCATCATTAATTTTATTAGTGGCGCTAATTTTCCTGAATGCGTTAAAAGTTCAAAAACATTATCAAGTGCGCCAGAGTCCGAGGAGCTTCTTATTACTGGCTTTAAATTTTTTACGTCTTTGAAGAGTTGACTAGACATATCTTGCTCATGAATTTTCATCCAGTTTATATTTCCTTTAACCGTATTTATCTCTCCGTTATGCGCTAAAGTTCTAAAAGGTTGGGCCAGATCCCAACTTGGGAAGGTGTTAGTTGAATATCTTTGATGAAAAATTGCAAATCTTGAAGTTAACTTTTCATCATTAAGATCTGGATAAAATTCTGATAACATTTCTGCTAGAAACATTCCTTTATAAACAATAGATCTTGAACTGAAAGAGCAGATATAAAAATCTTTTATTTGCATATCTCTTGCAACTTTTTCTATTTTTTTTCTTGTTTCGAACAAATCTCTTTCAAGGTCATTGGTTTGCAATACTTCATTTTTTTTAAACATAACTTGAGCGATTTCAGGACGGTTTTGATCAGCCGTTTTTCCTAAAACACTTGGATTAATTGGGACTTGTCTCCAACCATAGATGTAATAATTTTTAGCTAACAGTGCGGACTCGATAATCTCTCTACATTTTTCTTGTTCTGAATAATCTGTTCTTGGAAGAAAAACCATTCCAACACAAATTCTTTTATTTTCGTCTAGAGTATGTCCGGTTGCGGAAATTTTCTCTTTAAAGAAATCAGGTGCTATCTCAATTTGAATTCCTGCGCCGTCACCAGATTTTCCATCTGCATCTACAGCTCCTCTGTGCCATATAGCTTTTAACGCCTCAATACCATACTCAACAATTTTTCTAGATTTTTTTCCGTTTGTAGATGCAATTAACCCCACACCGCATGCATCGTGTTCCATCTCTGAAGAATAATTAAAACTTTTTTCTAAAATTTTTTTATTTTTTTTGTAATTTTTCATTTTAATTACGCAGCAGCTATAGATTTATTTTTATTCGCTTTTAATTGTAAATATTTTTCAATTTGTACTGCGGCATCTCTACCATCTCTTATCGCCCAAACCACAAGTGAAGCTCCTCTTACAATATCTCCTGCTGCAAATACTCCATCCAAATTAGTTTGCATCGATTTCAGATTAATTTTTAAAGTTCCCCATTGAGAAACTACTAACTCTTTTGCGTTAAACAACTTGGGTAAATTTTCTGGATCAAATCCCAAAGATTTAATTACAAGATCTGTCGGTATCTTATATTCAGATCCCTTTTCAATTTCTGGTCTTCTTCTACCGGATGAGTCAGGTAAACCTAATTTCATTCTATTTACCTCCACTGCTTCAACTTTATTTGTTCCAATGAAACTTTTTGGACTTGTTAACCAAACGAATTCTACTCCCTCTTCAATTGCGTTTCCTACCTCTCTAGCTGATCCCGGCATATTTTCTCGATCACGCCTGTAAAGACATTTTACAGACTTGGCTTTCTGTCTTACTGAAGTTCTTACGCAGTCCATAGCGGTATCTCCACCACCTATTACAACCACATTTTTTCCCTCAGCATTAAGAGTACCATCATCAAATAATTTTACTTTATCGCCTAATCCTTTTTTGTTAGATGCAGTTAAAAAATCCATTGCAGGAAAAATATTTTGAAGGTTGTGACCTGGTATATCTATTTCTCTAGCTTTATAAACTCCAGTAGCAATAAGCATTGCGTCATGTATTTCCTTAAGTTCATATAATGTTTTATCTTTTCCAACCTCAAAGTTTTGAACAAATTTAATACCAGAATCTTTAAGAAGCTTTGTTCTCCTCTCAACAACAAATTTTTCTAATTTAAAATTTGGAATACCATAAATTAAAAGACCGCCTGGCCTATCGTATCTATCGTAAATTGTTACTTGATATCCTGATTTTCTGAGTTCCTCGGCACAAGCCATTCCTGCTGGACCAGCACCTATAATGCCAACTGATTGTTTCAACTCTCTTTTAACTTTAAAAGGTTTTATCCATCCCTTATCCCAGGCAGTATCGGTTATATATTTTTCTATTGAACCTATAGTTACTGTTCCATGACCTGATTGTTCTATTACACAATTACCTTCACATAATCTGTCTTGAGGACAAATCCTT
This sequence comes from uncultured Pelagibacteraceae bacterium, assembly GCA_902575095.1. Classification (GTDB taxonomy): domain Bacteria; phylum Pseudomonadota; class Alphaproteobacteria; order Pelagibacterales; family Pelagibacteraceae; genus Pelagilacustribacter. The sequence continues at coordinate 6,623 of CACGPY010000019.1, forward strand.
CCGCATACTTCAGGCATATTATTTGTACTTTGTGAAACCTCATAAGCTTCTTTAAGTCTTCCCTCTGCCGTTAATTTCAACCAGTCTGGAATATTGTTACTTAATGGACAATGAATTTGGCAAAAAGGAACTCCGCACTGAGAGCACCTACTTGACTGATCAGATGCCTTTTCAGTTATGTATTCTTTATAAATTTCATTGAAATCACCTTTTCTTTTTACAGTGTCTCTTTTTTCAGGTGTTTCCTGTTTCAACTCTACAAACTTAAGCATTTTTTTTTTCATATTTAAATTAATTTATCTAAAGACAATAAAATTGATATATTTTATGGGTCAATAATCATTACCTATATTATAAAAACCCCAAAAAACTAATGTTATTTTTTGCATACCTGATATGCATTAAAAATTGACAACAAATAAACAACCTTTGATTTTATTTTTTTAAAATGATCGAAATATTTATATTATCGATAATACAAGGTGTGGCAGAATTTCTACCTGTCAGTTCTTCATCCCATTTAATTTTAATTTCGGATTTCCTTAGTTTTGAAAATCAAAAACTTTCTATCGATGTAAGTTTACATATTGGATCATTTATGGCTGTTATATTTTATTTCTATAAAGATATTGCCAATTTTTATTCAAATAGAATTCTTTTTTTTAACGTTTTAATTGCATCTATACCAGTAATGATCACTGGTTTTTTTCTAGTGGAAACGAACTTAATTGAAAAAATGAGAAACATTGAAACAATTGCTTGGACAACTATAATTTTTGGAATTTTACTTTATTTAAGTGACAAATTTAAGTTAGAAAAAAGTGTCAATAAATTAAATTTAAATTCAGCAGTTTTTATCGGAATTTTTCAAATTTTTTCTTTAATACCTGGAGTAAGTAGATCTGGAATTGCAATTACCGCAGCAAGATTATTAAAATTTAAAAGAGTTGATGCAGCTAAGATATCCTTCTTATTATCTATTCCTATTTTGGGGGCAGTATCAATTTTTGGAGTTAAAAATATAATATTTTCACAGAGCTATAACTTTACGAAAACAAATTTACTTGCAATCTTACTAGCATTTATTTTTTCATATATTACAATTAAGTATTTTCTGAAATTTATTAAAAGATTTAATTTAAGTTTTTTTGTTATTTACAGAATTATTTTAGGATCTATTCTTTTGACAATTATTTATTTATAAAATAATACTTAAACCTAACAAAATTAAAATTACGATTATAAAAAATATAATTACAGATTTTTGTAAGGATAAATTTAAAAATAATTTCATTTTTTGATATTTAATAAATTTTTTTCAATAAAACAATAAATTAAAGTAAATAAATATTTTGATCCTAACTCTTTTATTTTGAATTTTGAATAACCTTTTGTCCTTCCTATCCAATTTATTGGTATAACTTTATATTTATACTTTCTAGAAATAATTTTTAGTGGAATTTCTAAAAATATATTGAAACTTTCTGAAATAAGTGGACTTATTTCTATCAAAACTTGTTTTTTATATATTTTAAAAGCATTGGTATAATCATTATAGCTATTCCAAAAAATTAAGCTTACAAAATAGTTGAATAGTCTATTTAAAACTAATTTTCGAAATGGATATTTTAAAACTTTTGACTGTTTTAAAAATCTTGATCCTAAAACAGCGTCATATCCTTCTTTGTCGATAATGTCATTATATTTAATGAGATCATTTAAATCATCAGATTGATCAGCCATCATGATTACAACTTTTGATCCGTTAGATTCTTTAACTCCTAAATTTACAGCTCCCCCCAAACCCTTTTTTTTATTGTCTAAAACTTTAAATCTTTTATTTTCATAAGATAAGGAATGAGCCTTATCCAGAGTATCATCATTACTGAAATCATTAATAATCAAAACCTCATAATTAATGTTCTGAAGTTTGTTTGAGTAATAATTGATTAAATCTTTTAAATTATCCGACTCGTTTCTTACTGGTATTAATATAGAAAGCATAAATTAGTTTATTTTTAAATATTAATAAGTTAATTAATTTATAATGAAAATACTTATTACAGGGGGTTGCGGCTTTGTTGGTTCAAATTTAGCAATTTATTTGAGGAAAAATATAAAAAAAGCAAAAATTTATAGTTTAGATAACTTAATTCGAAAAGGTTCGATATTAAACCAAAGAAGGTTAATTAATAACAATATTAAAAATTTTAAATATAATATTGAAAGTCTTACACGTATAAATTCCTTACCCAAGGTGGATTTGATAATTGATTGTTGTGCAGAGCCAGCGATTGAAGAGTCAAAAAAAAATCCTGATAAAGTATTTAATACAAATTTAATTGGAACATTTAATATTTTAAAAAAATGTATAAGAGATAAATCAAATTTAATCTTTTTATCTTCTAGTAGAGTTTATTCGATTAAAAAATTAAGGAAAATTATTAATAAAAATAAATTGATAAAGCCAATAAAAATTAAAAAATTGATTAATGAGAATTTTGAAACTTCTTCAGCAAGCTCTTTATATGGATTTACAAAATTTTCATCTGAAAAACTAATATTGGAACTATTTTTTGGAACAAACCTTAAATATATTATAAATCGCTTTGGTGTAATCGCTGGTCCTTGGCAATTTGGCAAACAAGATCAAGGATTTATCCCCCTGTGGGTTGCTAAACATTTCTTAAAAAGGAAATTATCATACATTGGCTTTGGTGGGTACGGTCATCAAGTAAGAGACATTTTACACATAAATGATGTTTGTGAAATTATTAAATTGCAAATAAAAAATTTAAATAAAATAAATAATGATGTTTTTAATATTGGTGGTGGCTTTAAAAATAAAATATCTTTAAAAGATTTAACTATTAAATGCCAAAAATTAACAAAAAATAAGATTAAATTTAATAAAAAACCAAAAACTTCAATATTTGATATTCCATACTATGTTAGTGATAATAAGAAAGTTTCTAAAACATATAAATGGAAACCTTCTTATAGTTTGGAAAAAATTCTAGATGATATATTAATATGGCTGTCTATGAATAAAGAGGTATGGAAATTTTTTAAATGAGAGTAGCATTGATAACTGGCTCATGTGGACTTGTAGGATCTGAGTCTTCAATTTTTTTTTCACAAAAAGGTTTTAAAATTATTGGTATTGATAATAACTCAAGAAGATTTTTTTTTGGTAAAGATGGAGATATCAATTGGGTTAAAAGAAAACTAAAAAAGACTCTAAAAAATTATGATCATTTTAATATTGATATAAAAGATTATGAAAATTTACAAAAAATCTTTAAAAAATATAAAGAAAATATCAAATTAATTATTCACGCTGCAGCACAACCATCTCATGATTGGGCTAAAGACAAACCCCTGATTGACTTTCGTATCAATGCTGAAGGAACTTTAAATTTATTAGAGCTAACTAAAATTAATTGTCCTAATGCTCCTTTTATATTTATGTCCACAAATAAAGTTTATGGTGACAATCCTAACGCTTTGCCGTTAATAGAAAAAAAAACCCGGTGGGAAATAAAAAGTTCCCACAAATTTAAATCAGGAATAGATGAAACGATGTCCATAGATAATTGTATTCATAGTTTTTTTGGAGCATCTAAATCATATGCAGATTTAATAGTTCAAGAATATGGAAAAAATGTAGGTTTAAAAACGGCTTGTTTTAGGGCTGGATGTATTACAGGCCCAAACCATTCTGGTGCTAAACTGCATGGTTTTCTCTCATATCTTGTAAAAGCCTCTATGCAGAAAAAGAAATATACTTTAATCGGATATAAGGGTAAACAAGTAAGGGACAATATTCATAGTCAGGATCTAGTACAATGTTTCTGGCAATTTTATAAAAAGCCAGGCTTCGGAGAAGTTTATAATACGGGTGGAGGTAGATATTCAAATTGTTCTATTATTGAGGCTTTAAATTTAATTGAAAAAATCACCGGTATAAAAATTAAAAGAAAAATTATTAAACAAAATAGAATAGGTGATCATATTTGGTATATTTCAAGTATGAAGAAGTTTAAAAAAAAATATCCTAAGTGGAAACAAAAATACTCAACATATAAAATTATTAAGGAATTAGTCCAGCAATTTTCTTCGAAATAATCTTATAGTTTCTATTGATAGGATTAATTGTATAGGCAAAAGTATCAAACTATACCTCGGTAAAATAAAAAATATTGAGAATAAGAAAATATTTGTGAAGTAGTAAATTGCTAAGAATTGAAAAAAACCCTTTCGTCTTAAAGCAACTATTGCTCCTACCGAACTTATAATTGCTAAAATTATTTTTGGTAATACGTGAAGAAAATTATAATAATTAGGATATGTTGAGTTTATATCAAAAAAAAGAAAAGAAGCAATTTTAACAAAATAAAATTTAAGATATTTAGTAGGATCTTCCTTAATAAACTTTAAAGCTTTCTCTCTATAATAGTTATCTAAATTTATTTCATATCTGTTATCTGTTTTTATTTTAATTTCTGATCTTGGAAATTTTTTTTCTATAAAAATAGCATCACCTTCAACTATAAAACTGGGATTATTTCCTTTTAAAAGATTGTAACCAAAAGATTTGGTCAATGTAAATGTTTCAAACAAAATATAGTTTCTGTAAAGATAAGGAGAAAGTATAATGGAAGA
>CACGPY010000020.1 GCA_902575095.1 uncultured Pelagibacteraceae bacterium
CAACTCCCTCTTTGTTTTTTTTGGAAATTTGTTCCACATAAGTCTTGTTAAAAATTCTGGAGCCGAACCAATTCCAACAAAGCCTTTAATTTGTTTTTTGTAATATTTGAACTGATTAAGACCAATCCACGAACCCATGCTTGAACCTATGAGAATAAAATTATTTTTTTTTACTATTTTCTTAATCATTAATTTTGTATCTCTCGTCCAAGAGCTAATATTTCCTTTGATAAATTCTCCAGATGATTTTCCATGACCTGAGTATTCAAGAGCTAAAAAACCTAACTTATTTTTTTTGGCGAAACGAAGAAATGTTTGAGGTTTTTTTCCCTCAATATCAGACATAAAACCATGTAAAAAAACAATATAAAGTTTTTTTTTAAAGTAATTGTCTATAAATCTGAGTTTTTTAGTCTTTGATAATTTAAAATATTTGAATTTTTTCATACAAGAATTTTTATGTAATATTATATAACAAACAATATGACTACTAAATTAAATGTTCTCCAAGTTATTCCTAAACTTGGTTATGGCGGCGCAGAGACAGGTTGTTATGATATTGCTCATTTTCTTCCAGAGAATGATTGTGGATCTTTTTTAGCAACTTCTGGAGGAGAACTTCTTAAGTTTGTGAAAAAAGATAAAGTTAAGTTAATTAGGTTACCAGTACACTCTAAAAATCCTCTTTTAATAATATTCAATACTCTGGTGTTAATCTTTTTTATTATATTTTATAAAATAAACATTATACATGCACGAAGTAGGGCGCCGGCTTGGTCATGTTACTTAGCTTCGCTGGTAACGAGGAGAATTTTCGTTACAACGTTTCATGGAACTTATAATTTTAAAAATAAAATTAAAAAATTCTACAATAGTGTAATGCTAAGAGCAAAATTAACAATTGCAGGATCTAATTTTATTTTTGGCCACATTAATGAAAATTACAGTGAATATCTAAGTAAGGAAAAAAAACTTAGAGTAATTTTTAGAGGCATCAATATTGATTACTATAATTCACAAAATATTTCAGTACTTAAACAAGAAAAACTTAAACAAGAATGGGGATTAGACTCAAATAAATTTATGATTCTTTTACCTGGCAGACTAACTTATTGGAAAGGACAAGAAAAATTTATCGAGTCATTAAATATATTAGTTGAAGATTATAATATCACAAACTTTCAAGCGATAATACTTGGGTCAGATCAAGGTAGAAAAGTTTACTCTAAGAAATTGAGCAACCTTGTTCAAAGATATAGTTTGAATAAAAAAATTAAGTTCATTCAACATTGTAACGAGATGCCTCTTGCCTATTCTTTAGCTGATGTGGTGGTCTCGGCTTCGATAGAACCTGAGGCATTTGGCAGAGTTTCGGTGGAAGCTCAATCAATGGGTAAGCCAATTATTGCTAGTAACATTGGCGGTTCAAAAGAAACAATTATCAATAAAAAAACCGGTTTTTTGTATAATCATGAAGACCCCAGAGAACTTGCTAAAAGTTTAAATACTGTTATTCAATTATCACCAGATGAATTAAAATCTATAGGAAATGAGGGTAGAAAAAATATTACTAAAAAATTTGATGTTGAAACAATGTGCCAATCTAATTTAAAAGAGTATAGAAGATTAATTAAAAATTAATGCCACAAATTCAATTATTAGACGGAAAAAAAATAGATTTTGAAAAATCAATTAATGGTTTTGATTTAACGAAAAAAATTAGTAAATCACTCGAAAAGGCTGCTTTGATAATGGAAGTAGATGGTAACTTAAAAGATTTAAGCCATCAAATTAACAGAGATGCTAAGGTAAGAATTATTACCTCTAAAGATAAAGAAGGTTTAGAAGTGATTAGACACGACGCAGCACATATAATGGCAATGGCTGTTCAAGAGTTATACCCCGGCACACAAGTAACAATTGGGCCAGTTATAGAAAATGGATTTTATTACGACTTTGCAAGAAAAGAACCTTTCACTAGTGAAGATTTAAATAATATTGAAAAAAAAATGTCCGAGATAATTGATAGGGATGTGAAAACTAGAAGAGAGGTTTGGAAAAGGGATCAAGCTATATCTCATTTTAAAAAGATTGGAGAAAAATATAAGGCTGAAATAATCGAGAGTATACCTAAAAATGAGGAGCTATCCGTTTACCACCACGGAGATACTTGGCACGATTTATGTAGAGGTCCCCACCTGGCTTCATCTGGTAAAATAGGAAAAGCTTTTAAACTTACAAAAGTATCTGGTGCCTATTGGCGAGGTGACTCTGACAATGAAATGCTGCAAAGGATCTACGGAACATGTTGGAGTACTAAAAAAGAGCTTGATGATTATCTACATCGATTAGAGGAAGCTGAAAAAAGAGACCATAGGAAACTTGGAAAGGAGATGGATTTATTTCATTTTAGAGAGGAGAGTCCAGGGGCAGTATTTTGGCACGAGAAAGGTTGGTTGCTATTTCAAAGATTGGTGGAATACATGCGAGCTAAACAAAGACTTGCAGGTTATAAGGAAATTAATACACCAGAGCTTTTAGACAAAACTTTATGGGAAAAATCAGGTCACTGGGATAAATTTGGAGAACATATGTTTACATCCGAAACTCCCGATGAAAAAATTTTTGCTGTGAAACCTATGAATTGTCCTGGCTGTGTTCAAGTATTTAATCAAGGACTAAAAAGTTACAGAGATTTGCCACTTAAACTTTCTGAATTCGGCAAGGTTCACAGATATGAACCATCAGGTGCTTTACATGGATTATTGAGAGTCAGAGCGTTTACGCAAGATGATGCTCACATTTTTTGTACAGAAGATCAAATAACCCAAGAATCATTATCAGTAACAAATTTAATTTTAGAAATTTATAAAGACTTAGGATTTGAAAATGTCATTTTGAAATATTCTGATAGACCAGAAAAGCGAGTGGGTGATGACAACGTATGGGATAAATCTGAAGCAGCATTACTTGCAGCAATTAAACAATCAAAACTTGAGTATACAATTAACAAAGGCGAGGGGGCTTTCTACGGACCCAAAATTGAATTTGTTTTAAGAGACGCAATTGGAAGAGATTGGCAATGTGGAACTTTACAAGTCGATCTTAATCTTCCTAATAGGCTTGGAGCATCCTATGTTGCAAAAGATGGTAATAAAAAAGTTCCAGTTATGTTGCATCGAGCTTTATTTGGTTCTTTAGAAAGATTTATTGGAATTTTAATTGAAAATTATGCTGGCAAGTTACCTTTTTGGCTATCACCAGCACAAGCTGTTGTGTGTCCTATAGCTGAAGAGAACAATGATTACGTAAAAAAGTTATTTAAAGATTTATTTAAAGAAGGTATAAAATGTGAAATGGATTTAAGAAATGAGAAAATAAATTATAAAGTTAGAGAACATTCTCTAGCAAAAATCCCTTTTATTATTGTTTGTGGAAAAAAAGAAGTTGCAGATAACACAGTGACTGTTAGAAAATTAGGTTCTGATAAACAAGAAATTATGAAAAGAGAAGATTTAATAAAAAATATGCTTGCCTCAAATAAGTTGCCTTTAAATTAAGTGTCCAACTTTAAACCTAATTATTTTCAGAGACGAAGCAAACCTCAAGGCCCAAAAGCCAATGAGAGGATTAGAGCTTTAGATGTTCAGGTAATTGGAAGTGATGGAGGAAACTTAGGTGCAATGCCACTTAACAAAGCTATTGAATTAGCAAAACAAGAAGAATTAGATTTAATCGAAATATCTCCAAATGCAAATCCACCTGTATGTAAAATTATGGATATGGGAAAATATAAATATGATTTGCAGAAGAAAGCTAATCAAGCAAAGAAAAAACAAAAAACAGTTTCTCTAAAAGAAATAAAATTAAGACCTGGAACAGAAACCCATGACTATAATTTTAAAATTAAAAACGCTAAAAAATTTATCTCGAAAGGCAATAAGGTAAAATTTACAGTAAAATTTAAAGGTAGAGAGATGCAGCACACAGACCTTGGTAAAGAACTAATGGACAAAATTATAGAAGAGACAAAAGATGTTGCAAAAGTTGAAAGCAAGCCAAAATTTGAAGGCAGACAGATGGTCATGATAATTCAACCTCTGTAAATCACCAATTATATCAGCTTGTAAAGATTTATTAATGTATATATAAGTCCGAAATATTTTATGCCAAAACTTAAAACAAAAAGTTCAGCAAAAAAAAGATTTAGATTTACTGCTTCAGGTAAAATTAAAATGCCTCAAGCTGGTAAGAGACATGGTATGATTAAAAGAACGAATTCACAGATTAGAAAACAAAGAGGCACTACAATAATGACAAAGCAAGATTCAAAAATAGTCAAATCGTATATGCCATATAACTTAAGAGGATAATATGGCTAGAACAAAAAGAGGTGTAGTAAGTAGAGCAAAACACAATAAAGTTTTAAAATCAGTCAAAGGTCAAAGAGGAAGAAGAAAAAATACTATCCGTATCGCTCGTCAAGCTATGGAAAAAGCAATGCAATACGCTTACAGAGATAGAAAAGCTAAAAAAAGAGAGTTTAGATCTTTATGGATTCAAAGAATTAACGCAGGTGTTAGGGCCGAAGGGTTAACTTACGCGAAATTTATCAACGGTTTAGCAAAATCGAAAATTAAATTAGATAGAAAAGTTCTAGCAGAACTTGCCTACAATAATCCCGAAGTCTTTAAATCAGTAGTAAAAAAAGTTCAATCCTCCCTAGCTTAAAAGGGTCTTTGATTTAATCTCAACTTAATATAAAAAATCAATTACCTAATGAGTGATTTAGATAAAATAAGTTCGGTTTTCAACGCAAAGATTGATTCTGTTAAAACGAAAGAGGATCTTCAAAATATTAAAACAGATTTCTTCGGTAAAAATGGTCAAATCACTCAGCAGTTCAAAACTCTTGGATCTTTAGACCCAGAAAAAAGAAAAGCTTTTGCGTCAAATTTAAATAAAATTAAAGATGATCTAACTCAACAATTAGAACAAAAAAATTTAGAAATTGAAACTAACGAAATTAATGAAAAACTTAAAAATGAAAAAGTTGACGTTACTTTACCAATAAGACCTGAACGGCAAGGAAAAATTCATCCAGTATCTCAAGTTATTGATGAGATATCTTCGATCTTTTCAGAGATTGGATTTTCAGTTGCAGAGGGACCTGATGTAGAGTCTGAATATAATAACTTTACAGCATTAAATACTCCAGAGGAACACCCTGCAAGAGACATGCACGATACTTTTTATTTAGATGAAAATAAAAAATTACTGTTAAGAACACATACATCACCAGTTCAAATAAGAACGATGTTATCAAGTAAACCCCCATTTAAGATAATTGTGCCTGGAAGAACTTATAGATGTGATAGTGATCAAACACATGCTCCGATGTTTCATCAACTTGAAGGTCTCCACATAGATAAAGATATAACGATGGGGCATCTTAAAGGTTGTCTAGATTATTTTATTAAGGAGTTTTTTGAGGTTAAAAATATAAAAATGAGATTTAGACCAAGTCATTTCCCTTTTACAGAACCATCAGCTGAAGTCGACATTGGATATAAAATTGAAAAAGGAAAAATTGTTATTGGAGAAGGTGATAAATGGTTAGAAGTTTTAGGATGTGGGATGGTTCATCCAAACGTTTTAAAAAATGTAAAGATAGACACAAAAAAATATCAAGGATTTGCATTCGGAATAGGTATTGATCGTTTAGCAATGCTAAAATATGGAATAAATGATTTAAGAGCTTTCTTTGAGGCAGATTATAGATGGCTAAGTCATTTTGGATTTGATCCATTAGATGTTCCAACAAACTATAGAGGTCTTAGCAAATGATTATTACAATTCCTTGGTTGAAAGAACATCTTAAAACATCCGCTAAAGAAAATGAGATTATTGATCGTATGACAAATATTGGACTCGAAGTCGAATCCATCAAAGAAAACTCTGGAGAGATGAGCAAGTTTAAAATTGCGAAAGTTTTAAAAGTAGAAAAACATCCCAATGCTGATAAGTTAAAAGTTTGCGACGTCACTATCGACGGTAAAGAGATTTTAAAAGTTGTATGTGGAGCTCCAAATGCCAGAGAGGGCCTAATCACAATCTATGCACCTCCTGGAGCTATAATACCTAAAACTAATTTTGAATTAAAGGTAGCAAAAATAAGAGGTGTAGAGTCAAAAGGTATGCTTTGCTCTGAAAGTGAACTCAATTTATCCGATGAAAGCGAAGGGATCATTGAACTTAAAAACAAGGAGAAAGATATAGGAAAAAATTATTTTAAAAGCAAATCTCTAAGAGCCATTGATGTTTCTATTACACCAAATCGAGCAGATTGTTTAGGCATAAGAGGTATTGCAAGAGATCTCTCATCTGCAGGAGTTGGAAAATTAATACCTATAAATAGAAAGAAAATTAAACAAAATACAAAACACCAAATTAAAACATCCATTAAAAAAGAAAAAAACTCAGGATGTGATATCTTCGGCAGCTGTTACATTAAAAACATTCATAATAAAGAAAGTCCTGAATGGCTTAAAAATAAATTAATCGCTTTAGGTTTAAAACCTATTTCTGCTGTAGTTGATATAACTAACTACGTAATGTTTGATCTAAATAGACCATTGCATGCTTATGATGCAGATAAAATCAACAAAGAAATTATAGTTAGAAACGCCATAGAGGGAGAAATATTTGAGGCATTAGATAACAAAAAATATAAATTAAAAAAAGAAATGTGTGTCATTTCTGATAAATCTGGCGTTCTTGGGTTAGGTGGAATTATTGGAGGAACATCTACCTCTACTGAATTAGAAACGAAAAATATACTTCTAGAAGCTGCTTATTTCAGCCCATCATCAATAAGAAATACAGCAAGAGCACTTAATATAAATACTGATGCTAAATTTAGATTCGAAAGGGGAATTGATCCAAAGTCGATTAAAGAGGGCTTGGAGCTTGCGACTGAACTTATTTTAAAAATTTGCGGAGGAGAAGCAAGTAAGTTTCAAATTACTGGAAAAACGAACCAGAAAAATAAGATAATTAACTTTCAAGTAGAAAAATTTGAAAAACTAATCGGTATTTCAATCACCACTAATGAAATTGTTAAAATTTTGTCTTCTCTAGGTTTCAAATGTAAAACAAATCAAAAAGTTATAAAAGTAGAAGTGCCAAGCTGGAGGCCAGATGTGAGTTTGGACGAAGATTTGATTGAGGAGCTAATTCGGATTAAAGGATTCAACAATATTAAATTAGTTGAACCAAGCAAAAACAGGATTCAAGATACTCTTAACTTTAAGCAAAAACTATTCCACTTATCCCAGAGATCTTTAGCTTCCAAAGGCTATATGGAAATAGTTACTTGGTCTTTTACTGACTCAAAGATTGATAAACAATTTTCTAAAGGCGAAAAAGAAATTCCAATATACAATCCTATTTCCTCTGATTTAAATGTTTTAAGACGATCAGTTTTCTCTAATTTAGCAATTTATTTAAAAAAGAATCAAGATAGAGGTTACGAAGACTTATCTTTGTTTGAAATTGGTCCAACATTTTTTGGAAAAAATCCTGGCGAACAACAGATTGTTATTGGTGGTTTGAAATCCGGAAAAATAAATAGAAAGAGCTGGCTAGACAAGGAAAGAAATGTAGATGTTTTTGATATTAAAAGTGATGCTATTAAAACTTTGGTTGAACTTGGAATAGAAGAAAAAAATCTTTTTGTAAGTGATAATACAAAGCATAGTTATCATCCAGGGAGATCAGGATCGATAACATTAAAATCAGAAAAAGGACCTCATCTAGCTTATTTTGGGGAAATACATCCTGCAATTATTAAGAACTTAGATTGTAAAGATAAAAATATCTTTGGATTTGAAATATTTTTAAAAAATATCCCTGAACCAAATAAAAAATTGAGACAAAGTAAAAAAAGCTTTCAAGCTTCAGATTATCAAAAATCAGAAAGAGATTTTGCTTTCGTGATAGATAAAATTTTTAAAATTGGCGCTCTAGAGAAAATTATTAGAGAGGTAGATGAGAATTTAATTCAAAGTGTATCAACTTTTGATGTATACGAGGGAGAAAATATTCCAAAAGACAAAAAGTCAGTTGCGATTAATGTTACTTTGCAGGCTATCGATAAAACTTTATCAGAGAATGATTTAGAAGATATTAATAAAAAAATTATCGATACAGTAAGTAAAAAAACTGGCGCTACAATTAGGTCCTAATGTCAGACATAAAAAGAATACGTAATTTTTCTATAATTGCGCATATTGATCATGGTAAATCAACCATAGCAGATCGGATTATACATAAATGTGGTGGGCTTACTGATCGTGAAATGAAACAACAAGTTCTCGACTCAATGGATATTGAGAGAGAGAGAGGTATTACGATTAAAGCTCAAACAGTAAAACTTAACTATAAAGCAAAAGATGGTAAAGATTACATTTTAAACATTATTGATACCCCAGGTCACGTAGATTTTGGTTACGAGGTAAGCCGATCTTTATCAGCATGCGAAGGATCTTTATTGATTGTTGATAGTACTCAAGGGGTAGAAGCTCAAACCTTAGCAAATGTTTATCAAGCTTTAGAAATTAATCATGAGGTAATACCTATTTTAAATAAAATAGATTTACCTGCTTCAGATATCGAAAAAACAAAAACTGAAATTGAGGACGTTGTTGGAATTGAAACAACAAATGCTATTTCTTGTTCTGGAAAAACTGGAGAAGGAATAGATGAAATATTAGAAGCAATTATAAACAAATTACCTGCTCCAAATGGGGTTGTTGAAGAAAAATTAAAATGTTTATTAGTTGATAGCTGGTATGACAGCTATCTCGGCGTGGTAATTTTGGTCAGAGTCATCGATGGTAAATTAAAAAAAAGTATGAAAGTAAAATTAATGTCTAATGATCAAGAATATATAATTGAAAAAGTAGGAGTATTTACTCCTAAACCACATGACATAGAGGAATTAAGTTCTGGAGAGATAGGATTCATTATCACAGGTATTAAATCACTATCAGAAACGAAAGTTGGAGACACTATTTGTGATGCTAGCACACCTATTAATAAACCACTCCCAGGCTTTAAACCAAGTAAGCCCGTTGTATTTTGCGGTCTCTTCCCAGTCGATAGTTCTGAATATCAGAAACTGAAAGACGGCTTAGCAAAATTAAAACTTAATGATGCAAGTTTTTCATATGAGCCAGAGTCATCTAGTGCACTAGGATTAGGTTTTAGGTGTGGATTTTTAGGTCTTCTACACTTAGAAATTATTACCGAAAGACTTGAAAGAGAGTTTGACGTTAACCTAATCACAACAACTCCTGGGGTAATTTATAAAGTTCATAAAACTAAAGGAGAAGTTTTAGATTTACAAAATCCATCGAACATGCCAGACCCATCTCAAATTGAAAAAATTGAGGAACCATGGATTAAGTCTACAATTATTACTCCAGATGAGTATTTAGGATCTATTATAAAAATTTGTCAGGATAAAAGAGGAATTCAAACAAATTTGAGCTACTCAGGCAAAAGAGCAGTTTTATCATATGACTTACCATTAAACGAAGTTGTATTTGATTTTAATGATAAATTAAAATCTATCTCTAGTGGATACGCTAGTTTCGACTATGAAATTTCTGGCTACAGGGAAGGAAATCTGGTTAAACTTGGCATCCTTGTAAACTCTGAACCAGTTGATGCATTAGCAATGATTATTCATAAAGATTTTGCCCAAACTACAGGTAGACAAGTTTGTGAAAAATTAAAAGATTTAATACCAAGACACAATTTTATGATTCCGGTACAAGCAGCTATTGGAGGAAAGATTGTAGCAAGAGAGTCTATAAAAGGATTTAAAAAAGACGTTCTTACAAAAATACATGGTGGAGGAGCTACCGACCGAA
>CACGPY010000021.1 GCA_902575095.1 uncultured Pelagibacteraceae bacterium
AAAAAAAACATTAAAAGTTATCAGCTAAAACTTGACGGTTCTCTATTCTAGGCTAGATTGTATGAATGCCAAAATTATTAAGTGGAGCAGAAATAGTTTTTAAATCATTAGAAGACCAAAAAGTTGAATATATTTTTGGTTATCCTGGTGGAGCCGTTCTTCCAATTTATGATGAGTTAAAAAATCATAAATCGATTAAACATATTTTAGCAAGACATGAGCAAGGAGCAGGCCATGCTGCAGAGGGTTACGCCCGTTCAAGCGGTAAGCCAGGTGTTTTATTAGTGACATCAGGACCAGGTGCAACAAATGCCGTTACTGCATTAACCGATGCATACATGGATTCCATTCCTGTGGTTTGTATTTCAGGACAAGTTCCGACACATTTAATAGGAACGGATGCGTTTCAAGAGTGTGACACAACAGGAATTACTAGACCGTGCACTAAACATAATTGGCTCGTTAAAGACGTAAATGATTTAGCTGATATTATGAATCAAGCTTTTAAGATTGCTACAACAGGCCGACCCGGACCAGTTTTAGTAGATATCCCAAAAGATATTCAATTTAACAAAGGAGTTTATAAAGTAAGCAAAAATAGATTAGAAAAAAAATTAAATGGTGCCCTAACTAATAAAATAAATTTAAAAGACGTTGATAAATTTATTGAGATGATAAAAAAATCTTCTAAACCTATTTTTTATACAGGTGGAGGAGTAATTAATTCAGGCCCAAAAGCGAGCGAGCTTTTAAGAGAACTAGTTTCATTAACTGGCTTTCCTATCACTTCTACCTTACAAGGATTGGGAGCCTATCCTGGTGAGGACCCACAATTTTTAGGAATGCTTGGCATGCATGGAACTTATGAAGCTAACAACGCTATGCATGATTGCGACTTGATGATAAATATCGGCGCAAGATTTGATGATAGAATAACAGGAAAAATTGATG
Organism: uncultured Pelagibacteraceae bacterium; assembly: GCA_902575095.1. Lineage (GTDB taxonomy): Bacteria > Pseudomonadota > Alphaproteobacteria > Pelagibacterales > Pelagibacteraceae > Pelagilacustribacter. Next base: position 952 of record CACGPY010000021.1, read on the forward strand.
AGTTTTCCCCTAAATCAAAAAAAATTCATATTGATATCGATCCATCTTCAATCGGAAAAAATGTAAAAGTTGACTTAGCTATAACAAGCGATGTAACAGAATTATTACAATCAGTTATAAAAAGATTTAAAGAAAAGAATAAAAACTTTATCAATTCTAACAAGCAAAAAACTGCAAAGTGGTGGGGTCAAATTGATAAATGGAGAGAAAAAAAATCTTTAAATTTTATTAATAGTAAAGAAACAATAAAACCTCAGCATGCTGTTCAACGACTATACGAACTAACTAAAGATCAAGATACTTTTATCACAACAGAAGTTGGACAACATCAAATGTGGGCTGCTCAACATTACAAGTTTAATAAGCCCAATAGATGGATGACTTCCGGAGGATTAGGTACTATGGGATATGGTTTACCAGCAGCCATTGGTGTTCAAATAGCTCATCCAAAAAAACTAGTGGTGGATATTGCTGGTGAAGCCTCAATTTTAATGAATATTCAAGAAATGTCGACAGCAATACAATACAGATTACCTATTAAGATTTTTATTTTAAATAATGAGTACATGGGAATGGTAAGGCAATGGCAAGAATTGCTTCACGATAAAAATTACTCTGAGAGTTATACGGAAGCGTTACCAGATTTTGTAAAATTAGCTGAAGCTTATGGCGCTGTAGGGATAAGAGCAAAAACTCCTGATGAGTTAGATGAAAAGATTAAAGAAATGATCAATACAGATAAACCTGTGATTTTTGATTGTGTAGTTGATAAAGTAGAAAATTGCTATCCGATGATACCTTCTGGAAAACCTCATAACCAAATGCTTCTTGGGCCTGAAGATGAAAAAGAAGAAGTTTCAGACGAGGGAAAAACTTTAGTTTAATGCCTAAACCAAAATCAGCATACAGCCAGCCAACAAAATTTGGAAAAGAGGATCATCATATAATTGTTGTATGGGTTGATAATGAAGCTGGAGTTTTGGCAAGAGTTATCGGATTATTTTCTGGAAGAGGTTATAACATCGAGTCTCTCGCAGTGGCTGAAATAGATAAAATAAAACACTTATCTAGAATAACAATTGTAACTAAAGGGACTCCTGAAGTGATTCAGCAGATCAAATTGCAACTTAGAAAATTAATCCCAGTTCACAAAGTGGCAGATTTTTCTAGAAATGATCCTAAAATTTTATTTAAGGAACTCGCTTTACTTAAAGTAGTTGGAGTTACAAAAAAACTAGATAAAGCGAAGAAATTATGTAAAAAACATGACGGATTGATCTTGGATAAAACAAAAAAGTCTTTTGTTATGCAAGTAACTGCTTTAAGAAGAGAAATTGATAAATTAGTTACAACCTTAAAGCCTTTAGGACTTATAAGTGTCTCAAGAACTGGAGCAGTAGCAATGACAAAAGGCGATGAAGTTTTTACACAGTAGGAGTTAAAATATGAAAACATTTTATGAAAAAGACACAGACGTAAATCTAATTAAAAATAAAAAAGTTGCAATTTTTGGTTATGGTAGCCAAGGACATGCTCATGCACTTAATTTAAAAGATAGTGGTGTGAAAGAAGTCGTCGTTGCTTTAAGAGAGGGATCTTCAAGCGTAAAGAAAGCAGAGAGTGAAGGTTTAAAAGTTATGTCACTATCTGATGCAGCAGCTTGGGCAGATGTTGTCATGATGTTAACTCCAGATGAACTTCAATCAGAAATTTATAAAAATCATATTGAACAAAGGATGAAAAAAGGAACAAGTTTGGCTTTTGCTCATGGTTTAAATATTCATTTTGATTTAATTAATGCTAGAAAAGATTTAGATGTTTTTATGGTTGCTCCCAAAGGCCCAGGTCATACAGTAAGAAGTGAATATCAAAAAGGTGGTGGTGTTCCATGTTTAATGGCAGTTCATAAAGATAGTTCAGGTAAAGCAAGAGACTTAGCTTTATCATATGCATCTGCAATAGGCGGTGGTAAATCTGGAATTATAGAAACTACATTTAAAGATGAATGTGAAACAGATTTATTTGGTGAACAAACAGTTTTATGTGGCGGATTAGTTGAATTAATAAAAAATGGTTTTGAAACTTTAACAGAAGCTGGTTACCCACCTGAAATGGCATACTTTGAAACTCTACATGAAGTAAAATTAATTGTTGATTTAATTTATGAAGGTGGAATTGCTAATATGAATTACTCTATTTCAAATACTGCAGAGTATGGAGAATATGTTTCAGGCAAAAGAATAGTAGATAACAAGACAAAAGAGAAGATGAAAGAGGTCTTAAAAGACATTCAGTCAGGCAAGTTTACCAAACAATGGATGGATGAACACAAATCGGGTCAAAAAAATTTCCTTAAAATGAGGGAGGATTTAGCCAAACACCCTATTGAAAAAGTGGGAAAAGAGCTCCGTGCGATGATGCCTTGGATTGGTAAAAATAAATTGGTCGATAAAGACAAGAATTAGCCCAATCTGAGTCTCTAAAAGCGCTTATTAAGTACATAATAATTTGCAAATTCTATCTTTGATTGTAATATGAGAAACTTTTGAATTAACAAAAGTTTTAAGTATGAGTGATAAAAATAGAATTATAATATTTGACACTACTATGCGTGACGGTGAACAATCACCCGGCGCATCAATGAGTTTAGAAGAGAAATTACAAATCTCTAGAGTGTTTGATGAATTAGGTGTTGATGTAATTGAAGCAGGTTTTCCAATAGCTTCACCTGGAGATTTTGAGGCTGTAACAGAAATAAGCAAGTCTTTAAAGAAATCTATTCCTGCAGGATTAGCTCGAGCTACTAAAAAAGATATTGATGCATGTCATGAGGCGTTAAAGTATGCAAAAAATTTTAGAATTCATACTTTTATTTCCACAAGCCCATTACACATGAAGCATAAGTTAAATAAATCTCCTGAAGAAGTTTTAGAGTCTATTAAGGAAAGCGTTACTTACGCAAGAAAATTTACCGATGACGTTGAATGGTCATGTGAAGATGGAACTAGAACAGATATGGATTATATGTGTAAGACAGTCGAGCTTGCAATTAAATGTGGTGCGAAAACAATTAATATCCCAGATACTGTTGGTTATACAGTTCCTTCAGAATTTAAAAAAATTATTGAAACTCTATTAAATAAAGTTCCAAATATAGATAAAGCAATTCTTTCTACTCATTGTCACAATGATTTAGGTTTAGCAGTAGCAAACTCTTTAGCTGGAGTTATGGCTGGCGCAAGACAAATTGAGTGTACAATTAATGGAATAGGTGAAAGGGCTGGTAACGCTGCTCTTGAAGAAGTTGTCATGGCGATGAGAACAAGACATGATTTAATGCCTTACACTACAAATATAAATACAAAACTTTTAAGTAAAGCATCTAAAGTAGTTTCAAATGCTACAGGTTTTCCAGTTCAATTTAATAAAGCAATAGTTGGAAAAAATGCTTTTGCGCATGAGTCAGGTATTCATCAAGATGGAATGTTAAAAAATAGGAACACTTATGAAATTATGACTCCAGAAAGTGTAGGAGTAAAAAAAACTTCATTGGTAATGGGAAAACATTCAGGTAGACATGCATTTAGAGATAAATTATCTGATATGGGCTATGTAGATATAACAGATGATATTATTGATACAGCTTTTGGAAAATTTAAAATTTTAGCAGATAAAAAGAAACATGTTTATGATGAAGATATTGCTGCAATAATTGATGACAGCTTAGTCACAGAAGATAATGTAATTAAGTTAAAATCTTTAAAAGTATTTGCTGGAACTGGTGAACCGCAAAAAGCAGAAATGACATTAGAAGTTTATGGTGAAATTAAAAGTGCTTCCGAAACGGGAGACGGTCCAGTTGATGCAATATTTAAGTGTATAAAAAATCTTTATCCTCATGATGTAAATTTACTTTTGTATAATGTTCATGCAGTCACAGAAGGAACTGATGCACAAGCGACAGTAAGTGTAAGAATTGAGGAACAAGGTAAAACAACAGTAGGTCAAGCTGCTGATACTGACACGTTAGTCGCTTCTGCAAATGCATATTTGAATGCATTAAATAAATTAATTATTAAAAGAACAAAAACCGCGCCAGATCAATCAATGAGCGCACAAAAATAGAAAGGGAAATATGTTTAAAGGTTTAACAGGATTGTCATCATTATGGTCACAAGATATGGCTATAGATTTAGGAACTGCCAATACACTTGTAGTTCTTAAAGAGCAAGGTGTAGTTTTAAATGAACCATCTGTGGTTGCCGTTATTGAAGACGGTGGAAGAAAATCTGTTTTGGCTGTAGGTGATGAAGCAAAAACAATGTTAGGTAGAACTCCTGGTAATATTTCAGCTATTCGACCTTTAAAAGATGGTGTAATTGCAGATTTCGTAGTTACAGAGGAAATGATCAAACATTTTATAAAAAAAGTTCACAAAAAAAATGCATTCGCAAATCCTAGGATTTTAATTTGTGTACCAACTGGATCAACTCCAGTAGAAAGAAAAGCTATTCAAGACTCTGCATTAGCAGCTGGAGCAAGAAAAGTTCAACTTATTGAAGAACCCATTGCTGCTGCAATAGGTGCAGGGTTACCAATTTCTGAGGCTACAGGATCCATGGTTGTTGATATTGGCGGCGGTACCACTGAGATTGCTGTCATGTCATTAGGAGGAGTTGTTTATTCTAAATCACTTAGAGTTGCAGGAGACGCTTTGGATGGATCAATCATAGCCTATATGAGAAAAAAAATGAATTTAATGATCGGTGACTCTACAGCTGAAAAAATTAAAAAAGAGATAGGAACTGCTATACCTTCCACAAGTAATACATTTTTAATGAAAGGTAGGGATATTAGATCTGGAACACCAAAAGAAATTGAATTAACAGAAAAAGATGCCTGCGAAGCTATTATGCCTATTTTAAATCAAATCCTTGGAGGTATTAAAGAAGCCTTAGAGAATACACCTCCAGAGTTATCAGCGGATTTAATTGATATGGGATTAGTTCTTACTGGTGGTGGGGCATTATTAAAGAATATAGATAAATTAATTTCTCAAGATACTGGCTTACCTGTAACAATAGCTGATGATCCATTATCATGTGTAGCTATTGGAACCGGTAGAGCTTTAGAAAACGAGGAGCTGTTTTCTACAATGTTATCTGAATATTAATTTGATACCAAAAAAATGTCAGTTAGTAGAGATGATTTTAGCATAGCCTTTCGTTCAGCTCTTTTACAAAGGGGAGCAACTCAAAAATTTTCGATTTTATCTCTAATTATTGTAGCTCTTGTAGTTTTCTTTTTAGATGTCTATGGCTTTGTTGCAGTAAAAACAGCAAGAAGTTTTATTAATGATGTTGTCTATAGAGTAACCTATTTAGCTTCTGCTCCAACAAGGTTACTCCCAGGCATTAACCAAGGAATAGCAAGTCATTTTTATTTAAAAAAAGAAAATGAAGAATTAAGACGAGTTATAGAACGCTATAAATCACTCGATCTAAATTTAGAATATATATCAAATGAGAACAAAAACTTGAAAAAAGTTTTGGATACAGAAGATGTTGAAAGTGTTTCGAATATAGTTTTAGCCAAAGTTTTAGTAGATCGTAATAGTCCATTTTTAAAATCAATAATTATTAATAAAGGAAGCAAAGAGGGAATTATAAAAGGAATGCCGGTAACTCAAAATAAATATTTGGTTGGACGTATAGTTGAGACTAATTATTTATCGTCGAGAGTATTACTACTAAATGATTTAAATAGCAGAATTCCAGTTACATTTGACGAGAAAAGCACACAAGCAATTTTAACTGGAGGAGGAACTCGTAAACCCACATTGGCATACTTACCAGAGGATTATCAATTTGTGGAAGATATTACCGTATTTGCCTCCGGAAAAGATGGGATTTTTAATGCAGGTACTCCAATTGGAAAAACTACAGAAAACGGAGAAGTTGAGTTATTTGTCGACCCTAATCAATTATCCTTTGTAACAGTGAATTTGATTAAACCAACTAAGGAAGTCTTCTAATGGCTAAAGCTAATATTATAAATAAATTATTTGCATCAGGTCCTTTGATCTTATTGTATTACCTATCAATAAGTGAGGTTGATACAAATCTAGAAAAGTTATTTGAATTCCTTTTCTTAAATTTACAATACCGTGTCCATCTTTTTCCCAACAGTGAAACTTCTCACCGTATAACTCTATTTTTCCTTTACACCTAAAAGTATCTAATGGCCTGATAATTTTATTTTCTAAAGCGCTTAAGGCTACCAAAGTCTTGATCGTGGATCCTGGGGGATATAATCCCGATAATGCTTT
>CACGPY010000022.1 GCA_902575095.1 uncultured Pelagibacteraceae bacterium
TTTTGCAAAAAAAAGAAATATAAACTTGTTATTGCTGGTTCAAATTTTGATCGGCACTCTATTTTGAGAGAAAAAAATTTTTATTTAGATATTTTAAAAAATTGTTATTCAAAATTTGATAAAAAATTTTATCAGTACAAAAAATTAAAAAATGAATTTAGCTCATATAATCTTATTGACAGCTCGTCTCTAGTTGTATTTATTGATAGCGCGTTAGGGTATCAATCTCTAGCTAGGAATAATAAGACTCTAGCATGTTCATTTAGATCTCATTTTGTTAAAAATAAAAACCTTTGTTTTGGTTGGCCAAGCAAATTTGCTAAGGAAGGTCCTTTTTGGACTAATTATTATAATTTAAATAGATTGAATAACAAATTATCAAATCTCATGAAAATGAGTAATAGTACTTGGAGAAAGATTTATAAAAAATATGATAAAGATTTATTAATATATAATTCTGGAAATGAGCTATTCAAGGATTGTTTAAGAAAACTTAACTAAAAGAAATGTTTGACCGAGACTACATATTAAAAAAATATTTAATTAAAGAAGTTAAGCCAAATGAGGAGTGGAATAAATTTAATGATGACTCAAATAATAAGAATATTTTTTGTGATTTAGACTTTATAAATTTAGAGTCAAAAAAAAAAAATTTTTTCTCAATTTTGAAAAATAAAGAGTGCGTAGCCAAATTTTTTTTATTAACAGAAGACAAAATGAAATTATCTCTTCCGGAGGAGCTAATTTTTACACCTATAATTTATAGAAAAATATCTAATCAAACACAGTCAAGCTCAATTACAGAGAAAAATGAAATTCTTGGTTCTTTTGCCTATTATATTTTAAATAACTTCAAGGAAGCTAAATTTACCTTTGACTATACCTCAAATGATTTAAGGCCATTCGACTGGATAAATTTTATAGAGGACAAACAGATATTTTCTATTGATCGTATTAAATATACCCAAGTAATAAATCTTAAAAACTTAAATAGTGATGAATTATTGAAAACATCGTTTTATAAAAATTTATCTAGCAGAATAAAACAAAGTATAAAATATTCAGAGGAAGAAAGCTATGAGGTTATTCAAGAATACGATGAGAAGCTTTTCATTGATACATTAGAAAATACTTTTAGTAGGCAAAATTTAAAACCAGATTTTGACATTCTAAAAAGAGCAAAAATTTTAAACAAACTCAATCAAAAGAGTAAAATATTAATGTTTGTTACTTACGATAAAAATAAAAAAAAAATATGTTTTTCTTTATTTGGTTTTATAAAAAACAACGCAATTTATCTTCATGGCGGCAGAGTGAAAGAGGTAAAAGGAGACAACTCTTTAGCTCATAATTTATTTAATTCTATGATATCTCTTAACAAAAATTTTGGTATAGAAACTATCGATTTAGAAGGAGTAAACAGTCCACAAAGAGCTTTCTTCAAGGCTGGTTTTGGAGGTGAATTAAAATCATATTACACAATAAAATTTAAAAAATGAACTTATATAAATCACTTAAAAAACTATTTCCTATAAATAGAAGTATTACCGGAAAAGGCTTTATTCAATCATTAAATATTTTAACAGAATATAATAAAAAAATTTCAATAAAAAAAATAAAAAGTAGATCAAAAGTCTTTGACTGGAAAGTGCCTCTTACATGGGACATAGACGAGGCATATGTTGAATATGATGGAAAAAAACTAATTGATTTTAAAAATAATAATTTACATGTAGTTAATTATTCTCACTCAATTAAAAAGAAAATGTATTTTCAAGATTTGAAAAAAAATTTACACTTTCATAAAAAATTAAAAAACGCTGTTCCCTATGTTACTTCTTACTATAAGAGTAACTGGGGCTTTTGTATAAATAAAAGTTTTTATAACAAAATATCAAAACTTAAAAAAAAATTTAAAGTAGTTATCAAATCTAAATTTAAAAATGATTATTTGCATTACGGACAAATTTTTTTAAAAGGCAGATCAAAAAAAGAAATTTTATTTTCTTCATATTTATGCCACCCCTCAATGGCTAATAATGAACTTTCTGGTCCCATAGTAATGACGAAGTTAGCAAATTATATTAAAAAAAAAAATAATTATTATTCTTACAGATTTTTATATTTGCCTGAGACTATAGGGGCAATATCATTTTTGTCTAAAAATTACCACTCGTTAAAAAATAATTTTTTAGGTGGATTTGTAATTACATGTGTTGGTGATAATGGAAAATTTTCTTATATACCGACAGCTTATGGAGATACATTTAGTGATAGAATTGCAATAAAAACTTTAAAAGATATGAAAATAAAATTTTTAAAATTTTCTTACCTAGATAGAGGTTCTGACGAGAGGCAATATAATTGGCCTGGTATAGATTTTCCTGTTTCAAGCATTACAAGATCTAAATATGGAAACTATAAAGAATACCATACTTCTTTAGATGATTTAAATTTTGTTACCAGAAGAGGACTCAATTCATCGTATAACTTCTATGTGAACCTTTTCAGAAATATTGAAAAAGAAAGATTCCCAGTTTCAAATACAAAATGTGAACCTTTCTTACAAAAAAAAAATATTTATCCTTCGAATGTAGTTTTTAAAAAAAAATTATACTTTAAAACGAGAAATATTTTGAATTTTTTAACATATAGTAACGGAAAAAATGAAATTAGTTATATATCAAAAAAAATAAAAATCCCTTTAAAATCTTGTAAAAGACTTTTAAAATTAATCATAAAACATAAATTAGCAAAATTAGTTTAATCTAAAAAAAATTTTATTTTTTCCTAAAGAACCTATCATTCTTTTATTGAAAATTAAAAAAGATCTATTTTTTTTATGAAAAAAAAAAGGAATAATTTTCTTTGGGATAATACACCATCTATTTTTTTTGTAGAAGTCGACAATTTTTTTTTGGCAATATAAAATTGAAATAATTTTTTTTCTTTTAATAAAATTATTGATAATTTTAATTAATTTTGAACCATATTTCAAAGATCTATATTTCTTGTCAATTATAATCGTATCCAATAGAAAAAAATTACTTTCTTTAGTTTTAACTCTATATTTTCTTTTTCTTAAAAGTGTATAACCAATCATTTTTTTTCCTAGAAAAAATAAAAAATTATAATCTTTTGGTTGAACGTTTTTTTTAAACCATTTTCTTTGAGATGGTAATCCATATTTCCAAAAGGTATTTTTTATGTCTAAAATGTTTTTAAGCTCTGTTGGGCTAAGACGACAGGTTTCTTTAATAATAATTCGAGTTTTTTCCATATAATCTCTTGACATTTTAAAGTTTTCTTTTTACTGTACAAAAATTGAACAATAGATGATTTTACTTTAAAATTAAATATTTAAATCACCTTATTCCATAAATGGTTAATTTTTTTAGATTTTTAAGTGCAACTGGGACGAATACCCTACTTAAATTTTACTTTATTGTATTTTTATCAATATTTTTAATTTTCCTAGAGGCTCTAAGCTTATCATTAATATTTCCTATTCTTGGTTTTTTGTCAGGCGGAACAGAGTTGCTAAATAAACCTATAATTAAAAATAGCTTTGAGTATTTTAATTTAGACATAAGCCCCAATACTGAACTTTATAATAATTTTTTTGATTATATTTTGATAATTTTTTTTGGGTTGATAATTATAAAAAATATTCTAACTTTCGCTATAAATTGGTTTTCGCAAAATTTCTTTAAAGATCTAAAAATTAAAACTTCAAATATTATATTTTCATCCTATTTAAAAAGGGATTTCACATTTTATATAAAAAATAATTCAAATTTTTTAATTAAAAATGTGCTTGATGATGTGCAAAATCTTTTCAATTCTATATTTCCATCAATAATTACTTTAATTTCCGAAATATTTATGTTTTTTTTATTAATCATGATTTTAGTTTTTTCTCAGCCTAGCGAATTGCTCTTTATATTACTATTGCTTGGCTTAATAAGTTTTTTATTTGTGATATTAACTAAAAAAAAATTAAAAAATTGGGGCAATCAAAGGTTAAATCTTGATAGATTAAAATTTAAAAACGCTAGGGAAAGTCTAAATTTAATTAAAGATATTTTAATGCAAGATAAATCAGTTTTTTTTACAGAGAAACATAATTATTTAAATAGTGGAGGGGCAGCCATTGAGTTTAAAGAGTCTATTTTAAATACATTACCTAAATCAATTTTTGAAATATTTGCTATTTCATTTATTATTGCTTCATTTTATGTCTTTTTTAACTTAGGTTATTCTTTTAAAGAAATTGTTCCTCAACTAGGTTTGGCCACAATAATCATTATACGTTTTATTCCAAGCGCCAACAAAATAACTTCATCTTTAAATGTAATTAATTTTTCAAAGCCAATTATAGATTTATCTTATAACGAATTAATCACATCAAAGAATAACTTGCTAACCGTTGAAAGAAAAAAAATTTTTATTGATAAATTCGATAATGAAATAAAACTTGAAAATATTTTAGTAAATTTTGATGATACTAAAAATATTTTAAATGAACTTAGCTTTGTAATAAAAAAGAAACAAATTATTGGTTTATTTGGAAATTCAGGAAGTGGTAAAACTACTTTAAAAAATATTATTTGCGGAATTTTAAAACCTCAAAAAGGTAAATATTTTATCGATGGCAAAACCGTTGACTTTAATAAGATAAATATTTTTAGATTTATTAATAGCATTCCTCAGCATGTAGAATTATATGAGGATAGTATAATTCAAAATATTGCTTTTGGAGAAAAATTTGAAAATATAGACATCAAAAGAGTTAATAGCGTGATCCAAGAGTGTGAGTTAGAAAACTTTATAAAAAGAAATAATGGAATTTATTCTGTAATTAGTGAAGACGGTCAAAATTTATCCGGCGGCGAACGACAAAGATTAGGCCTTGCAAGAGCATTGTATAAAAATCCTAGCCTATTAATCTTAGATGAGTCCACAAATTCTCTTGATAAAAATACTGAAAAACAAATTTTATCATTATTAAATAGATTAAAAGATAAACTTAGCATAATTATAATATCACATGATTTAGAAGTTTTTAAAAATTGTGATAAAATTTACAAACTGAATCATGGAAAATTAA
>CACGPY010000023.1 GCA_902575095.1 uncultured Pelagibacteraceae bacterium
CATCTATTGAAAAAGAAGTTAAATCAAAAAAAGTTAAAAAAATAGAAAAGTCTACTTTGATAGGAGAAATTTTAGCAAAAAGAGCGAAAGATAAAAATATAAGTAAAGTATATTTTGATAGAGGCGGATACAAATACCATGGTAGAGTAAAAGTTTTTGCTGAAACATTAAGAAAGAATGGTTTAAAATTTTAATATGTCTGAAAATAAAAAAATAGAAAGCGATATCAAAGAAAAACTAGTTGCTATTAATAGAATAACAAAAGTTGTAAAAGGTGGAAGAAGATTTGGGTTTGCAGCTTTAGTTGTTGTTGGAAATCAAAAAGGTTCTATTGGTATTGGCCAAGGTAAATCTAAGCAAGTACCTGATGCTATAAAAAAAGCTACAGAGGTAGCAAAAAGAAACTTAATAAAAATACCTTTAAAAGATGGGAGAACTCTTCATCATGATGTTAAAGGCAAGAATGGTTCAGGAAAAGTTTTTTTAAGAGCCGCGCCGGCAGGAACAGGAATAATAGCTGGAGGTGCTATCAGGTCGGTATGTGAAGTGCTTGGCATTCAAGATGTTGTCGCAAAATCTCTTGGATCTGCTAATCCACATAATGTTTTAAAAGCTTGTGTTAATGGTTTAAAATCACAAAATTCTCCTAAAATTTTATCAGCTATTAGAGGAAAAAAAATATCTGATATCGTTTTAAAAAGAGAGGCTAAATAATAATGTATTTGAATAATTTGACTAAAAATAACAAAAAAAAAATTAGAGTTGGAAGAGGTATAGGGTCAGGAAGAGGAAAAACCTCCTCTAGAGGTCATAAAGGTCAAAAATCTAGATCGGGCGTAGCAATCAAGAGTTTCGAGGGCGGTCAGATGCCTTTATATAGACGTTTACCTAAAAGAGGTTTTAAATCAATAACTAAAAAAAATATAGCAATCCTTAATCTTTCGAAAATTCAAAATATTATTGATAAAACTCAAAATAATTTGCAAAAAATTATAGATTTGAAAACTCTACAAGAAAAGAAATTAATCAATAAAAAATTTATCAAATTAAAAATCTTAGGATCAGGTGAACTAAAAAAAAATATAGAAATTTCTGCGCACTTTGCCTCTAAAGAAGCTTTATCAAAAGTGGAGAAGGCTGGTGGTAAAATTAATATTATTAAAAAGTAATTTATGTCTAGCGAAACAATAAATTCACCAGGCGCTTTCAGTCAAGCAAAAGATCTTAAAAATAGAATATTATTTACCATATTTATTCTTATAATCTATCGTTTAGGGACTTATGTTCCTTTAGCTGGGGTTGATCCCTTAGCTTTAAAAGAGATCATGGCTTCAAGTCAAAAAGGTCTACTAGGAATGTTTAACATGTTTTCTGGTGGAGCAGTTACAAGAATGGCAATATTTGCTTTAGGAATAATGCCTTACATTTCATCTTCAATAATAGTTCAATTACTTACTGGTGTTTCAGATTATTTTAAAAATTTGAAAGATCAAGGAGAATTAGGAAGAAAAAAAATTACACAAATAACAAGGTATGGAACAGTTTTAATTGCTTGTCTTCAAGGTTATGGTGTTTCAGTAGGATTAGAAAATGCTGGGAATTTAGTTATAGAGCCAGGTATGTCATTTAGAATAATTACAACAATATCTCTTGTTGCCGGAACTACATTTTTGATGTGGTTAGGAGAACAAATAACTTTAAGAGGAGTTGGAAATGGTATTTCTTTAATTATTTTTTCTGGGATTGTGGCTGAAATACCAAGAGCTTTAGTATCTACTTTTGAACTTGGGAGAACTGGTGCTTTATCAGCATTAATGATTGTTGGAATATTTGTTCTAGTTATTTTAACAGTTTTGTTTATTGTTTTTTTTGAAAGAGCTATGAGAAAAATATTAATTAATTATCCTAAACGACAAGTTGGAAATAAAATGTATGGAGGAGAGTCATCTCATTTACCTTTAAAAATTAATACTGCAGGCGTAATTCCGGCAATTTTTGCTTCTGCCTTATTACTTTTACCTATTACGATTACAAACTTTGGATTTGCAGAGTCAGATACATTTCTTAAAATCTCCTCAATGTTTACCCAAGGTCAACCTCTTTACATGTTGCTTTATGCATCAGGAATAATTTTTTTCTCTTTTTTTTACACATCAATAGTATTCAATCCAAAAGAAACAGCAGAAAATTTAAGAAAGTATGGTGGTTACATACCTGGAATAAGACCAGGTGAAAGAACAGCGGAATATATAGATACAATTTTAATAAGATTGACTACAGTTGGATCATTATACTTAACATTTGTATGTTTGATGCCAGAATTTTTGATAGCAAAATATCCAATTCCTTTTTATTTAGGAGGAACCTCGATTTTAATTGTGGTAGTTGTTGCCATGGATACAGTTACACAAGTTCAAACCAGATTAATGAGCTCTCAATATGAGTCATTAATTAAAAAAACAAAATTTGGTAGATAATAAAGTTAATGAATATAGTTATCTTTGGACCACCTGGTGCCGGCAAAGGCACACAATCAAATTTAATTGTTAAAAATTTTAAATTGCATCAACTATCAACTGGAGAACTATTAAGAAAAGAAATCAATAATAACACTAAATTAGGCAAACAAATATCAAGTATAATTAATGCTGGTAATTTAGTTTCAGATGAAATCGTAAATGATCTGATTGAAAAATATATATCTGATAAAGAATATAAAAATAGATTAATTTTTGATGGTTATCCAAGGAACTTAATTCAAGTTAAAAATCTTAATAATTTACTAAAAAAAAATGATCAGAATATAGATATTGTCTTAAAGCTATCAGTAAGTTTAAAAACTATAATAAAAAGAATTAATGAAAGAAAAAATTTAGAACAAAGAGCTGATGATAGTGAAGATATAGCCATAAAAAGATACAAAATGTACGAAAAAAATATTGAACCAGTTATTGAATTTTACAAAGAATCTAAATTATTGAGTGTTGTTGATGGTGAAAAATCAATATCTGAAATTAGTGATGAAATTAGCGGTTTAATTAATGGCATCAAGGGTTGACTTTAAAGGATTAGACAATATAAATACGCAGGAAAACTTAAACTCTTAAATTTATGGCTCGTATCGCAGGGATAAATATCCCACAGAATAAAGTAGTAAGTATAGCATTAACTTATATTCATGGAATTGGGTTACATTCATCACAAAAGATTTGTAAAAAATTAGATATTCCATCCTCTAAGAGAGTAAACGAACTGACTGAAGAACAAGTTCTAAAAATAAGAGAATTCATTGATGCAAACCATAAAGTAGAAGGAGATTTAAGAAGAGAAGTTTCTGTTAATATAAAAAGATTGGTAGATCTAGCTTGTTATAGAGGATCACGACATAAAAAAAAGTTACCCGTAAGAGGTCAAAGAACTCAATGTAATGCTAGAACAAGAAAAGGTAAAGCTATTGCGATTGCAGGAAAAAAATTAACCCCTCTTAAAAAATAAAAATAAATGAATAAAAAAATAGAAAAAAGTGTAAAAAAAGATGACTCTAAAATAGTTAAAAAGGTAGAAACAAAAAAAGTCAGCACTTTTAATAAAAAGAAAAAAGTTAAGAAGAATATTACTTCAGGAATAGCTTATGTTTATTCAACTTTTAATAATACAATTATTTCGATTGCTGATGAGAGTGGTAATGTGGTTTCATGGTCATCTGCAGGAGCAAAGGGCTTCAAAGGTTCAAGAAAGTCTACGCCATACGCCGCTCAAGTTGCAGCTGATGATGCTGGAGCTAAAGCTTATGAACAGGGTTTAAGAACACTTACTGTTCAAGTAAAAGGTCCAGGCTCTGGCAGAGAAACAGCTTTACGATCATTACAATCAAGAGGTTTTAAAATATTATCAATTAAAGACACTACGCCAATGCCACACAACGGAGCAAGGCCACCTAAAAGAAGGAGAGTATAATGCAAGCTACGTCAAATATTATAGATAAGAATTGGAAAGCACTTATAAAACCAAATAAATTAGATATTACAAGCAACGATGATAAAACCATTGCTAAGGTAGTTGCTGAGCCACTAGAGAAAGGTTTTGGACAAACTATTGGTAATTCATTAAGAAGAATTTTACTTTCTTCAATACAAGGTGCAGCAGTTACTGCTATACAAATTGATGGTGTGCTTCATGAATTTTCTTCAATAAAAGGTGTTAGAGAAGATGTTACTGACATAGTTTTAAATGTGAAAAATTTGGCAATTAAATCATCCTCTTCAAGTGTTAAAAAAATTGTACTAGATATTAAAGGTCCAAAAGAGGTTAAAGCAAAAGACATAACACTTGTTCCGGAGATTGAAATACTTAATCCTGAGCAAACAATTTGTAATTTAGATGAAAAAACACATTTTCACATGGAGTTGATGGTTAGTACTGGAAAAGGATATGTGCAAGCACCTAAAAATAAAACTGAAGATAGTCCATTAGGTTTAATTTCTATAGATTCTTTATTCAGCCCTGTTAAAAAAGTTTCTTTTTCTGTTGAAAATACAAGAGCAGGAAGTGCTTTAGATTACGATAAATTAATTATGACTATTGAAACTAACGGAACAGTAGATGCAGAAGATGCAATAGCTTATTCAGCAAGAATTTTTCAGGATCAGCTATCAATGTTTGTTAATTTCGAAGATCCTCAAGAAATAGTTAAAGAAGTTAAATCATCAGAGCCCGAATTTAATAGAAATTTATTAAAAAGAGTTGAGGAGCTTGAATTGTCAGTGCGTTCAATGAACTGTTTAAAAAATGACAACATTATTTATATAGGTGATTTAGTTCAAAAAACTGAGCCTGAAATGTTAAGAACACCTAATTTTGGAAGAAAATCACTAAATGAAATTAAAGAAGTTTTGAATACTATGTCATTATATCTAGGAATGGAGATTCCTAATTGGCCACCAGATAATATTGCTGAACTTTCCAAGAAATTAGAGGAAAATAATTATTAATGAGACACGGAATAGGTTATAGAAAATTA
>CACGPY010000024.1 GCA_902575095.1 uncultured Pelagibacteraceae bacterium
TTGAGGACATGGTTCAACGTAATCACAACTATTGTATTGTCGATGAAGTAGATAGTATTTTAATTGATGAGTCTAGAACGCCTCTAATAATTTCAGGAAAACTTGAAGACAAAACAACTCTTTATGTTACATCAGATGAATTTATCAAACATTTACAAAAAAATGATTATGAGTTGGATGAAAAAAATAAAAATGTAATTCTTACTGATTTAGGAATTGATAAAATTGAAAAACTTGCGATACAAAAAAGAATATTAAAGAATAATAATTTTTATGATCCAGCTAACTTGGATTTAGTACACCATGTAAACCAGGCCTTAAAAGCTAATTTACTTTTTAGTAAAGATACTGATTACATTATTAGAGATGGCAAAGTACAAATAATTGATGAATTTACTGGAAGAGTATTAAGCGGAAGAAGATTTTCTGACGGACTTCATCAGGCAATAGAGGCTAAAGAAAATGTTAAAGTTGAAGAGGAAAATCAAACATTGGCTTCTATAACTTATCAGAATTATTTTAGATTATATCAAAAATTATCTGGAATGACTGGAACAGCGATAACGGAGTCAGAAGAATTTTTTGATATATATAAACTGCCTGTGGTTTCAATTCCTACTAACAAAAAAATGTTAAGAAAAGATTTTAATGATCAGATATTTAGAACTGAAAAAGAAAAGTATAACGCTATCACTAATAAAATATTAGAATGTAATAAAAAAGGTCAGCCAGTTTTAGTAGGCACAACAAGTATTGAAAAGTCAGAAAAAATTTCGTCTTACCTAAGTAATAAAAAAATTTCCCATAACGTTCTTAACGCCAAACAACACGAGAAAGAAGCAAATATTATTGCAGAAGCAGGAAAGTTAAACGCAGTGACGATTGCTACAAATATGGCTGGTCGAGGTACAGATATTAAATTAGGAGGTAATAAAGATTTTATTTACAATGGAAAAAAAGAGGACGAAAATGAAGTTAAAAAAAATGAAGTAAAAGTAAAAAACTTAGGTGGATTATTCATAATTGGAACAGAGCGCCACGAGAGCAGGAGAATAGATAATCAGTTAAGAGGTCGATCTGGTAGACAAGGTGATCCTGGAAGCACAATTTTTTATATTAGCTTACAAGATGAACTAATGAGAATTTTTGGAGGAGATTCTATTGACGGAATGCTTCAAAAACTTGGTTTAAAAGAAAATGAATCTATTGATCATCCTTGGATCAATAAGGCGATGGAGAGAGCACAAAAAAAAGTTGAGAGTAGAAACTTTGATATTAGAAAAACTTTAATTAAATTCGACGATGTGATGAATGACCAAAGACAAGTTATATTCTCTCAAAGATTAAAGATTTTGAAAGAAAACAATATTAACGAAATTTTGAAAGATTTTTTTGATGAAATACTTATTAATTTAAATTTAGTACGAGATAATTTTCAAAAATCCGGGGATGAAAAAAACTATCAAGCTGAAATGAAGAATATAACAGGAAATATCGTCAGTGATAACGAGATAATTGAATTAGGGAAATTAAAAGAGAGTGATTTTACCAAAAAAATTCAAAATTTGTTCTTAGAAAAGAAAAATTCAAGAATTAAAATTTTAGGTGAAAATCAAAATAATAATCTGGAAAAAAAGATATTTTTACAAGTTATTGATTTTTCATGGAGATCGCATCTGCAATACTTAGAACAATTGAGGCAAGTTATCGGCTTAAGACAATATGGTCAGAAGGACCCTCTTTCTGAGTTCAAAAAAGAAGCATTTGTTTTATTTGAAGGTTTGTTGTTGAAGATGAAAAATGATTTAATTAAATTTCTTTTCAATCTGAATATCGTTGTGTCGAACGAAGAAAAAACTGATAATAATCAAGAGCAATTAAATCAAAATAAATCGGAAAAAAAAGTTGGCCGAAATGAAAAGTGCCCTTGTGGTTCAGGAAAAAAATTCAAGCATTGTCATGGTAACATTTAAATCTAAATTTTTTTAAATGCATTTAAAGCCTTTTCCCTTGCTACTTCATGCTTGACAATTGGATGGGGATAATCTCGACCTAATTTAAATTTTTCATCATTAAATTCCCAAGGTTTATGTATAAATTTTTTTGATAGTTCTTTTAATTCTGGAACCCATTTTTTTACATATACTCCTTCTTTATCAAATTTTTCTCCTTGCAAAATTGGATTAAATATTCTGAAATAAGGTGCAGCATCCGCGCCGCTGCCTGCTACCCACTGCCATCCAGCAACATTGCTAGCTGGACTATAGTCTAATAAACAATTCCTAAAATATTTTTCGCCATCCTTCCAATTAATTAATAAATGTTTTACTAAAAATGAACCAACTATCATTCTAACTCTATTGTGCATCCAGCCTGTAGAATAAAGCTCTCTCATTCCAGCATCTACTATTGGATAACCAGTTAAGCCTTTTTTCCAGGCATTTAAAAATTTAGAATTTTTTTCCCACGGAAATTTATCAAATTTTTTTGAATAATTTTTTTTTAACATATGGGGAAAGTGGTTTATTAATGAGTGATTAAATTCCCGCCAACCTATTTCAGCCAAGAATTTTGATGTTCCAATGTTTTTTGATTTATTTTTTAAACATTCCTCCCATATTGTCTCAACATGGATCTGGCCAAATTTAATAAACGGAGATAATTTAGACGTTCCAAGTATATTAGGAAAATTTCTGCCGTTAGAATAATCTTTTATTCTATCTTTAATAAAAATTTGTAACTCTTTAAAGGCGATTTGTTCCTCAGGGACCCAAATCTTGTCAAAATTTTTAAACCAATTTTTTTTTGGTAATATTTTTTCAGGTTGAATACTGTTGTTAAAATAGTTAATTTTTTTTTTACACTTTTTTATCGTTTTTTCCAGAGATGGTATTTTTTCAACATAAAATTTTTCTGCTGTTCTCCAAAAAGGAGTGAATACCTTAAATGGCGTTCCATCATTTTTTTTTATTTCACTAATTTCATTAAGTGCGTTTCCTTTAAATCTTTTATGCTCGATATTTTTGTTATTAAAACTAGTTAACAAATATTCATCAAATTTAAGATAATCTGGTTCATAAACTTTGTTCCAATAGATTGTAAAATTGTTCTTTTTAATCAATTTATCAAAAAAAAGTTTAAATGAATTAGTTTCAATTATCTCAAGAGAAATATTTAAATAGTTCAATCTTTTTCGAAAATTTAAAAGAGATTTGCTTAGCCACCATTTTTGAGCCTCTTGGTCTTTATAGGTTTCCTCTTTATAAAGATAAAAAACTACTACGTGATCATGATTTATAGTGGCCTCAATCAGTCCATTATTTTTAGCAAATCTAAAATCATCTCGAAGCCAAAAAAGACCAATCTTTTTATCCATATTTAACAAGTATCAGATTAATTTTAATTTTTCGATGTGTAAAAGATGTAGGTGGTGGCCTTGGTAAGAATCGCACTTACGACACATACCTTTTCAGGGTACTGCTCTACTACTGAGCTACAAGGCCTAGAATCTAAAAGTAATTCTACCTTTAGTTAAATCATATGGCGTCATTTCAACCATTACATTATCTCCAGCTAAAACTCTAATTCTATTCTTTCTTAACTTTCCAGCTGTATGAGCTAAAATTTCGTGGTTATTTTCAAGTTTTACTCTGAACATGGCGTTAGGCAGCAGTTCTGTTACCTTTCCTTTAAATTCTAAAGTCTCTTGTTTTGCCAATTACTATCCTTTTTTTAACCTCATTTTAATTGAGTTAGCATGTCCATCTAAATTTTCATGCCTCGCTAAATTTATAACCGATGATCCTAATCTTTCAATACCTGTTTTTGTTATTTTTATTATAGAGTGTCGCTTTAAAAAATCGTTAACGGATAAACCAGATGAAAATCTTGCTGAGCCTGTTGTGGGTAAAACATGGTTAGGTCCTGCTATATAATCACCAATGGCTTCGGGTGAAAATTTGCCTATAAAAATCGATCCTGCATTTTTAATACCTTTAATTATTTCATTATTCATATTAGTGCATACCTCTAAATGTTCAGGGGCTATAGTGTTAATGGCCATTAAAATATTTTTTTTGTTATTAGCTAATACCGCTAAGCCGAAATTTTTTAAACTTTTAGATGCAATATTTTTTTTTGGTAATTTTTGGATCTGATATTTTAAAGATATATTTACTAATCGAATTAAGTTTTTATTGTTAGTAATTAAAATTGATTGGGCGTTTGTATCATGCTCTGCCTGTGCAATTAAGTCAGCGGCAATGAAATCTGGATTAGCTGATGAGTCTGCAACTATACTAACTTCTGATGGTCCAGCAATCATATCTATTCCTACTTCACCAAAAACCTCTTTTTTTGCTTGAGCAACAAACTTGTTGCCAGGCCCAACAATCTTATCGACTTTTTCAAATGTTTTTGTGCCATAGGCTAATGCAGCTATGGAATGAGGTCCTCCAGTTTTATAAATTTCTTTTACTCCACACTTTAATGCTGCGTAAACAATTGCAGGATTTATTTTTGAGTCCAAGCATGGAGTAGTTAAGAAAATATTTTTTACTCCAGCAA
>CACGPY010000025.1 GCA_902575095.1 uncultured Pelagibacteraceae bacterium
GCTTACCGGGGATGAAAATATTGTAGATATTAACTACTCTGTATTCTGGGTGATAAAAGATGCTGGTAAGTTTTTATTTAATATTCAAAGTCCAGTTGAAACAGTAAAAGCAACTTCAGAGACAGCAATGAGAGAAGTTATTGCAAAAAATAATATTCAAACAATTTTAACTGAAGGAAGAGCAAATATTGAAGTTGAGGTGCAAGAAATTACTCAGATGATTTTAGATGAATACGAGTCAGGTATTCAAATTACACAAGTTCAAACCCAACAAGCCGATCCACCTGAACAAGTTATCGATGCGTTTAGAGACGTGCAAGCAGCTAGAGCAGATAGAGAGAGATCAAAAAACGAAGCCGAGGCTTACGCTAACGATGTTATACCAAGAGCGCGAGGAGAAGCAGAACAAGTTTTACAACAAGCTGAAGCTTATAAAAAAGAGGTCGTAGCAAAAGCAGAGGGTGAAGCTAGCAGATTTTTAGCAATCTATAACGAATACAAAAATGCTAAACAAGTAACTCAAGAAAGAATGTACTTAGAAACAATGGAAAAAGTTCTAGCCGATATTGATAAAGTGATTATAGATAAAGAGTCTGGATCAGGCGTTGTTCCATACCTTCCTTTACCAGAATTAAAAAAATCAGGGGGAAATAATTAATGAGGGGAGTTAAACTTATAATACCAGCAATAGTATTGATTGTAGTTGTTGTATTTCAATCGTTATTCATTGTTCAAGAAATTAGTCAAGCAATTGTACTTCAATTTGGTGATCCCAAAAAAATTGTTACTAAAGCTGGATTAAATTTCAAATTACCATTCATACAAAACGTAGTTTTCTTAGATAAAAGAATTTTAAATTTGGATAATGACCCAGAGGAAGTAATTGCTGCAGATCAGAAGCGTTTAATTGTGGATGCAATCGCTAGATTCAAGATTGTAGATCCCTTAAAGTTTTATATTTCAGTTGGAAATGAAAGAGTCGCGAGATCAAGACTTTCAACAATTATTAATTCAAGAATTAGGGGTGTGTTAGGTAAACAAGAACTGGCAACTCTTCTATCAACAGATAGAACTAAACAAATGTCAATAATTCAAAACGATGTAAATACAGAAGCACAAAATTTTGGAATTGAAATAGTTGATGTAAGAATCAAAAGAGCAGACTTGCCGCCGGCAAACAGTGAAGCAATTTATAAAAGAATGCAGACAGAAAGAGAGAGAGAGGCAAAAGAATTTAGAGCACAAGGTGCAGAGATTGCTCAGAAGATTAGATCCACAGCCGATAAAGATGTAACTGTGATTTTAGCACAAGCTAATAAAAAATCTGAAATCATGAAAGGTGAGGGAGATGGAGAAAGAAATAAAATTTTTGCCAATGCATTTGGAAGAGATCCTCAGTTTTTTGCATTTTACAGAGCGATGCAAGCTTATGAAAAGGCTTTAATTGGAGGAGAAACTTCACTTGTATTATCCCCCGACAGCGAATTTTTTAAATTTTTTGGTAAGTCTATAAAACCAAACATAAAAAGATAAATAAATCACTCTGTGAAAGAGCTAATTACTGCTATTGGATTGCTTTTTTTTATAGAGGGTTTTTTCCTTGCCATTTTCCCGTCAAGAATAAAAAATATGTTAGAGATGATCAAGAATACGCCAGAAAATAAACTTAGATCATTTGGTTTGTTTTTTTTGATTATAGGCTTCTTAATAATTTGGTATATAAAAAATTAAATGAGATTTTTTAAAAAAATATTTTTATTAATAATTGTTTTAAATTTTTCAACTTCAAACGCTTTTGCTGTTCCAGATTCTTTTGCTAACCTTGCTGAAAAGTTAATGCCATCAGTAGTCAATATTTCAACTACTCAAACTGTTAAAACATCAACAAATCAATTTCCTTTTCAATTTCCACCAGGCTCACCTTTTGGTGAGATGTTCAAAGATTTTGAAAGACCAAGGGAAAGACAAGCTTCAGCTTTAGGATCTGGGTTTATAATTAGGGAGAATGGAATAGTAATCACAAATAATCATGTCATTGCTAATGCAGAGGATATTTTGGTTAAGGTTGGAGAAAAAGAATATAAAGCAAAATTAGTTGGTGCTGATCCATATATGGATATTGCTGTTTTAAAAATGAAGACTAAAGATAAATTTAAAACTGTGAAGTTCGGTGACTCTGACACAGCGCGAGTTGGAGACTGGGCTGTTGCTATTGGAAATCCATTTGGTTTAGGCGGAACTGTTACAGCTGGAATTATTTCTGCAAGAAACAGAGACATTAATTTAACAAGATACGATGATTTTATTCAAACAGATGCATCCATCAATCAAGGAAATTCTGGCGGTCCTTTATTTAATCTTAAAGGTGAAGTTATTGGAATAAATACTGCAATCATAGCACCAGGACAATCAGGTTCTATTGGAATTGGTTTTGCCATACCAGCTAACGCGGCATCAAATGTAATTAATCAGTTGATTGAATTTGGAGAAACAAAAAGAGGTTGGCTCGGTGTTAGAATTCAAGAAGTTACAAAAGAAATTGCCGAGGTTGAAAAATTAAAAAAACCAGTTGGCGCATTAGTTGCTAGTGTTGGTCAAAATAGTCCCGCGGACAAAGCAGGGATTAAAGCTGGTGACATCATATTAGAATTTGATGGTAAAAAAATTGATACAATGAGAACTCTTCCAAAGGTAGTAGCAAGTACAAAAGTTGGAAAAAGTGTAGAGTTAACAGTTTGGAGAAATAAAAAATCAATTAAAAAGAGATTAATTTTAGGAAGATTAGAGTCTTCTGAAGAATTTAAGGAAAAGAAAACTAAAACTGTTAAAAAAGAAACTGAAATAGAAACTTTAAAGATTACAGTAAGAGATGTAACTAATGATGATATTACATCAAGAAACTTAAAAAAGAATACAAATGGAGTTGTAATTATAGATATTGCTAATCGTAGTCCACTAGCAAATCTTTTAAGCATAAATGATATTATTATTGAAGTACAAAAAACTTCTGTCAAAAATTCCTCAGATTTGAATAAATTAGTTGATGGAATTTTTAAAAAAGGTGAAAAAACTTTGTTATTAACTGTAATCAATAACAACAATCGAAGAAGATACCTTGGCGTAAAAATAAATTAATTTTGTCAAAAAAAATAATTCTATTAGCAGGACCTACAGCTTCAGGAAAATCAAAATTAGCAATTCATTTAGCAAAAAAGCTTAATGGAGAAATTATTAATGCAGATAGTATGCAAATCTATAAAGAGTTTTCAGTTTTATCTTCACGACCAAAAAAATTTGAAACAAAAAAAATTAGACATCATTTATATGGCATAGTCTCAGTAAAAAAATATTTTTCTGCAGGTGATTGGCTTAAAGAGGTAAAAAAGAGGGTAAAAAATTGTTTAAAGAGGAGAAAGATTCC
>CACGPY010000026.1 GCA_902575095.1 uncultured Pelagibacteraceae bacterium
TTTTTCCGCTGGCTTAGGAACATCTTTTGAACAGTACAAAAATCTAACTGCATCTATTGGTACAAGTTTTACTTATGACGATCTTAGAACTCTTGACAGCGCATCAGCTTCATTAAAAAAACAAAGTGGTGAATTTAGTGAACTTTCATTAAATTATGGATTTGCTTATGACAAGAGAAACAGAGCATTTATGCCAACAAGTGGAGGAGTCACAAATTTTTCTCAATCAGTTCCAGTATACGCAGATAAATCATTCATACGAAATACACTTTCTCATAGTTCCTACAAAACGATTACAGAGGATATAATTGGATCAGGTAAGTTTTATATCTCCTCAATAAATGGTTTGGGATCTGATGATGTTAGATTAAGTAAAAGAAGAAATTTATCAGGGAAAAGACTAAGAGGTTTTGAAAGAGGAAAAGTCGGCCCATTAGATGGTAGCGACCATATTGGCGGTAATTACTCAGCTGCTCTAAATTTTGAGGCAAATCTACCGAATATTTTACCTGAAGATACTAACACCGATTTTGGAATTTTCCTAGATTTTGGTAATGTTTGGGGTGTCGATTATGACTCTAGTATTGACGATAGTAACAAACTGAGGTCAACGACAGGAGTAGCTTTAAATTGGATATCTCCTTTGGGACCAATGTCTTTTGTATTATCTCAAAACATTACTAAAGCGGATACGGACAAAACTGAATCTTTTAGATTTAACTTGGGTACTACTTTTTAATATTTATGAAATTTATTTATAATTTAGCAATCATATTCTTTGTTGTAGTTATGTATCAACAACCTGTAAAAGCCCAAACGTATTTTCTTGATTTTAAATTACTACTTAATGAAAGTGATGCAGGTAAGAAAGCTAATAAACTTTTAAATGATGAACTAAATCAAGGTATAAAGAAATTGAAAAATACTGAAAAAGAGTTGCAAAAAGAAGAAAAAGATATAATTCAACAGAAAAAATTGCTATCTCCAGAAGAATATAAAAAAAAGATTACTGCTTTAAGAACAAGAGTTTCATCTCTTCAAAAAGATAGGAACTCATTGTTAGAATCTGTAGCTAAAAAAAGAAGAAAAGCAAGAAAGCAACTTTTCGATTCTTTAAATCCCATAGTTAAAAACTACATGAGTGAAAAAAACATAAAAATTGTTTTAGATAAAAAAAATATTCTATTGGGCGATGAGAACTTAGATATTACAAAGGATGTTATGAGCCTTCTCAACAAAAAATTAAAATCAATAAATCTTAATTAATTTTGATGAATTCAAATATTTTTTTTAAAAAAAAAAATTTTTTTTGTGGAAATATCGTCAAAAAAAAATAAATATTTTTTAATTTAATTTTAAAGTAGAATCTGTTAAACCTTTAGTCTCTGCAAAAAAAAAAGATATTACTTTTTTTGACTCATTAAAATATAAAGAACATATTTCAAAAACTAAAGCAATAGTATGTATTACATCACAGAAACTGGAAAAATTTTTGCCAGATCATCTAATAAAAATTATTGTAAAAAATGTTTTATTTGAATTATCAAGAGTAACCAAACAAATATTCCCTTTTGCTGACCTTGATTACCCTGATTTACATTTGAAAACCCCAAAAAAAAATAAATTTCAGAAGGTTAGATTTGGTAATAATGTTTTAATTGGTAAAAACGTTAAAATAGGTACTAATACCATTATTGGTTCAAATTCAATAATTGAGAGTAACGTTCAAATTGGTAAAAATTGTGTATTTGGTTCAGGAGTAATTATAAAAAATTCAATAATAAAAGATAATGTTGTGATACAAGATAATAGTAAAATAGGTCAAAAAGGTTTCGGATTTATTCCTAAAAATGGAAAAAATTTAAAATTTCCTCATATTGGTAAAGTTGTTATCTTTAATAATGTTGAGATTGCTGCAGGTTGTACAATAGATAGAGGATCAATCGATGACACTGTAATTGGCGAGAATACTTATTTAGATAATCAAGTTCATATTGCTCACAATGTAAAAATTGGCTCTAACTGCATGATAGCTGGCCAAGTTGGTTTTGCGGGTAGTTCAAAAATTGGTAATAATGTTTCTATCGGTGGTCAAGCCGGTATCTCAGGACATTTAATTATTGGAAATAATGTTAAAATTGGAGGTGGTAGTGGAGTAGTAAAAGATGTTGAGGATGATCAAATAGTTATGGGATATCCAGCTGTCTCAATTAAAGAATTTTTAAAAAAGAACAAAAACCAAAATGAATAAGAAAGAATTAAATAAGAAAGAAATAGAAGCTCTTCTACCACATAGAGAACCTATGTTGTTGATAGATAAGTTAACAAATATTGTTCATCTAAAGTCAGCTACAGCAATTATGTATGTAAAAAAAAACGGTTTTTATGTTCAAGGACATTTTCCAGGTCAACCAGTTATGCCTGGAGTTTTAATTGTGGAGGCCTTTGGTCAAGCTGCAGCTGCATTAACGGCTTGTGGAATTGATCCTAAAGAATATGCAAACAAACTTGTTTATTTGATGGGAGTAGATAAAGCTAGATTTAGAAGTCCAGTTATACCTGATTGCGATCTTTATTTAGAAATAGAAGCTATCAGATCACATGGAAGAGTATGGAAATATAAAGGAACTGCAAAAGTTGATGGAAAAAAAATGGCCGATGCTGAATGGTCAGCAACTATAGTAGATAGAAAAGAATGATACATAATACAAGTGTAATAGATAAAAAAGCAAAAGTAGCTAAGTCAGTAAAAATTGGCCCTTTTTGCTATATAGGTCCAGAGGTAGAATTATCAGATAATGTTGAATTAGTTTCAAATGTGCATATTGAAGGTAATACGAAAATTGGAAAAGGGACTAAAATATTTCCATTTGCAAGCGTCGGCACTCAACCACAAGATCTTAAATTTAATAATGAGAAAAATAGTTTAGTAGTTGGGGAAAATAATATTATACGAGAGTATGTTACTATTAACCCAGGTACCGCGGGTGGCGGTTCTATTACAGAAATAGGTAACAATTGTTTATTTATGATTTCATCACATATTGCCCATGATTGTAAAATAGGAAATAATGTTATTATAGCTAACAACGTACCACTGGGAGGGCACGTTACTATTGAAGATTCAGTTGTTATTGGTGGAAATTCAGCTGTCCAACAATATACAAGAATAGGTAGATTAGCGATGATTGGTGGAATGACAGGAGTTTTAAAAGATGTAACTCCCTTTGGTTTATCAATCGGAAATAGAAATTACCTTCAAGGAATAAATCTAATAGGTTTACGTAGAAAAAAGTATGATAATCAAAAAATTATTGGG
>CACGPY010000027.1 GCA_902575095.1 uncultured Pelagibacteraceae bacterium
ATGTATAGCCTGCAAACTTTGTGAAGCAGTTTGTCCTGCCCAAGCTATAACAATTGAGTCAGCTGAAAGAGCAGATGGTAGCAGGAAGACAACAAGATACGATATCGATATGTTGAAATGTATTTATTGCGGTTTATGTCAAGAGTCATGTCCTGTTGAAGCTATAGTTCAAGGACCTAATTTTGAATTTGCAACAGAAACAAGAGAAGAGCTCTATTACAATAAAGAAAAACTATTAGACAACGGCGACAGATGGGAGTCAGTTTTGGCTAAGAATATTAAGCTAGATAAACCTTATAGATAAATGTTAGCTCATTCTGTATTTTTTTATTTTTTTTCTGTTATAGCAATTTTTTCTTCTTTAATGGTAATCACATCAAGAAGCACCGTTAATTCTGTGTTTTTTTTAATCTTAGATTTTATATCAGTTGGATGTCTTTTCATAATGGTTGGTGCTGAATTTTTAGGTATGATTATTTTAATAGTTTATGTTGGAGCTGTAGCAGTTTTATTTTTGTTTGTCGTCATGATGCTTAACGTAGCTGAGCAGAAACAATCTTGGTTTATTGGAAAAAAATCAACTCATATTCCAATAGGATTAATAGTTAGTGTTTTAATACTTTTAGAACTATTAGTAGTAGTTGGTGGCTGGAAATTTAAAGATGATCTTATGTCAAGCAGCACTTTAAATTTATCAGATATATCAAACACACATCAAATAGGTTTAGTCATGTACACTGATTACATTTTATATTTTCAATTAGCTGGAGTAATACTTTTATTATCAATGATTGGAGCTATACTTCTAACGTTTAGACAAAGAAAGGGAGTAAAAAAACAAAGTTATTTTAATCAAATCTCCAGAAATCCATCATCGTCAATTGAGCTTAGAGATGTAGAGAGCAATGAAGGGGTAAAAATAGATGATTGAAATTGGACTAGGTCATTATTTATCTCTAGGTGCAATAATATTCTTTTTAGGTGTAATTGGCATTTTTTTAAATAGAAAAAACGTAATAGTAATATTGATGTCCATTGAATTAATATTGTTATCAGTAAACATAAATCTAATATCATTTTCAATTTTTTCTGGAGATATAGTTGGGCAAATATTCACAATGTTAATTTTGACAGTGGCCGCAGCAGAAGCGGCAATTGGATTAGCAATAATTGTTGTTTATTACAGGAACAGAGGTTCAATAAGAGTAGAAGATATCCATGGAATGAAAGGATAAATGGAGTACGCTGTAATTTTTTTACCCTTAGTTGGATCCATATTAGGCTTTTTAGGTAAATCGTTAATTAAATACTTTTCTGAAATTACCACGAGTTTATTCGTAAGTATTTCAGCTGTGTTTTCAATAATTTTGTTTTGGAATGGGATTCAAAATAATACATACGGAAATTTTATAATATTCGAATGGATTAGTTCAGGAAATTTTGTTGCTAATTGGTCAATAAATATTGATCCTTTAAGTTCAGTGATGCTTGTAGTTGTTACATTGATTTCAGCATTGGTGCATATTTATTCCATTGGCTACATGAGTCATGATCCGCACAAACCAAGATTTATGTCTTATTTATCTTTATTTACTTTTTCAATGTTAGTTCTTGTTGTATCAGATAATTTTCTGCAATTATTTTTTGGTTGGGAGGGAGTAGGTTTATGTTCATATCTCTTAATTGGTTTTTGGTATAAAAAAGAGAGCGCAAATAATGCAGCAATAAAAGCTTTTATCGTAAACAGGGTGGGTGATTTTGGTTTAGCGATTGGAATTTTTCTAATATTTTTTTATTTTGGTACGATAAATTTTCAAGAAGTTTTTAAATTAGCTCCACAATTATTGAAAAAAAATTGGTATTTTTTGGTTTTGAGACAACTCTAATTACATTGATTTGTTTATTTTTATTTATTGGAGCGATGGGTAAGTCAGCTCAATTTTTATTACATACTTGGTTACCGGATGCAATGGAAGGACCCACACCAGTATCAGCACTTATTCACGCAGCTACGATGGTAACAGCCGGTGTGTTTTTAGTTGTTAGATGTTCCCCATTGTTCGAATATTCTCAAACTGCTTTGAACTTAGTTACAATAGTTGGAATGATCACTGCAATTTTTGCAGCATCAGTTGCTCTCGTTCAGAATGATATAAAAAAAATAGTCGCTTACTCAACTTGCAGCCAATTAGGTTATATGTTTTTTGCTGCAGGTGTAGGTGCATATCATGTAGCAATGTTCCATTTATTTACCCATGCCTTTTTTAAAGCTTTGTTATTTCTAGGTTCTGGATCAGTTATTCATGCATTTAAAGATGAACAAGATATTAGGAATATGGGTGGTGTGAGAAAAAAACTTCCGTATACCTATGTTTTTATGTTGATAGGAACTTTGGCTTTAACTGGATTTCCTTTTTTATCTGGTTTTTACTCTAAAGATGCAATTATTGAATTTGCTTATTTAAAAAATTCTTCTTTAGGGAACTATGCGGCAACTATTGGAATTTTTACTGCTTTTTTAACTTCAATTTATTCTTGGAGATTATTTTTTAAAACATTTCACGGTCCATACAATAATTCAAAAGTTCCATTAAATGAAACTCATGAGTCTCCTTTCTTAATGTTAGGTCCTTTATTATTATTAGCTATTGGTGCAATTTTCGCTGGTTATTTTTTCAAAACAACATTTATTGGTCATCATAGTAATGAATTTTGGCAATCATCAATATTCTTTTTAAATGAAATCAAACATGATCCAATTCCTTTATGGTTTTTAATTTTAACACCAGTGTTAGTAGTAATTTCTATACCAATCTCATATTACTATTTTATTTCTAACACGAAAATTGTAGAGGAATTTAAAAATACTAATTCACCACTTTATAATTTTTTACTCAATAAATGGTATATAGATGAACTGTACGAATTGTTATTTGTCAAACCTGCTAAGAAAATTGGCTCTTTTTTTTGGAAAAAAGGTGATCTAGGTTTCATAGATAGATTTGGTCCCGACGGTATCTCAAAATTAATAAAAAAACTTTCTAATAAAGCAGGTATTTTTCAAACAGGATTTATATATGATTATGCTTTTGTAATGTTGATAGGTTTATCAATTCTGCTTACTTATTTGATTTTAAATTAAAAAATGGACTTTCCTATTTTATCTACTCTTATATTTTTACCATTAGTAAGTTCTCTCTTTATTTTCTTATCTAAAGG
>CACGPY010000028.1 GCA_902575095.1 uncultured Pelagibacteraceae bacterium
CTCAGACTTAATTATTCTTTTGACAGAATGGGATGAATTTAAGTCTTTAGACTTCAAAAAATTGAATAAAAAAAAGAATTTTAAGGTTTATGATTTAAGAAATCTTTACAACCCTGAAGAAATGTTAAATAAAAAGATTGAATATTTCTCTATTGGAAGACCAAATACTAATTAATTTCAAAAACTCCATCAACCTCTACAGCTACTCCTAAAGGTAGACTGTTTACACTTACCGCGGCTCTTGTGTGCATACCTTTATCGCCAAGAATTTTTACTATAATATCTGATGCTCCATTTATTACTTTTGGTTGGTCATTAAAATTATTTGAAGAATTCACATATCCTGTTAATTTTACACAAGATTTAATTTTTTCTAAATCACCATCGCAAGCTTTTTTTGCATGTGCTAAAAGGCTTAAACCACATCGTTCTGCTGCCTTATAAGCTCGATCTAAAGTTAATTCTTCTCCAACTTTACCTTTTATTAAATTCATATTTTCATCAGCTGAGATTTGTCCGGAAATGAAAAGTAAATTACCAACAATTTTAGTTGCAACGTAAGCTCCAACTGGCGGTTTGGGATCTGGCAATTTTATATTTAACTCTTTAATTTTATTTTCAATCTTACTCATTTTCTTTTACCTTTTTTTTTAGCTTTATCGTATTCTCTTCTTTTTTCTATTAAAATTAAAGCCTCTTCCATAGTTAACTCATTTGGATCTTTCTCTTCTGGAATTGTGGCGTTTAAAGATTTATATTTTATATAAGGACCGTACTGACCTTTCATAATTCTTACTGGTTTTTTATCCTCTGGATGTTCTCCAAGATCTTTTATTAATGAGGATGATATTCGACCTGGTTTTGCTTCAGCAATTAATGTAATGGCTCTATTTAAACCAATTGAAAAAAGATCTTCCACATTTTCAAGTCTTGCTGATTTATTTTCACACTTAAGATAAGGACCAAATCTCCCAGAATTTAATGTTATATCTTGTTTATTTTCTGGATGTTGTCCTAATACTTTAGGGAGTGAGCATAAATATTTTGCTTTGTCTAAATCAACACTGTCAACATCAATACCTTTTGGAATTGATACATTTTTCAGATGCTCATTCTCATTTTTTTTCTTTCTACCTTTTTTCTTTTTTGTTTCTAATTCTTCTTTTTCTTTTTCATATTGTAAGTAGGGGCCAAATCTACCATTCTTTAAATATATATCTTTACCTTTATCGTTTTGACCCAGTAATTTAGGCTCAGCTAAATTATATTGAGCTGCAGCTTTAGCTTTAGATAAAGGTCTAGTAAATTTACACTCCGGATAATTTGAACAACCTATAAAAGCTCCACCTCTAAAACTATTCTTAAGACTAAGCTCTCCATTGGAGCATAACTTACACTTTCGATCTATAGCGTCTTTATCATTCCTTTCAAAAATCAAAGCTCCTAAACTTTCATTTAATAAGTCTAATACTTCTCTAGTTCTCTTTTCTTTAACTTTTCCAACATTTTCGTAAAAATCTTTCCAAAAATTATCTAAAACTTGAACCCATTCAATTTTACCACTAGTTATTTCATCTAGCTGATTTTCTAGGTCTGCAGTGAAATTATAATCCACGTATTTAGAGAATAATTTCTCTAAAAAAGCTGAAATTAGCTTACCTCTATCAGTCGGATTAAACCTTTTATTAATTAATTCGACATAATTTCTCGTTGATAATACTGAGATAATGCTAGCATAAGTAGAAGGTCTCCCTATGCCTAATTCCTCCATCTTTTTCACTAAACTAGCCTCAGAGTATCGTGGTGGTGGATCTGTGAAGTGTTGTTCATCATTAAGCTTAAGTATACTAATTTCCTCTCCAACTTTGACCTCAGGCAAAATATTCTTTGCATCTTCGTCAGTTTCTTGAACTTGATAAACTTTAAGAAACCCATCAAATTTTATGACAGAGCCACTAGCTCTAAAATTAATCTTATTATCGTTCGAAGAAATAATTATCGTATTTCTATCAAACTCTGCTGGAGTCATTTGAGATGATAAGGCTCTACTCCAAATTAATTCATAGAGTTTAAATTGATCTGCATTTACATATTTTTTAATATCAGAAGGTTTCCTGCTTATATTAGTTGGTCTTATTGCCTCATGAGCTTCCTGAGCATTCTTTGCTTTCTTCCCCGTATAACTATTTGGAGCGTCTGGTAAATATTTATCACCATAATCATCAACAATGAATTTTCTAAAGTCATCAATTGCTTCTTTTGAAATATTAGTTCCGTCAGTTCTCATATAAGTAATTAATCCAGTGGTTTCACCCTCGATATCTACTCCTTGATAAAGTCGTTGTGCAATTTGCATTGTTCTGGAAGCTCCAAAACCAAATCGTCCCGAAGCAGTTTGTTGCAAAGTTGATGTTGTAAAAGGAGCTAAGGGGTTTCGTCTAAATACTTTAGTATTTACATCAGCAATTTTAAATTTTGATTTATTGATTACATCAACTGCTTTTTGTATTTCCTCTTTATTTTTGAAAGAAAATTTTTCAATTTTATCTCCATTAAATAAACTTAATTTTGAGAAAATATTTTTATTATCTTTGTTCGTAAAGTCCGATGTAAGTGTCCAGTATTCTTCTGGTTTAAATAATTCTATTTCCTTTTCTCTTTCAGTTATAAGCTTCAAGGCTACAGATTGAACTCTTCCTGCAGATTTTGATCCAGGTAATTTTGTCCAAAGGATTGGTGAGATATTAAATCCCACAAGATAGTCCAAAGCTCTTCGTGCTAGATAAGCTTCGACTAAAGGTAAATGAATTTCTCTGGGATTTTTAATAGCATCTAGAATTGCTTTCTTTGTAATCTCATTAAAAACAACACGTTCTAGGTGTTTATCTTTTAATAATTTTTTTTTATCTAAAACTTCTTTAACATGCCATGCGATAGCTTCACCTTCACGATCAGGGTCCGTAGCTAAAATAATTTTATCAGAGTCTTCAGCAGCATTTGTAATTTCTTTTAAATATTTTTTTGAAAAAGAGTCTATCTCCCATTCCATTTGAAATTTGTTTTCAGGATCTACAGATCCATTTTTTGAAGGAAG
>CACGPY010000029.1 GCA_902575095.1 uncultured Pelagibacteraceae bacterium
AAAAAAGGACCAATTATTGTTTGTCCGCCAAGTAAATTTGCTAAGAATATTTTTAAACATTTAGGGCAAGTTCTAGAGGTAAGAAATGAAAAACTAAGCTACAAGTTTTGGTCTACTGCTTCTTTGATGGCAGCTTACTATGAGATACTTAATACGAGTTCTAAATGGCTAAGTAAAAAGGGGGTTAATAAAAAATTAGCCGATACTTATGTTGCTGAATTATTTTTAGCTTTAAGTCAGGATGCTTTAAGTAAATCATCTCAAGGCTTTAAAAAACTCGTAGCGGATTCACAGACACCTAAAGGCTTAAATATGCAAGTTCTTAATGAATTGAAAAAAGGAAAATTCTTCACTAAGTTCACCAAATCTCTTGATAATGTGAATAAAAGAGTAAGTAAGTAAATCATGGAATATTTTATACAACAATTAGTAAACGGGATTACTTTAGGTTCGATCTATGGACTTATCGCAATTGGTTACACTATGGTTTATGGAATTATTGGAATGATCAACTTTGCTCATGGCGATATCTTTATGATAGGAGCTTTTGTTGCTTTAATTTCATTTGTTATCTTTGGTTTAACTGGAGTAGCCTTACCGATTATTTTACTTTTAGTTTTACTAATAGCTATGCTTTTCACGGCTTGCTATGGATGGACAGTTGAAAAATTAGCTTACAAACCATTAAGAGGATCTTTCAGATTAGCTCCACTTATTTCTGCATTAGGTATGTCAATTGTTTTACAAAATTACGTTCAAGTTGCTCAAGGGGCTAGAGTAAAGCCTATGCAACCGTTAATTAGTGGTGGTTTAGAATTTTTTAAAAATTCTGAGTTTATTGTTACAGTCAGTTATCTTCAAATTTTTATCGTTATCTTAACAATAATTTTAATGGGCATTTTTACATATCTTATTACAAAAACAGATTTAGGTAGAGCTCAAAGAGCTTGCGAACAAGATAGAACAATGACTGCATTGTTAGGAATAAATGTAGATAGAACAATTTCAATTACATTTATAATTGGTTCTTCATTAGCATCAGTAGCTGGTATGATGTTTGTGCTTTATTACGGTGTAATTGATTTTTACATTGGGTTCTTAGCTGGAATAAAAGCTTTTACTGCAGCAGTGCTTGGTGGAATCGGCTCTTTGCCTGGAGCAATGTTAGGTGGGTTGCTGATTGGTTTAATAGAGACAATGTGGTCAGGATATGTTTCTATTGAATATAAAGATGTTGCAGCTTTTAGTGTATTAATTGTAGTTTTAATTTTCTTTCCAACTGGATTTCTTGGAAAACCTGATATCGAGAAAGTTTAATGGAAAAGAAAGATATCATTCAGTCATTTAAAGATAGTTTATTTACAGGCTTAATTGCTTTAGCTTTGTTTGGTCCGATAGTCGGTCTTAGAACTGCATCTAAAGGAGAAGGTTTATTTATCACTCCTCAATGGGGAGTAGTTTTTTTACTAGTTGGACTTTGTATTTTAGGACGATTTTTAATTAATTTAAATTCCGCTAGAAAAACTGAAATTACTTTTTTTTCAAAGTTTACATCTAAGTTTTCAGCGATAACTGAAGATAAAGCAAAACACTTTGCAATTACCGCAATTTTATTTGCCGTCGTGTTTCCTTTTTTACCTTTTACAGACAGATACTTCATGGATGTAGCGATAATGATTTTAACCTACATTATGCTTGGCTGGGGCTTAAATATCGTAGTTGGTTTAGCAGGACTTCTTGATTTAGGTTATGTAGCCTTTTATGCAGTTGGCGCATATTCATATGCATTAATCGCAACTACTTTTGGTTGGTCTTTTTGGATTTGTTTACCTTTAGCAGGAGTGTTTGCAGCTTTTTTTGGAATTTTACTTGGCTTTCCTGTTTTAAGATTAAGAGGTGATTATCTTGCAATTGTTACTTTAGGATTTGGAGAAATTATAAGAATTATTTTGATTAACTGGTATGAGGTAACAAATGGTCCTGATGGTATTACTGGAATACCACGACCATCCTTTTTTGGATTACCTTTTAAAAGATCTCCAGATGAAGGGGAAACAAGTTTTCATTTATTTTTCAATCTTGAGTATTCAACAATGCACCGAATAATATTTCTATACTATTTAATCTTAGTATTAGCTTTAATTACAAATTACTTTACGCTGAAGATAAGAAAACTTCCTGTTGGTAGAGCTTGGGAGGCTTTAAGAGAAGATGAAATTGCTTGTAAATCTTTAGGTGTAAATCCTACAAATACAAAATTAACTGCTTTTGCAATTGGAGCCATGTTTGGTGGATTCGCTGGTTCATTTTTCGCAACTCGACAAGCATTTATAAGTCCAGAAAGTTTTACATTTATTGAGTCTGCAATCATTGTTGCTATTGTTGTATTAGGCGGTATGGGTTCACAAACTGGAGTAATTCTTGCATCAATTTTCTTAATTGGAATTACAGAAATGTTTAGAGATTTAGAGCAATATAGGATGATCGCTTTTGGTGGAGCTATGGTTTTAATTATGGTTTTTAAACCTAAAGGAATTTTAGCGAATAGAAAACCAACCATTCTTATGCACGGAGATAAAAAATGAATAACTTATTATCAGTAGAAAATTTAACAATGAAGTTTGGTGGTTTAATCGCAATTGATGATTTAAGTTTTGAAGCAAAAAATAATCAAATTACTTCAATCATTGGACCTAATGGAGCTGGAAAAACAACAGTATTTAATTGTCTAACTGGATTTTATAAACCTACCAATGGTCAAATGTTTTTACACAAAGAGGATAGCAAAATTTCATTAAGAAAATATACAGACTTTAAAATAGCTTATGTAGC
>CACGPY010000030.1 GCA_902575095.1 uncultured Pelagibacteraceae bacterium
TTAATATTGACTTAAGTTTTTTTAAACTCATATCAGTTCTTTTTGGAAATTCTCCTTTTGAGAATATTTTTCTTATCTTTTTATTATATTTTTTTGCAAATTTATAAACTGTTTGACTCGGACCGCCCACATTTATGATACCTTTCTTATTTATAATTTTTAAAATTAATTTGGCTGCGTCTTCTTGAAAAATGAAATTAGATTTTACGTTTGCGTATGCCTTTTTATGAACAAAAGGTTTTTGCGTCATGCATAATCTAATAATTAAAGAATTTTTGTACATTTGTACTGCACTTTCACCACCAAGCTTAGACCAAGAGTAATTATTCCAGGGTTTAACAGCATCTTTTTCAGTGTAATTACCTTTTTCACCAGGGTAAACATAACTTGTAGATAAGTATATAAATTTAGCACCTCTTTTAGATGCCTCTTTCACTAAATTACATGTACCAATTATATTTAAATCAATACTTTTTATAATGTCTTTTTCATGTATATCCATTGGTCTAGATAGGCCAGCCAAATGAAGAACGTGGCTGGGCATATATTTCTTGAAATTTCTAGAGATAGATTTAGGTGATAAGATATCTAATTCTTTTTTGTTTCTAAATATAAAATTATTATTTAGTTTTTGTAAAATTTTACCAAATCTTCCGTCTGAACCTGTTACAATAATTCTTGGCATTAATTGAGCAACGATTTTAAATATTTTGAATAGTTACAATTGCCATAAAACAAAATAGAATTTTTTATTTGTTTCTTTTTAATCCAATTATTATTTAGCGCTATTTCCTCAAGGCATGCAATTTTTAGACCTTGCCTCTTTTCAATTGTAGATATAAAATTAGATGCATCGTAAAAATCATCAACATTGCCAGTATCTAGCCAAGAACCACCTCTACCAATAAATTCTGCTTTCAATTTATTCTTTCTTCTGTAAAAATTAAGTAAATCTATAATCTCCAGCTCACCTCTTTTTGAAGGTTTCAGTTTTTTAGTAAGTTCAACAACTTTATTATCAAAAAAGTAGAGACCAGTGACAGCTAGGTTAGACTTAGTTTTTTTAGGTTTTTCAATAAGATTAATAACTTTTTTATTTTTTCCTAAAGTAGCAACTCCATAAAGAGAGGGATTTTTTACAGGGTGAATAAAAATTTTTGCACCATTTTTTAAATTTATGTTTTTTTTTAAAATTTTAGTAAGACTTTGCCCATAAAAGAAATTGTCTCCAAGAACTAACGAAACGCTATCTTTATTAATAAATTTTTCACCGATAGTGAAAGCCTGAGGCAGTCCCCCTGGTTTTATTTGTTCTTTATATTCTATAGATATTCCTAAATTATTTTTTTCAGGTAAAATTTTTCTAAATTGGTTTAATTGTCCTTTATTTACAATAATAAGTATTTTTTTTATACCAGCTAACATCAAAACAGATAACGGATAAAATATTAATGGCTTATCGTATAATGGAAGAAGTTGCTTATTTACAGCTTTTGTTAAAGGACTCATTCTTGTACCTAAACCACCGGCCAATATAATTCCTTTTTTAATCATATTTTCAAACCTAATCTTCTCTCATAGTTTTTTTCAGAAATATTCGTTAAAAATTTTTTATTATTCAAATACCAGATGATTGTTTGTTTAAGACCTTTTTCAAATTTTATTTTCGGCTTCCAATTTAATTTTTTTAAAATTTTATTACTATTTAATGCGTATCTAAAGTCGTGACCAGGTCTATCTTTAACGTACTTTATTTTAGTTTTTTTGCCAATTTTTATATTCATAATATTGCAAATCTTTAATAATTTTTTTACTAAATTTATGTTACTTAAATTAATTCCTGAGCCAACATTGTAGCTTTCTCCATTTTTACCTCTTAAATACAACTGGAATAAGGCTGAACAATGATCTTCAACATGTATCCATTCTCTTGAATTTTTACCTTTTGCATAAATTGGTAGTTCTTTATTGTTAAAAATATTTGAAATCATTTTTGGAATCAATTTTTCAGGGAATTGATATGGACCATAATTATTACAACAATTAGAAATTACAGCATTTAGTTTATATGTTCTAATATACGATTTAACTAGGTGGTCCGCACTGGCTTTTGAAGCTGAATAAGGTGAACTAGGTGTGTATTTATGATTTTTTGTTGGCAATACTGTAATGTCTACATAGATTTTTCTTCCAAGCTAAGTAACAAATATTAACAGTATCTTCTATGTGGGTAAATCTCCTAGATTGAGTACCTGGTTTAACCACTGGAAGTGGCTTGCTTCTTTTGTAATGGTCTTCAAAAATTCCAATCACTGTAGACATTTGACCTTTGCATATTTGATAAGGTCCATAAACATTGTAAAAATAAATTACTTCATACTTGAATTTAAACCATTTTTTTAAATTTTCTAATAATTCTAAATTTTTTGATTTTGTAAAAG
>CACGPY010000031.1 GCA_902575095.1 uncultured Pelagibacteraceae bacterium
TAATATCCATTTTATAAAAGACCTAAAATTTTTGCTTTTTTTATTTCTCTAGATAATTTTTTTTGTTTTGTGAAAGAAACAGATGTAATTTTTGATGATATAATTTTCCCATTATCAGACACATATTTTTTTAGTAATGAAATATTTTTATAATCAATAATAGGTGCATTTTTAGTGGATAGCGGGCATTTTTTTGAAAACTTTCCATCATTCTTTTGAAATAAGCTTAGTTTATTTAACGAGCTGTTTCCTCTTTTTTTAAATTTAATGTTTCTTTTTTTCATTAGCGTAATTATTTTTTATTAGTTTTAAAATATTCGTTATTTGTGTCCAATTTTTTATATTTAACTGTTAAATGTCTTAAAACTGCTGCGTCAACTTTAATTTGCTTTTCGAATTCATTTAAAGTTTTGCTATTTCCCTCGAATTTATAGTGAATGTAAAAGCCTTTTTTATACTTTTTTATTTTTGAAGCTAAGTTTAAAAGACCCCATTCTTCAATTTTAACAACATTTCCAGAAGTATTTTTAATTACATCGCTGTACTTATTTTTTAACGATTTCAATTCACTATCAGCCAAATCCTGTTTAGCTACTATTGTATTTTCATAAAAAGCCATAATTCGTGTATTAATTTAGTTAATTAAATATTATTAAAAACTGGTTTATACTATAATATTAAATTATAGCAATACTAATAATTATTGAATAAACTTCATAAAATGAATGCATTATTATTTCCAGGCCAAGGTTCACAAATTGTAGGCATGGGTAAAGAATTTTATAATATTTATGATCTGGTAAAAAAAATCTTCAAACAAGCTGACGATAAACTTAATTACCCAATTTCAAAAATAATATTAGAGGGACCAGAAGATAAGTTACAACTAACAGAAAATACTCAACCAGCAATTTTAATTGTTAGTTATTCAATTTTTGCAGTTCTTAAAGAAGAATTTAATTTAAATTTTAAATCTTTCAAATATTTTGCTGGTCATTCTTTAGGAGAATATAGTGCATTAGTATGCGCTGAATCTTTGAGCTATGATGATGCATTATTTTTATTAAATGAAAGAGGAAAAGCCATGCAAGAAGCTGTGCCCGTAGGTCAAGGAAAAATGTTAGCAATACTAGGCTTAGAGATAGACGAAATCAAAAAAATATTAAAAGATCAAAATAATAAAAAAGTTTGTGAAATAGCAAATGATAATGCTAATGGTCAAGTTATTATTAGTGGAGAAAGTGAGTGCGTTGAAAAATTGCAAAAGATATTGAAAGAAAAAAAAATTAAATCTATTCCGCTTAAAGTTAGTGCGCCATTTCATTGTTCTTTGATGAAACCTGCATCTGAAAAAATGAAAAATAAGATTAATCAAACAAATTTTAATAAACCATTATTTAAAATTGTAAACAACGTAACAGCTGAAGCAGAGGATGATTCTTCAATTATTAAAAAGTTATTAATAGATCAAATTTTTTCAACAGTAAAATGGCGTGAGAGCTTGATATTTATGGAAAAACAAGGAATAAGAAATTTTATTGAGATAGGTCCAGGCAAAGCCTTATCTGGCATGGTAAAAAGAACAATAAAAGATTCTAATAGCTTTTCTATAAATTCAATAGATGATATGAAAAATATCGAAAATGAATTTAAAAGATAAAAATGTTTTAATTACAGGTGCTACGGGAGGTATTGGCAAAAGTCTTGTAGCAAAATTCTATAACTTTGGTGCAAAAATTATAGCTACAGGCACTAGAGAAGAAAAGCTTGATAAATTAAAAGAAGAGTTTCCAAAAATTAAAGTAGAAAAATTTAAATTAGATAATCACTCAGAAATAGAAAAATTTATTGAAAAAATAGATACTCAATTAGGAGGTTTAGAAATTTTAATAAATAATGCAGGAATAACTTTAGATAATTTATCCATTAGACTAACCGAAGAAAATTGGAAAAAAGTATTAGATGTAAATTTAACATCTTCTTTTTTAACTTGTAAATACGCTATAAAAAAAATGTTAAAAAAAAAATATGGAAAAATAATAAATATTACATCAATAGTTGGACATACTGGAAATCTCGGTCAGGCAAATTACGCAGCATCAAAAGCTGGTATTATCGCTTTCTCAAAAAGTCTCGCTTTAGAGTATGCTAAAAAGAATATTAACATTAACTGTGTTTCACCGGGATTTATAAAAACAGATATGACAGATGCTATAAATGATGAATTTAAGAAAATTCTAATAAGTAAAATTCCATCCGGGGACTTAGGTTCTGCTGAAGACGTTTCAAATTGTGTGGCATTTCTTGCGTCTGATATGGCAAAATATATTAATGGTGAGACTATACATGTAAATGGTGGAATGTATATGTCTTGACA
>CACGPY010000032.1 GCA_902575095.1 uncultured Pelagibacteraceae bacterium
ATTTTATTTTCTATAGGATTTTCAATTGTTTTTATAATCTTAGGAGCGACGGCTTCGGCTATTGGAAATATATTATTATTTTTATCTAATGAATTAAGAATTGCAGCAGGAATTTTAATTATTCTTTTCTCACTTCAAATGCTAGGAATTTTTAATTTACGTTTCTTAAATCAGGAAAAAAGAATTGAAACTCAAAGTTATAAAAAAAATTATGCTTTC
The DNA here is from genome assembly GCA_902575095.1 of uncultured Pelagibacteraceae bacterium. Classification (GTDB taxonomy): domain Bacteria; phylum Pseudomonadota; class Alphaproteobacteria; order Pelagibacterales; family Pelagibacteraceae; genus Pelagilacustribacter. The sequence goes on from CACGPY010000032.1 coordinate 220, forward strand.
CCTTTATTGGTTGGTGCAGCCTTTGCTTTTGGATGGACACCATGTATTGGGCCTGTGCTAGGATCTATATTGGCTTTATCTGCAACAGAAGCTTCCGTTAGTTCTGGAGTATTGTTGCTTTCATTTTACTCTTTAGGTTTGGCAATCCCATTTATTTTATCTGGCTATTATATGACTAAATTTTTAACAACTAGAAAAGGTTTTAGTAAATATTACGGAAGAGTTACTAAAACGGGTGGAGTAATTTTATTACTTACTGGTGTTTTGATTGCTACTAATCAAATCCAAGTTATAAGTTATTATATTTTGACAATCTTTCCTTTCCTAACTACGCTTGGCTAATGAGCGATATTTCTGTCTTAGGTATATTTGTAGCTGACATAAGTTTTTCAGGACCTAAAATTCCTGCTATTGGAGAAACTATATTAGGAAATAAATACAATGTTGGACCCGGTGGAAAAGGATGCAATCAAGCAGTAGCCATTGCAAGATTAGGTGCAAAAGTAAATTTTATAAGCAAGATTGGAAAAGACACTTACGGTGAATTAGCTTTAAACACGCTTACAAAAAATAAAATTAATACTAAAAGTGTTATTCAAGACAAAAATTTACAAACTGGTGTGGCTGGAATTTTAGTTGATAAGAACTCTGGAAAAAATGCAATCAATGTTATCGTTGGAGCGCCTTCGACTTTAAAAGTTGCTGAAATAGATAAACATATTGATATTATAAAAAATTCAAAGATCTTTTTAACTCAACTTGAAGTACCTAAAGATGTTACCTTACATTGTCTTAAAATTGCTAAGGAAAATGGATGTTTAACTATATTAAATCCTGCACCTGCATCAGAAATTACAAAAGAGTTTTATAGCAATATTGATTACTTTACTCCTAATGAAACAGAAGCAGAATTTTATACTGGTATTAAAATTACAAATGAAAAAGAAGCAAAACAAGCAGCAGATAAATTAGTAAATTTAGGCATAAAAAAAATAATAATTACACTTGGAGAAAAAGGATTGTTTTACTCTGATGGAAAAGAAGAAATTTATTTAAAAGCTTCTTCTGTCAAAGCTATTGATACTACCGGAGCAGGAGATGCTTTTAATGGTGGTTTAGCTTTTGGTTTATCTAAAGAAAAACCGATTAAAGAGTGTTTAGAATTAGCTAATAGAGTAGCTGGTTTATCAACAACAAAACTTGGGGCAGGAGACGCAATGCCTTTTTTTAAAGATATTAATTAAGCTAATAATTTATCAAGCTCTCCGTTTTTATTGGCTTCTTGAAGTTTATCATTACCACCGATGTAATGATCGCCAATAAAAATCTGAGGTATAGTTCTTGCGCCATTTGTTCTTTGCAACATTTCTTTAGCATTAGCTGGATCTGCCCAGATATCAATTTCTTCTATTTCAACATTTTTTGTTTTTAATAAAGCTTTAGCTGCCGCACAATAAGTGCAAGGATTTCCAGAATACATTGTGACTTTTTTCATAATTAATATATATCAGTTAATTTTATTTTTTCTCTTAGTTTTTTTCTACCTAGTTGAAATTTTTTCCTATGTTTAATACTTGTGTTGTGGACTCTTTTTCGCCAAAGCCTAAAAGATCCAGGCTTTAAATTCTTCCTCATGATTTTTATAACATCAGATTCTGACTTACCAGTTTTCTCTTTTATTTCTTCGAATGTAATTCTGTCAGCCCAAGCAGCCCATATTATCCAATTTTCATCTTTTTTTTTTGGCTCTGGGTTTTTAACTTTAGTTTGTGGGAAAGAACTTTTTTTCTTCATATAATTCTATATAGTCTTTAATAATATGTTTCCAAGTGACTATTTAATCTTTCTTCAAATTATATTGTTTTTATTTATTACCCCAGGTCTTCCAAGAGTTGTTATTGTTTCTCACACTTTAAATTACGGATTAAAAAAATCTGTTTGGACTGCCGTTGGCGATGTTAGTGCAAATATAATACAGGGAATTTTAGTCGTATTTCTTATTGGCTCTTTTTTAACTGATAATCCTGAAATTTTATATTATCTCAAATGGGCTGGAATTCTTTACATAGTTTACCTTGCTTATGACACTTATACTGCAAAAATAAGTTCTATTAATTCGG
>CACGPY010000033.1 GCA_902575095.1 uncultured Pelagibacteraceae bacterium
ATTATCAAAACTAATGATACTGGGATCAAAATAAATAGTCTTAATTATTTTAAGATAATAAAAAGCCGATATTACAGTTGTTAATAATCCTATTATTGCTAAAGCATATAACTTTTGTTCAACTACCGCAGTAAATACATAAAATTTAGCAAAAAATCCTCCAAGCGGAGGTATGCCTGCTAAAGAAAATAAAATTACTAAAAATGATATAGCTAAGATTGGATGTTTTTTTGAAATACCTGATAAGTCAGAAATATTTTCTTTATACTCACCATCTTTTTTTAATAGATACAGACATGAAAAAGCACCAAGATTCATTACAACATAAATAGAAATATAAACTATTGCACTTTCATACCCTGAGATCACTCCCGTTGCTACACCTGCTAAAGCATAACCAATGTGACCTATTGAACTATAAGCTAGTAATCTCTTTATATTTTTTTGGCCAATTGCAGCAACTGCACCTAAAATCATTGAAGCTATAGATATGAAAATAATTATAGTCTGCCACTCCATTAATATTTTTGAAAATGGTATTAACATAAACTTGATTAAAACTGCTAGTCCAGCAACTTTTGGAACTACTGCAAAATAACTTGTAATTGATGTTGGTGCTCCTTCATACACATCAGGTGTCCACATATGAAAAGGAACAGCTGAAACTTTAAATGCAAGACCAACAAGAATAAATACCATTGCAAACACTGCGCCAATATTTTCTTTGCCTAGTTCGCCCGCAATTAAGTCAAAATTAGTTGTACCCGTAAATCCGTATAATAAAGAGCAACCGTATAGTAATAAACCGGATGATAAAGCGCTTAATACAAAATATTTTATACCCGATTCTGATGACTTTAGATTATCTCTATCAATTGAAGCTAAAATATACAGTGATAATGATTGCAACTCTAAACCTAAATAAAATAATATTATATCATTAGAACTTACCATAAAAAACATACCTAAAATTGAAAGTAATATTATTATTGGATATTCAAATTTTGCCAATTTCTTATCTAAAATAAAATTTTTTGATGAATTAAGTACAAATAAGCTTGAGACAAGTATCAAAATTTTGAAAAAGTTAGAAAAAGAATCTCTTGTGAAACTCTCTAAAAATATTTTTTCTACATTATTCGAACTATTTAAAATTATGGCAATGGTTAATAAAATTATTAATGAAGTTAAGTTAAAAATTAAATTAAAACTATTTTTAATAAATACACCGATCATTAAGATAGAAAATATTGATAGCGTTAAAAAAATTTCTGGAAGCAATATATTTAGATTATTTATCATGCTAATTTAAACCCTTTGTTTGAACAGCTATTTCGTAATTATCTATTAAATTATCTACTGAAACATTTAAGGTTTCCATTAATGGAACTGGATAAAATCCAAAAAAAATGACCAGTAGAGCTAATATACCTAACATAATGATTTCTGATTTATTTACATCTTTTAAATTTTTAATTTGATCATTTTTAGTTACTCCAAATATTACTCTCTTTGTAAGCCAAAGCATATATGCAGCTCCTAAGACAACTCCAAATGTAGCTAACATTGCAACCAAATAATTCTTCTGGAAGGATCCTGTTAAAACTAAAAACTCTCCTAAGAAGCCGGATGTTCCTGGAAGGCCCAATCCAGCTAAAGCAAAAACTATAAACAAAAAAGAATATTTTGGTAAATAATTTACTAAACCGCCGTAAGTGCTGATCATTCTAGAATGTAATCGGTCGTAAACAACCCCTACGCAAAGGAATAAAGCTGCTGAAATCAATCCATGACTAATCATTTGAAAAACACTCCCTTCAATTCCTTGTTTGGTAAATGTAAATATTCCAAGAGTTACATAACCCATATGGGCAACTGAGGAATATGCGATTAATTTTTTCATATCCTCTTGCATCAAAGCGACTAAAGAAGTGTAAATTATAGCAATAATACTTAGTGTAAAAATTAATGGTGTAAAAAATTCTGAAGCTATTGGAAACATGGGAAGAGAAAATCTCAAAAAACCATACCCAGCCATTTTTAAAAGTATTGCAGCTAGTATTACTGATCCGGCTGTAGGCGCTTCAACATGCGCATCAGGCAACCAAGTGTGAACTGGCCACATTGGCGTTTTCACAGCAAAAGAACTGAAAAAAGCTAACCATAATAAATTTTGATACTCTTTAGGTATTTTTATTTCATAAATTTGAGTGACATCAGTTGTCCCTGTTATCCAGTAGATTGCAATAATGGCAACAAGCATCAAAACTGATCCCAGTAGGGTAAATAGAAAAAATTTAAAAGCTGAATATACT
>CACGPY010000034.1 GCA_902575095.1 uncultured Pelagibacteraceae bacterium
TTTTTCTACCGTGATCAGCACTGATTGCTGACTTGTGTAACATTTTACAGATTGCGTTACCTGTTTGGAAATATACTCCTGTAGGTCCGCCTGTTCCTATTGTAAAGAACTCTGCTGATTTTGCGATTGAAGTAATAGGGCTTGAAAAAGCAAACATTACTAGTACCGCTGAAATCAATGATATCATTTTTTTCATGTGTACCTCTCTTGTTATAATAATTAATTTAACTATGTTATTTAATGTAGGTCAAAGAGAATCTTATAAATTTTTGGCCCAATTTGATAATTTGTTTACACCCTCGACTACATTTGGGGCATACTTTTTAATCATTTCATCATCTATCATCTTACAATTGGTTACACCTCTAAAAAATTCTACCCCATTAAAATCAGTATAACTTAATCTTGTTAACATTTTTTTTGGTCTGAAACCAAAGTCCGAACCTGGTAACATTGCTACACCTGTTTCGTTTAAAATAGCTTCACATAGTTTTGATGAAGATTTGTATTTCTTATTTTTAAATTCTGGCATTAGGTAAAATGCACCTTGTGGCGGAGCTATTAGTATCTTGTTTGATTTTAGATTCTTGTAAACATAGTTTCCAACAGCTTTTAATATTGCCCTGACTTTAAGTTTATATAAATTGTGTTCATGGGCGTAAGCTTCTACCGATGCAAACTGTGTTGGTGTGTTTACCGTTGAGTAAGACTCACTAGCGAGAGACTTTAAACTTTTTAAAAATTCAGTTAATTTTTTTGGAACAGCCAAGAATCCTAATCTCCAACCTCCAGCTCCACACCACTTACTAAGTCCTCCAGTTATAAAAGTAAGTTCAGGGTAAAATTTTGATATAGAATTATACTGATTTGAAAATGTAAGGTCAGTATAAATTTCATCTGATAAAACCATAATTTTAAATTTTTTTGCTACTCTAGCTAATTCTTCTAAATTTTCGCAAACCGCTCCCGATGGATTATTTGGAGAATTTAAAATTAGAATCAAATTTTTATTTTTGCCAATTGATTTGATTTTTTTTTCAAGTTCTTTACCTGTAGGAAACCAGTTATTTTCTCTTGTTGTTTCTAGCCAGTGAACTTTATTAGAACCAATTTCTGCTTGAGGTTCGTAGGAAACCCAACCTGGTGCTGGTATTATTATTTCTCCGTTAAAAGCAATGTGTATTAATAACATTGCTTCTTTTGATCCAGGTGTAATCAAAATATTTTCTTTTGGATAATCGTTTCCTGTTCTTTTAGTTAAGTATTTAGAAATATTTTCTCTTAATTCTGGCAATCCTTGAATTGGTAAATATTCTTTTCTATGAGCATTATTTTTTAATGCCTCTACAATTTTTTCTGGGACTGGGAATGGTGATTGACCGAAGCCAAATTGATATACTTTTTTTCCCTTAAAAATTAATTCTTTAGATTTTTCGTTGATAACTAATGTTGAGGACTCTTTAAGTCTGAGAATTTTTTTTTTTACTTTAGAAGACATTTACTCTAAATTACCTATACGGGGACTGCCTATAATAAGTCAAATCAATTTTAAAAATTGGAACATTTGACAAAACGATTCGGTCATGTTTTAATCATATTTTGTTCTCAAATGTGATCTACATATAGTGTAAAAAAAATTATCTGACACAAATATGAATGCCAACTCCTCAAAAATCATTGCACTCTTAGGGCCAACAAATACTGGAAAAACTTATGTCGCTATTGAAAAAATGTTGGAATTTGAATCTGGAATTTTTGGTTTACCTTTAAGGCTGTTAGCCAGAGAAGTTTATGACAAATGTATAAATAAAGTTGGAGAAGAAAAAGTTGCTCTAATTACAGGAGAGGAAAAAATTATCCCAAGTACAGCTTGCTATTATATTTGCACCGTTGAGTCGATGCCTAAAAATAAGGAAGTAGATTTTATAGCTATTGATGAAATACAGATGTGTTCTGATCGAGAGAGAGGTCATATTTTTACTGAAAGAATGCTTGAGTCTCGTGGAACAAAAATGACAATGTTTTTAGGATCTCAAGTCATGGCTAAAATAATTAACGAATTAGTTCAAAATGTAGAATTCGAAAAAAAAGATAGATACTCAAAATTGAGTTATTCAGGAATAAAAAAAATTTCTAGATTAGATAGAAAAGTTGCGATTATAGCTTTTTCTATTGAAGAAG